>NZ_JBFAQK010000002.1:0-359763 GCF_040677245.1 Streptomyces kurssanovii
GGGGCTCATCGCCCGCGGCGCGCCGTTCCCGTAGGAAGAAGCCGCCCTCGTTCGAGCGAATCAGCCGCACGTCCCCCTGAGCGGCCGGGTGCGCGGCCGCGCCATGCTGCTCGAAGGCGGTGAGCGGCCTCAGAGCCACCTCCGGGGTGGCCGTGCGGAGACCGGAGACGTCGCCCCGATACCGGCGGGGAAGAGCAGCGCGAGACCCCATTTTCCCGGTTTGCACAGCACTGATCCGATCGCACCGCGATTCCATGGCTGCGCCATGAGCCTCTTGACCGGTAGGCTTTCCGTGTGATCTTCAAGCGCATCGGTAACGGGCGGCCGTATCCCGACCACGGCCGGGAAAGCACCCGGCAGTGGGCGGATGTCGCGCCGCGCCCGGTCCGCCTCGATCAGCTCGTGACCACCAAGGGACAGCTGGATCTCGAGACGCTGCTCGCAGAGGACTCGACGTTCTACGGGGACCTCTTCGCCCACGTCGTGAAGTGGCAGGGCGACCTCTATCTGGAGGACGGCCTGCACCGCGCCGTGCGCGCGGCCCTTCAGCAGCGTCAGGTCCTGCACGCCCGCGTGCTCGAGCTGGGCTGAGCCGGCCAGCGCCCCTCCCGGTCCCCGGCGACGGCCGGCGGCGCCGCGAGGGCGGTCGGCCACGGTCCGCGGCTGATCCTTTCGGGGTCCTTTCGACACCGTACGGACGCAATCAACTGATCGTTTAGTAGGCATAGCCACCGCACCGCACTACGCTGCGCCCATGAGCATGCTGACTCCCCCCGGCATGGGCGGAAAGTACCGCATCACGGGCGACAAGTACCCACGAATGCGACGCCCACGGAACCGCCGCAGGATCGTCCTCGCGGCTGTCGCCGCGGTGGTAGCGCTGGGCCTCGCCGGCTGGGGGACGCTGCAGCTCATCGACGCGTTCACGGGCGGCGGAGCGAAGACTTCCGCGAGCGGGGGCGGCACGCGGTGCAAGCCCGCCCCGTCCCCCTCCGCGGCGCCCCCGCCGCCGCTGCCCCGCCAGATCACGGTGAACGTCTACAACGCGACGCCGCGCGCCGGCCTGGCCAAGTCGACGGCCGACGAGTTGAAGAAACGTGGCTTCAAGATCGGCAAGGTCGCGAACGCGCCGGCGGACTACGACAAGAAGGTCCCCGGCACCGCCGTACTGCTCGGAGCGACCACCGCCCAGAACGGCGCCTTCCGGGTGCTCGGCACCCAGGTGCAGGGCTTCCAGGCGAAGACCGACACCCGCAGGACCACGGACGTCGACTTCATCATCGGCACCGCGTTCAAGGCCCTCGACGCGAAGGCGAGCGCGGACGTCGCCCTCGCGGCCCTTTCGCAGCCGAAGCCGGCGGCTTCGGGCAAGTGCTAGGGGGACACGGCCCAGGAACGACGGAAGGGCCGGAGTTCTCCGGCCCTTCGGGTGTCCTGCGGCGCGGTCGGCCGCATCACTGACGGGACCGCTACTCGGCCGACCCGTACATGCGGTCACCCGCGTCACCGAGGCCCGGCACGATGTACCCGTGCTCGTTCAGGCGCTCGTCCACCGAAGCGGTCACGACGGTCACCGGGGTGCCGGCCAGCTCGCGCTCCATCACCTCGACGCCCTCCGGCGCCGCCAGCAGCACGACCGCGGTCACGTCGTCCGCACCGCGCTTGATCAGTTCACGGATCGCGGCGACCAGCGTCCCGCCCGTCGCCAGCATCGGGTCCAGCACGTACACCTGGCGCCCGGAGAGGTCCTCCGGCATACGCGTCGCGTACGTCGAGGCCTCGAGCGTCTCCTCGTTGCGGATCATCCCGAGGAAGCCCACCTCGGCGGTCGGCAGCAGCCGGACCATGCCGTCGAGCATGCCCAGGCCGGCCCGCAGGATCGGCACCACCAGCGGACGCGGGTGGGACAGCTTCACGCCGGTCGTGCCCGTCACCGGGGTCTCGATGTCGACCTGCTCGGTGCGCACGTCCCGGGTGGCCTCGTAGGCGAGCAGGGTGACCAGCTCGTCGGCGAGCCGCCGGAAGGTAGGGGAGTCGGTGCGCCTGTCGCGCAGCGTTGTGAGTTTGTGCGCCACCAGCGGGTGGTCGACGACGTGGATCCGCATGGCGTCAACAGTAGCCCGCGCTCGCATCAACGACGGTTGCGGAGGGAAGGTGGAGGGGTGTCTCCCCAGGCCGCAGGGCTGAGGAAGTGCCCGCGGACAGGTCCCGGGGGGAGTACGGATACAGCCGTGGGGTGGTGTGGCCGATGCCGGAGCCCGAGCCGGAGCCGGAGCAGGAGATCGCGACCGACGGGGAGCGCCGCAGACGACGCGCCCAGTTCCTGCGCGAACTGAACGAGGCCAAAGCGCTGCGCGACCGTGTCCAGCCGCGACGCGCCCGAGCGGCCCGGATGCGGCGGCAGATGCGTATGCGGACCTTCCGCTGGTAGACCGTCTCACGAGCCCCTTAAGAACTGATGGCCGACGCAACGACGGAAGACCTCTCGCAACGCGCCTCTTTCTGCCACGATTCCGAGTGGGCGGGGCACGAACGCAGAACGCGCCGCCGGTCGTCACACCTCTGATCAGTGGGAGAGTCACGGTGTACTTCGCCGCACTGCTCGCGCGCACTCATGACGGGTGGGAAGCGAGCGACACAGAGCTCGACGATGTGGAGACCCTGTCGGATCTGACCGACCTGGCCCGCGAAGCCTCGGTGGACGAGGACACGGTCCTCGTCTTCATCGAGCAGGAGGACGCCTGGTTCGGCGTCCTCCGGGTCGAGGGCGAGGAGGACCCTCGGATCTTCGTCTCGGACGCGGCCGCTGCCGCACGCTCCTCCTATGGGGAGATCCTCACCAACGAACTGCTCGGCGGGGACGACGACGATCCTGCCGCCGACCTCGACGCGCTGGACCTCGACGGTACGGAGGACGGAGAACCGGAGGAGGACGGGACCGACACGGTGGATCTGCCCGCCCAGGCCGGCGAGTCCGTCCCGACGGGTCCGGCCGGCGACCGCGAGATCCTCGCCGATCTCGGCATGTCCGAGAAGGAGCTGCTGGCGCTGGAGACGGACGCGCTGTCGGAGATCGCGGACGCGCTCGGCGCGGGCGAGGTCCTGGAGACCGTGCGCTAGTGCCCCGCCCGGCAGACGAACAGGCACCGGCGCGCACGCCGGAACCGGTGCCGGGAAACGACCCTGTGCGCGGTCCGTGGGAGGCGTCGATGCGCCTCGCCCTCGGCGAGGCGGACCGCGCGGCGCAGGGCGGCGACGTGCCGGTCGGCGCCGTCGTCCTCGCCGGAGACGGCACGATCCTCTCCGTCGGACACAACGAGCGCGAGGCGACGGGCGATCCGACGGCGCACGCCGAGGTGCTGGCGATCCGCAGGGCCGCCGCCGTCCTCGGCGAGTGGCGGCTGACCGGCTGCACGCTCGTCGTGACGCTGGAGCCGTGCACGATGTGCGCCGGCGCGCTCGTGCAGTCGCGGGTGGCGCGCGTGGTCTACGGCGCGCGGGACGACAAGGCCGGCGCGGCGGGCTCCCTGTGGGACGTCGTACGGGACCGACGGCTCAACCACCGGCCCGAAGTCGTGAGCGGAGTGCTGGGCGAGGAGTGCTCGAAGCAGCTCACGGCGTTCTTCCGGGACCGGCCGGGCGACCGCTGAGCAGTGCCCGCCGGCACTCGGGAACGTGCTCGGCGGACGCTTGCCCATAACCGATTTCAGAGCACGGCCCACCTTGGGCTAAGCTCTCTCCCGGTAGCGTGTCCGAGCGGCCGAAGGAGCTCGCCTCGAAAGCGAGTGTGGCGCAAGTCACCGAGGGTTCAAATCCCTCCGCTACCGCTGGTAGATGAAGGGTCGGTCCCGATCGGGACCGACCCTTCGTCTCGTTCCGGCTCAGTTGGCCTTCACGAGCGCTCCGGTCGGCGCCCGAACGGCCGGGCCGGCTGCGGCTCGACCTCGAACGGGTTCGCCGGTCCGGCCGCGGGTTGCCGGGCAACCAATTCGGCCGGTCGGTGGTCGGATTGGCCGGGATGCAGCACTCTGCGTTCCGCCCGGTCTCCAGGAGGATCGTTCCTTGCTGTCACAAAGCTCCGGCCGACGACGCCGTCTTGGCGCTTCGATCGCCGCTGTTCTCGCCGCCACCCTCGGGGCCGGCGTGCTGACCTCCGCCCCTGTGTCCGCGGCAGAGGTCCCGGTCGCGGCAGAGGGGTCGGGCGCTCTGCTGCCGGCGGTGCCCGGCGCTCGGCTGGCATCCGCCGGCGTGAAAGGCTTCCTGACGTACGTCGAGCACGGCGGCGAGAGCGGGAAGCTCCGCTGGACCCCGTACGAGGGCGGCGCCACACGCGACACGCTCTTCTACACGATCGAGGGCATCGCCGAAACATCCGGGGACACGGTCGTGACGTCGAGCGACACTTTCGGGACCAAGGCGCTGGACATGTCCACCGGCACGTCGTTCCGCATGCAGCCGGTTCCCGACGCTCTGGACACCTTCTACGGCGGTACCGCGGGCCAGGCCCTGTTCGCCCACGGGGGGCGCCCGAAGCTGTGGCTGCAGACCAAGGACGCCGAGCCCCGCGCCGTGCAAGGCCTGGCGGACAACGCCTCACTCGACAGGGTGTGGCCGGGGGACGCCACGCACGCCCTGCTCAGCACCTGGACCGTGGAAGGCGAGCCGCGTGTCGGCCTCATCGACCTGAGCAGCGCCACCCTCACCTACCCCTACCCGTCCCACGCGCGGAGCTGGGTCGTCTCCGGGAACCGTCTGGCCTGGGTCGAGGACGACACCGCCGCGAACGCCCTCCGGGTGGTCGTTCGCGACCGGACCACCGGCGCCGACACGATCGTCCCGGTCCCCGGCACCACGGCAGGCAAGGGGCTGAGCATCAGCCTCCTCGGGGACTGGGTGATCTACGGCGGGACGGCCCTCCACAAGAAGACCGGCGAGACGTTCAGGTTCCTCGACCGCGTCGACGCCACCTTCGCCGCCCCTGACGGCTCGGCCCAGATCGTCCAGGGCGGCAGCGCCGCACAGGGCGAGGGCATCTTCCGCGTCACGCCCGGCGTGGACGGCCGGCCGACGGTCCGGCTCCTCGCGCACGCCGGCACCCCCACCTCCGCCCTGCACGACTTCGACAACAACGGTCTGGCCGACCTGCTGGGCCGGGACGCCTCCGGGGGACTGTGGCGCGACAGCGCCAAGGACGGACAGCAGCGGTCGCGGATCGGTGGCGGCTGGCAGATCTACGACAAGATCGAGTCCGTCGGCGACATCGCGGGAAGGCTCAGCCCCGGCTTCACCCCCGAGCTCGTCGCCCGCGACACGGACGGTGTGCTCTGGCTGTACGAGGGCCGGGAGGACGGCGGCTTCACCAAGCGGGTGCGGGTCGGCGGCGGCTGGCAGACGTACACGCGTCTCACCGGCGGCAGCGACCTCAGTGGCGACGGCCGACCCGATGTCGTCGCCGTCGACAGGTCCGGTGCCCTCTGGCTCTACCAGAGCACCGGCGACACCGCCCGCCCCTTCGATCCCCGCAAGCGCATCGGCACCGGCTGGAACATCTACGACCAGCTCGCCGCTGTCGGCAACCTCGCCGGAGGCCCCGCCGGGGACCTCGTCGCCCGCGACAAGGGGGGCGTCCTGTGGCTCTACCTCGGCAAAGGCGACGGCACCTACACCCAGCGCACGAAGATCGGCGGCGGCTGGCAGGCATACTCCCAGATCATCGGTGCCGGAGATGTCGACCACGACGGCAAGGCCGATCTGTTCGCGCACCACCCGGGTTCGAAATCCGTCTACCTGTACTCCGGCACAGGTGACCGCACCAAGCCCTTCAAGGCCCGCACGATCTCGGATGCCCACACAGGTAACACGTACAACCACATGAGCTGAAGGTTCGAATCCCTCCGCTACCGCTGGTGAATGAAGGGGTGGTCCCGATCGGGACCACCCCTTCGTCGTGCTCCGTCTCAGTTTCCGTCTCAGTTGGGCCATGGCTCCGGGTCTCGCCCTTGTCGGGTCACGAACCCGACCGTGAAGATGTTGCTTGTTCGCGGGGTGGAGGGGATGGCATTGATGCAGGTACGGCACCGCAAGTTCCTCACTTGGTCCATTTCGGGCATAGGTGCGATAGCAGTGATAGCGGTGACTCCGTTCTTGCTTCAGGTTGCGGCGCCTGCCGGCAAGGACTGGGACCACCTCAGCAACATCAGCCAGACCTACGGCGCCCTTTCCGTCCTCTTCTCCGCCGCAGCACTGCTGGGCGTCGCAGCCTCGCTGATGCACCAGTCCCGTCAGACCGAGATCGCAGCCGAGGAGGCACAGCGATCTTCACATCGTCAGCTTCTCCTGGTCTCCATTGAGGACCCCGAACTCATGGTCTGCTGGGAACCGATCCCGCTCGGGGTGACGGCGCAGGTACGGAAGCAGGTCGGATTTGCCAACCTCATCGTCAGCAACTGGTACGCCGACTATCGATTGAAGCGCGCAAACGATGACGTGGTGCGTCTGCAGATGGAGATTCATTTCCGCGGTGAGATCGCTCGCACGCACTGGCACCACTGCGCAGAGACCTGACGTCGGTATGCCGCTGCCGCTGGTGACCGCAGAGCACGACGATTCGTCTCGCTGACAGATGAGGTCTACGAACGGGCCGTGGCAGCAGGCCCGGCAATTCCTGCATCTGCCTACTTCGCGGCAACACCTGCGTGACTGCGGCGCTCGGCGTGTGGCGAGCTTCGCACTGGCTCGCCACACGGAGGCAGCCTGCGCCTTTAATGATTCTGGGCGCCGGGTGTCTCGTCTGCCCTCCAAATCGAACCGTCGACCTGCCGGGCGATGTCCGTGCGGACCGTGTCCACCATGTGTTGGTACCGCGCGGCCATAGCGGTGGACGACCAGCCCATGAGGCCCATGACCGCCCGCTCCGGGACTCCGAGGATGGGCAGCACCGTCGCGGCGGTGTGTCGCGCGTCGTGCAACCGGCCGTCGCGGATCTTCGCGGAGGCGAGCAGTTCCTTCCATTCGTCGTAGTCGACCGCCCGGCGGCCGGCGCGTGATTTCGTGTCGGCCGTCTCCGGATTGGTCCGCTTGCGCTGCGGGCAGTACCCCGCCTTGCGGCCGCACCCACGATCGGCCGGCGTGGCCCGCACACGGATCTCCAGGCACGCTGAGGCTGCCGGGATCCGGCGCCCGCCGGCGGCACGCCGAGGTAGCGGCTTCCGGTGGCCGGACACCGGTCCGGCCGGCCGCGGTCGCCGACGGGGCGGCGCGGCAAGCGCCGTCGAGCGGCTCGCGTGCCGCACGGCCGGACGCTTAAAAGGGGCACGGGCACAGTCTCTTGGCCGTGGAAAATCTGTCCGAATGCGCTCGGCTAGACTCACGCGACGCGTCGCCAGGGGCAGGACAGCAGGGGAGACAGGGGCCGATGGTGCAAGCCAAGAAGATAGCCGTGTACGTCGTGGTCGTCTTCATCCTGTACACGATCATCAACTCCCCCGACCGGGCGGCCGACCTGGTGGGGGTAGGGTTCGAGGGCATTTCGAGCGCCGCGCAGGGCGTCGGAGAGTTCATGACAGAACTCGTCAACTAGGGCCGCGCCAGGCATCGCGACCCCCGGCCAAGATCCGCCGGACAGGCCCCGGTCTGCCGGCCAACCAGGGAGTGCCCCTTGATCCGCCATCTGGTCCTCTTCAAGCTCAACGAGGGTGTCGAGCGCGACGAGCCCCGCGTCGCCGCCGGAGTGAAGGCCTTCCAGGAGCTGGACGGGGTCGTACCGGAGCTGGAGTTCTGGGAGTGCGCCTGGAACATCACGGACCGGCCGATCGCCTACGACTTCGCCATCAACTCGGCCGTGGCCGACAAGGACGCGCTGAAGCGGTACATCGAGCATCCGGCCCACCAGGCGGCCGCCGGACAGTGGCGTGAGTTCGCCACGTGGGTGATCGCCGACTACGAGTTCTGAAGGCCCCTCCACGAGCCCCTCGCCCACCAGGGCGGGGGGCTTGTCGGTTTTCCGTCCCAGCAGGACGTCAACACGGCGTTATCGGGTGCTTGCACACAGTGGACATGTCTTGTGATGCTATGACCGCTTTTGACGGATGAGTTGACCGTAAATGACCGCAAAGGGGTGGCTTGACCGTGTCGGCCAGTACTGCGCCTCAGGTGCCACCTCAGAACGAGAGGCCGGACGACACCGCCCCTGCCGCGAGGACGCAGAGGCGCGGCGCGGACACCCGGGCTCTGACCCAGGTGCTGTTCGGCCGCCTCAAGGGGCTCCAGGCGGGCACCGCGGAGCACTCCAGGGTGCGCGCCGCGCTCATCGAGGCCAACCTCCCCCTCGTGCGGTACGCCGCCGCCCGGTTCCGCAGCCGCAACGAACCGATGGAGGACGTGGTCCAGGTCGGCACGATCGGGCTGATCAACGCCATCGACCGGTTCGACCCTGACCGCGGCGTGCAGTTCCCGACGTTCGCGATGCCCACGGTCGTGGGCGAGATCAAGCGGTACTTCCGCGACAACGTGCGCACCGTGCACGTGCCGCGGCGCCTCCACGAGCTGTGGGTGCAGGTGAACGGGGCCACCGAGGACCTGACGACCGCCCACGGCCGGTCCCCCACGACCGCCGAGATCGCCGAGCGGCTGAAGATCGGCGAGGACGAGGTGCTGGCCTGCATCGAGGCCGGCCGTTCGTACCACGCGACGTCGCTGGAGGCGGCCCAGGAAGGCGACGGCATGCCGGGGCTGCTGGACCGGCTCGGCTACGAGGACCCGGCGCTGGCCGGCGTCGAACACCGCGACCTGGTGCGCCATCTCCTCGTCCAGCTGCCCGAGCGCGAACAGCGGATCCTGATGCTCCGCTACTACAGCAACCTGACACAGTCGCAGATCAGTCAGGAACTCGGCGTCTCCCAGATGCACGTGTCGCGACTGCTGGCGAGAAGTTTCGCTCGACTTCGTTCCGCAAACAGGATCGAAGCGTAGCTCGAACGGGTAGAGCACATCTGAGCCCCTGACGGGGGCTCAAAAGCCGTACACCCCCTGTTTACTGGGCATTTTTGCGCGATACTTGTCGACATGTCACTACAGCGTGTTGCCGACATGTGACATTCTGCTGGAACCGCGTTTGCCGCAGCCTCGCCGCCGGTATTCAGGTGGAGGCTGCGTTCCTCAGACGGTCGCGGCCACCGCGACCGTCCGCGACCTCAAGGGGGTGGCATGTCCGTAGAACAGGGCAGCTCGAAGGTGCTCACTCGCGCTCCAAGCGCGCCCGCACCCGTCGTGCCCGGCAGCTCGGAAGCCATCGACACCCGCACTCTCTCCCGCTCCCTGTTCCTGCGGCTTCGCGCCCTGGACAGCGAGGGCGCGGCCGACGACAGCCCGGAGCGCACCTACGTGCGCGACACCCTCATCGAGCTCAACCTCCCGCTCGTCCGGTACGCCGCGGCGCGGTTCCGCAGCCGCAACGAACCGATGGAGGACATCGTCCAGGTCGGCACGATCGGCCTGATCAAGGCGATCGACCGCTTCGACTGCGAACGGGGCGTGGAATTCCCGACCTTCGCGATGCCGACGGTCGTGGGAGAGATCAAGCGCTTCTTCCGTGACACCTCGTGGTCGGTGCGGGTCCCGCGCCGGCTCCAGGAGCTGCGCCTCGCACTCACCAAGGCGAGCGACGAGCTCGCCCAGAAGCTGGACCGTTCCCCGACCGTTCCCGAACTGGCCGCGGTGCTGGGCGTTTCGGAGGAGGACGTCGTCGACGGCCTCGCCGTGGGCAACGCCTACACGGCCTCTTCGCTCGACTCGCCCTCGCCCGAGGACGACGGCGGAGAAGGCTCGCTCGCGGACCGCCTCGGCTACGAGGACTCGGCGCTGGAGGGCGTCGAGTACCGCGAGTCCCTCAAGCCGCTGCTGGCCAAACTCCCGCCCCGGGAGCGGCAGATCATCATGCTGCGCTTCTTCGCCAACATGACCCAGTCGCAGATCGGCGAGGAGGTCGGCATCTCGCAGATGCATGTCTCTCGTCTGCTGACCCGCACGCTGGCGCAGCTGCGGGAAGGGCTGATCGCCGACTGACGATCCGGGCTTCGTCCGCTCGAGGCCCGTCTCGAAGTGAGACCGGGAGGTTCCTTCCTGACGGGCCGTCAGTCACACTGGCGCGATGCGACGGCGAACCGGTCCAGGGATCGTGGCGTTGGCGCTCTGCCTCGGCGGAGCGCTGACCGCGTGCGGCGGCAGCGGCGAGGGTGACGTGGCGCTCGGCGCCGCCGGTTCTGGACCGGACCGTGCGCCCACTGCCGCCGTGCCGCCGAAGGGCAAGGTCTCGCTCTCCCCGCTGGACGGGAGCGAAGGCCCCGTCGAGGACGGGACCACGGGCCCGGCGGGGAAGACACCCCGGCCGGACACCGGCGGACCGGCCACCGGCCCGAAGGGCGGCAGCGATCACGCGCGGAGCGGCCCCGGCGGCACGCCTGCGAGCGGCACGGGCGGCGCCGTCCCTTCCGGGAGCGGCGGACCGCAGCAGACCCCGGGCTCCGGCGGCACTCCCGGCACCTCACCCGCCCCGGCACCGTCCACGCCGGCGCCGGCCCCCTCCGTTCCGGAGCCGGGCCCGACAGGACCTGCCGTGCTTCAGCTCGGTGAGCCCGTCCGCGAGGCGCTCGATCGGCGGTGGTGCGAGAAGGTCACCGTGGAGTTCCGCAACACCGGCGGCACCGCGGCCGTGTCCGGCACCGTCACCTTCGCCACCCACATCATCGGCGCGCTCGGCGTCGACTGGGCCACGCGCGAGTCCCGTCAGGCCCTGCCCGCGCCCATCGCGCCCGGAGCCGTGCGGAAGCAGGCGTACACGGTCTGCGTGGACGCCTGGCGGGTGCCCCTGGGCATGCACATCGAGACCCAGGACGTCACCGCGACATGGAAGTGAGCGGGCCCGCCCGGCCCGGACGGGTTCCGGCGGACAGGGTCTAGCGGGCCCGGACGGGTTCCGGCGGACAGGGTCTAACCGAGGGCGAGCCAGGCGACCGCGCCGAGGATGACGACCGCCGCGACGACGCCGACGATGAGGCCGACGCGCGAGGAGGACGCCGCCGCGGGCGTCGCCGCCGCGCGGCCCTGCGGGGCGCCCTCGTCGACGAAGGCGCGGAACATCTGGGTGCTGCCCGCGGGGTCGTAGTTGCCCTCGGGGCCCTGGCCTTGGGGAGCATGGGGGTTGTGTGCCATGGGGCAGGACCCTAGCGAACGGCGTCGACGGCCCCAACCCCGGGCGGGCAGCCGATGGGCTCCGAGAAGGACATGACCCGCCCATGACTCCGCATATGCAAAGCCTTTTGGGTTCCTTTACCCGTTCAGGCCCATTTTCATTTGCCTGTAGCAACCAACGGCTTCTATCGTTGCCCTAAGCAACGAAAAGCTGGGAGGGGCCTTGGCCGAGCGGAGTCAGTACGAGGAGCTGGCCCGGCAGATAAGCGCGGTCGGGGCCGTGAAACGGAGCCTCTCGCGGATACTGCCCGCCGAGTGCCCTTCCGGGTCCGCGGCGGTGCTGTCGCTGATCGGCCGGCACGGAGAGATGCGGATGGGCCGCCTCGCCGAGCTGCTGGCCGTCGACATGTCCGTCACCAGCCGGCATGTGGCCCATGTGGTGGAGCGCGGCTGGCTGGAACGGTCGCCCGACCCGGAGGACCGGCGGTCCCGGATCCTCCGGCTCACCCCGGCGGGCAGGGACCTGCTCGACGACCTCGGCCGCCGGACCACGGACATGTTCGCCCACTACCTGGGGGACTGGTCCGACGAAGACGTCGGACAGCTGAACGCGATGCTGGCCCGCCTCCGCGAATCCGTCGGGGACTGCCGGGCCCACGCCACCCGTACACCCGTATGAAGAAAAGGAAGTTCATGGCTACGACCACACCGAACGGTGTGCGGGGCGGCCACGCCAAGCACGGCGGTGGATCCGCCTTTGACGGCGGGGCGCCGATGACGCACCGGCAGATCATGGAGGCACTGTCCGGGCTGCTGCTCGGCATGTTCGTCGCCATCCTGTCGTCGACGATCGTCTCCAACGCCCTGCCGGAGATCATCACCGACCTCGGCGGCGGGCAGAGCGCCTACACCTGGGTCGTCACCGCATCACTGCTGGCGATGACCGCGACCACGCCGCTGTGGGGCAAGCTCTCGGACCTCTTCTCCAAGAAGCTGCTGGTCCAGATATCGCTCCTCATCTACGTCCTGGGTTCGGTCGTCGCCGGACTCTCGCAGAACTCCGGCATGCTGATCGCCTGCCGTGTGATCCAGGGCATCGGCGTCGGTGGTCTGTCCGCCCTCGCGCAGATCGTGATGGCCGCGATGATCGCCCCCCGCGAGCGGGGCCGCTACAGCGGATACATCGGTGCCGTCTTCGCAGTCGCGACCGTCGGCGGCCCGCTGCTCGGCGGCGTGATCACCGACACCGACTGGCTCGGCTGGCGCTGGTGCTTCTACGTCGGCGTGCCGTTCGCGCTGATCGCCCTGTTCGTGCTGCAGAAGACCCTCAAGCTGCCCGTGGTCAAGCGGCAGGTGAAGGTCGACTGGTCGGGCGCGTTCTTCATCAGCGCCGCCGTCTCGCTGCTGCTGGTGTGGGTGACCTTCGCCGGCGACAAGTACGACTGGATCTCGTGGCAGTCCGGCGCGATGGTCGGCGGTTCCGTGCTGCTCGGCGCGCTCTTCCTCCTCGTGGAGTCGAAGGCGAGCGAACCGATCATCCCGCTGCGGCTGTTCCGCAACCGCACGATCACGCTGGCCTCGCTGGCCTCGCTCTTCGTCGGCGTCGCCATGTTCGCCGGCACGGTGTTCTTCAGCCAGTACTTCCAGCTGGCGCGGGACGAGTCGCCGACCATGTCCGGTGTGCTGACGATCCCGATGATCGGCGGTCTCTTCGTCTCGTCGACCGTCTCCGGCCAGATCATCACCAAGACCGGCCGCTGGAAGGCCTGGCTGGTCGCCGGCGGCGCCCTGGTGACGGCGGGCCTCGGTCTGCTGGGCACCATCCGCTACGACACCGAGTACTGGCACATCGCGGTCTTCATGGTCCTGATGGGCCTCGGGCTCGGCATGATGATGCAGAACCTGGTGCTCTGCACCCAGAACCAGGTCGACCCGTCGGACCTCGGCGCGGCCAGCTCGGTCGTCACCTTCTTCCGGTCCCTCGGCGGTGCGATCGGCGTCTCCGCGCTCGGCGCGATCATGGCCAACCGGGTCACCCACTACGTCAAGGACGGGCTCGCCGAGCTCGGCCCGCAGGGCGAGGCGCTGGGTCACGGCGGTACGGGCGGCGGCGGCATTCCCGACCTGGACAAGCTGCCGGTCCCCATCCGCACGGTGATGGAGACGGCGTACGGGCACGGGGTCGCCGACATCTTCCTGTACTCCGCTCCCTTCGCGCTCGTCGCCTTCCTGGTGACCCTCTTCATCAAGGAGGTCGCCCTGAAGAGCAGCTCGTCCGACGCCGAGGCGAAGACGAAGGAGGCCGTCGCCGCCTCCGAGGCACCGGAGGCGCTCGCCGCCGCCACGGCCCCCGCCCCGGCGCAGGCCGTCGCGAGCGAGCCGGTCACCTCCGTCGCCTCCGGTGTCGCGGTACGCGGAGTGGTGCGCGGCTCCGAGGGCGCCGCGGTGCCCCGGGCCGCCGTCACGCTGATCTCGCCGGCCGGCCGGCAGCTCGGCCGCTCCGTCGCCCAGGGGGACGGCAGCTACACGCTGGACGCGCCGGGCGCCGGATCGTATGTGTTGATCGCCTCGGCCGACGGCTTCCAGCCGCAGGCCTGCACGGTGAACGTCACGGACGAGCCGCTGGTGTACGACATCCTGCTCGCCGGGACGAGCGGCCTCGGCGGAGTGGTGCGGGCGGCCGACGGTGGCGGCCCCGTCGAAGGTGCCATGGTCGTCGTGACGGACGTGCGCGGTGACGTGCTCGCCACCGGAACGAGCACCGAGCAGGGCGAGTTCGCCTTCGCCGAGCTCGTCCCGGGAGCGGTGACCGTCGCGGTGAACGCCCCTGGCTACCGGCCGATCGCGCTGCCCGTGGAGATCGGCGGCCAGGGCGTGACCCGGGTCGAGGCGGAGCTCCTGTCCGGCGCCGTCGTGCGGGGCGTGGTCCGCGGGGCCGCGGGCCTGCCGCTGACCGACGCGCGCGTGATCCTCGTGGACGCCGCGGGGAACGTGGTCGCCACGGCGACCACCGGCGACGACGGGGCGTACGCCTTCGCCGACCTGGACGCGGGCGAGTACTCGGTCATCGCGACCGGATACCCGCCGGTGGCGGGCCAGTTGACCGTGACCGGTCGCGGCGTCGACGGACACGACATCGAACTCGCCCACCCGGGCGAGTAACGGACCCCCGGGCCCGGGCACCTCGTTCTCGGCGGAGACGAGGCGCCCGCCCGGCGGAGACGGGCCCCGGCGACGGGGCGGCAGGCAGGGGACGGCCGGTCGCCCCGCCCGGGGCCCGGACACTTCCTACGGCCGTGAGGGCCGGACACAGAAACGGGATCGATGGCATGGGACTTCGCGCACAGGTACGGACCCGCGACGGCTGGGCCGTCCAGCACGCGGTCGTCACCGTGACGGACATGACCGGCACCCAGGTGCTGCGGGCACAGGCCGGCGCGGACGGCGCGGTGAGCGACACG
Organism: Streptomyces kurssanovii; assembly: GCF_040677245.1. Taxonomy (NCBI): domain Bacteria; kingdom Bacillati; phylum Actinomycetota; class Actinomycetes; order Kitasatosporales; family Streptomycetaceae; genus Streptomyces; species Streptomyces kurssanovii. The sequence continues at coordinate 14,649 of NZ_JBFAQK010000002.1, forward strand.
ACCGACCTGCCGGCCGGGCCGTACACGGTGATCGTGACGGCCCTCGGCTACGCGCCGGTGGCGTCGACCGCGCTGGTCACGGCGAGCGGACGGGTGGACGCCGGCACGGTGGTGCTGTCCCGCCAGGGCGGGGCGGAGCTGCCGCCGCCCGGCACCTGGTCGCTCGACCCGGCGCACTCGTCGGTGGGCGCGACGGCGCAGCACCTCGGGATCTCCAGCGTGCGCGGGCGCTTCACCGAGTTCGGCGGACGGATCGAGATCGCGGAGGAAGTGGAACGTTCCCGGGTCGACGCGGTGATCGCGGCCGCGTCCATCGACACGGGCAACGGGCTGCGGGACAAGCACCTGCGGTCGCCGGACTTCCTGGACACCGAGCGCTTCCCCGACATCACCTACAGGTCCACCGCCGTGACCGCGGCCGGGCCCGACCGCTGGACGGTGCGGGGCGAGCTGTCCCTGCACGGCGTCGTCCGCGAGGTCGACCTCGACCTGAGCTACCTGGGCACCGGTCCCGACCCGTGGGGCGGGGTGCGCGCCGCCTTCCGCGCCACGGCGGAACTGCACCGGGACGACTTCGCCATGCACTACAACCAGATGGTGCAGACGGGTATCTCCGCCATCGGGACGACGCTGAAGGTGGAGCTGGACATCCAGGCGGTTCAGGGCGGCGAACTCCCGTAAGGTGCCGGCCATGGCACGACAGATCGCCACCAACACCAGGGTGGAACGCGAGCAGTTGCTGGAATTCGTACGGCCGCGACACCGCGCGATCCTGCTGACGCGCCGCGCGGACGGCTCCCCGCAGGGCTCGCCGCTCACCTGCGGGGTGGACGACTCGGGGCGGATCGTCGTCTCGACCTATCCGGAGCGGGCGAAGACACGCAACGCCGAGCGGGACGCGCGCGTCAGTGTGATCGTCCTGTCGGACGACTGGAACGGGCCGTGGGTGCAGGTCGACGGCACCGCGGAGGTGATCGACTCCCCCGCCTCTGTGGAGCCGCTCGTCGAGTACTTCCGAAACATCTCGGGTGAGCACCCGGACTGGGACGAGTACCGCGAGGCGATGCGGAAGCAGGGCAAGTCGATCATCCGCGTCACACCGGAGCGGTGGGGCCCCATCGCCACGGGCGGCTTCCCGGCGCGGCTCGGAGAGGACTGACCGGCCCGCCGGCAGCCCGGCAGCCGGCACGACCCCCTACGGTCCAGGGAAGGCGGGTTACGCCTTCGACCGCTCCACCATCGCCTCGATTCCCGCGATCAGGAGATCGAGGGCGAATCCGAAGTCCCGCTCGCGCATCTCCTCCACGGTGTCCCCGCCGCGCGCCTCCATCAGCTCGTCGGCCTGCGCGAACGTCTCGCGGTACTGGGGCCGTTCGCGGATCGTCCCCATGGCCTCGCGGAAGTACTCGTCCTGGTCGAGCCCCGCCGCCGCGCAGCGCTCGATGAAGTGGCCCTCGATGGTGCCGAATCCGTAGACGAACTGGAAGACGGCGGAGATGCCCCCCATCTGCCCGTGGGGCGGCAGGCCGGTGTTGCGCACGATCTGCTGGGCCGCCCGCGAGAAGGCCATCGAGTGCGGGCCGATGTTCAGGTACGTCCCGATCAGCGGCGACACCCACGGGTGCCGGACCAGCAGTGCCCGGTACCCGGCGGCCAGGGCGCGGAGCTGATCGCGCCAGTCGCCCGTGTCCGCGTCCGCGTCCGTGTCGGGCAGCGGTACGGTCCCGAAGACCGCGTCGAGGGCCAGCTCCAGCAGGTCGTCCTTGGTGTCGACGTACCAGTAGACGGACATCGCGGTGACATTCAGCTCGGCGGCCAGCTTCCGCATGGAGAACCGGGCCGCGCCCTCGGCGTCCAGGAGCCGGACCGTCGCGTCGATGATCTTGTCGCGGTCCAGTCCGGCCGGCTGTGCCGACCTGCGCCCCCGGTCCGCCTTGCCCTCCAGCCAGACACTCGTCCGCATGGGGCTCTTCGTGCGGTCGGTCGTACTCGCCATCGCACACCCTCTCGGTTCTTCCGGCCGGACGGGCGGTGCCGGAACGCTCCGGTCCGCCCGCCTCCGATGCTATGCCGCCGGGCTGTGCCACGGTGCTGTGCCCTGTGCGGCACAGCACCGTGCGCCCCGCGGGGTCAGGCCGCCGCCGGAGGGTCCGCCCGCTCCGCCCGCCGTAGCAGCAGCGCGGCCAGCAGACCTCCGGCCAGCACCGCCACCGCGCCCACCAGCTGGCTCGTCTCCAGCCCCGAGGCGAACGCCTCCGAGATCGAGGCACGCTCGCCGGCGTCGTCCGCCGCCGCCAGGGCGGCGGGCAGCGAGGTCGCTCCGACGGCCGCGGGCACGAGAGCGGCGAAGCGGGAGTTGAGCACGGCGCCCAGGACGGCGACGCCGAGGCCGTTGCCGAACTCGGCCAGGGTGCCGTTGATGCCCGCTCCCACGCCCGCCTTCTCCGGCGGGATGGCGCTCATGATCGCGTTGGCCATCGCGGGCATGGACAGGGCCACTCCGGCGCCCATGACGACCAGGCCGAGCAGCATCCCGTTGTAGCCGTCGGCTCCGAGGACCGCGATGGCGGCGAGGCCACCGGAGACCAGGGCCATGCCGAGGGCGATGGTGACCGGCGTCCCGAAGATCCGCAGCAGCCGGGCACCGATACCCGTCAGGTTGAGCGCGACCACCGTGAGCGCCAGCGGCGCCGTGCGAAGACCGGCGTCCAGGGCCCCGTACCCGAGCACGAACTGGAGGTGCTGGGTCAACAGGAACAGCGAGCCGGTCATGCCGAACGCCACCAGGATCGCGCCGGCGACCGCGCCGATGAAGCGCTGGTTGCGGAAGAAGTGCATGTCGAGCATCGGGTACGGGATCCGCAGCTCCCAGAACACGAACGCGCCGAGGAAGAGCGCACCGAGGGCGGCCGAGGCCAGGACCTGGGTGGAGGTCCAGCCGTGGTCCGGGCCCGAGATGATCGCGTACACGACGGCCGTCATACCGATCGTGGAGAGCACCGCGCCGAGCAGATCGGGCCGGTCGCCCTGCGGGTTCTTGGACTCGGGGACCATCACGACCACCGCCACCAGGCCGATCACGGCGACGGGAATGTTGATCAGGAAGATCGCGCCCCACCAGAAGTGCTCGAGCATCACGCCGCCGATCAGCGGTCCGGCCGCGAAGCCGAGGGAGCTGACGGTGGACCACAGGGCGATCGCCTTCACCCGCTCCGTGTCGTCGAAGACCTGCACGACGACGGCGAGGGTCGTGGTCATCAGCAGCGCCCCGCCCACGCCCATGCCGGCGCGCGCCGCGATCAACTGGCCGGAGGTCTGGGCGAGTCCGGCGGCGAGCGAGCCGATGCCGAAGAGGGCCAGGCCCGAGACGAGCATCTTCCTGCGGCCGTACCGGTCCGCCGCGTTGCCCGCGGTGAGCAGCAGGCCCGACTGGACCAGCGAATAGGCGTTGATCATCCACTGGATGTCGGCCGTCGAGGCGTGGAGCTCCCTCGTGAGGGAGGGGATCGCCACGGACAGGACGGTGTTGTCGAGCAGCACGGTGAGCTGGGCGAGACAGATGACGCCGAGGATCAGCCAGCGCTGCGGGTGACCGCCCGAGGGGGCCTTACTGGTCTCGGTCGTCGTTGCCGTCATGCAAGCTCCTTGTACGGTGTACGGGGGAAGGTCCCGTACACCGTACAAGAGTTTCCTGTACGCCGTACAGCGCTATTTCTCCGCAGTCAGGTCGCAGAAGGTGACGCGTCCACCGTGACCTCGGGGAACGTCTCGTGGACCCAGGCGGTGATCCCCGAACCCGAGCCGCCACCGGGCCCGCCGGCCGTCACGAAGTCCGGTGGCCCCATGCGGCATGTCCGGCGCTTCGCCTCCGCCCGACGCCCGCAGCGACCACGGCCGCCGCGGGGTCATCTCACTCACCGGGCTTGATCAGATATCCCGCGCCGCGCCGTGTGTGGATCATCGGCGGGCGTCCCGCGTCGATCTTCCGCCGCAGATAGGAGATGTAGAGCTCGACGATGTTGGCCTGGCCGCCGAAGTCGTAGCTCCACACCCGGTCCAGGATCTGCGCCTTGCTCAGCACCCGGCGCGGATTGCGCATCAGATAGCGCAGCAGCTCGAACTCCGTCGCGGTCAGGTGGATCGACTGCCCGCCGCGGGCCACCTCGTGGCTGTCCTCGTCGAGGGTCAGGTCCCCCACCGCGAGCAGCGACCCGCTGCGCACCGCCGCCGTGCCGGACCGCCGGATCAGGCCGCGCAGCCGTGCCACGACCTCCTCCAGCGAGAACGGCTTGGTCACGTAGTCGTCACCGCCCGCCGTGAGGCCCGCGATCCGGTCCTCGACGGCGTCCCGTGCCGTCAGGAACAGGACGGGCACGTCCGGCGCCTCACGCCGCAGCCGGCCGAGGACGGCGAGCCCGTCCATGTCCGGCAGCATGATGTCGAGCACCACGGCGTCCGGCCGGAACTCCCGCACCGTACGCACCGCCCCCGCGCCGTCGCCGGCGCTGCGCACCTCCCAGCCCTCGTACCGCAGGGCCATCGACAACAGCTCGCTCAGCGGCGCCTCGTCGTCCACGACGAGCACCCGCACGGGGCTGCCGTCCGGCCTGAGCATTTCGGTGCGCCCCTGGGGCGAGGTCGTGGTCATGTTCACCAGGCTGTGACATTGCCCTGAGAGGCTTCTTTCCCGAACCTGTGAATTCCCTGAGAAGGTGCGGCTGAGTCAACGGAAACGTCCGGGGGTCGCACAGGGAGCGGAACCGGAAGTCTGAAGGCGGTCGGCGTGGGCACGGCACACGAATCCTTCTGGCGGCTACGGCTGCGGCGGACACTCGCCGGGAACGGCGCCGCGCCCGTCCTCGTGCTGCTGGAGGGCCCCGCCGGTACGGGTAAGAGCCGCCTCGCGGAAGAGCTGACCGGACTCGCCGAGGGCACGGGAGCGGCCTGCCTGCGGTGGACGCCCGGCGAGGCCGGGACGATGCCGGAGCCGGCGGACCAGCCCGGGGACCGTCCCCTTCTGCTCGTCGTGGACGACGTGCACCGCGCGGACCATGAAGAACTGCGCAGGCTCCACCGGATCCTGGAGCAGCCGCGGCCGGGCCTGGCCGCCGTGGTCGCCTACCGTCCCGAGGAACTGGCCGCACCCGGCCTTCCGCTGGGTGCCCCGCCGCCCCGCTACCCGCCGGCCCTGGCCGTCCTGCGGCACCGGATACGGCCGTGGACGGAGGGCGAGGTCCGGCAGGCCGCGACGGCGGCACTCGGTGAGCGCTGCACGGCGGAGGCGGTGGCGCGGCTGCACGAGCGCTCCGGCGGAGTCGCGCAGGTCGTCGTCGACCTGCTCGCGGTGCTGCGCGACAGCACCCGGCAGCGGTGCACGGCCGCCGATGTGGACGCCGCGGGCGTGCCCGTGCGGCTGGCCGACCTGAGCCTCGGCCGGACGGCCGCCCTGCCGCCGGAGCACCGGCCGATCGTGTGGGCCGCCGCCGCGCTGGGCGAACCCGTGAGCCGCGACGAACTCGTCGCCGTGTCGGGACTGGGCCAGGCCCTCGGCAGGGAGGCGCTGCTCGGCGCGCTCGCCGGCGCCGCACTGACGGAGTCGGGGGAGGGCCGCTACGGACTGCCCGTCCCGCTCGCGGCCGTCGCGGTGCACGCTTCCGTGCCGGGGCCCGTACGGCAGGAACTGCACGGGCGGGCGGCCGACGTGCTGGCGCGCAGGCAACCCGTCCCGTGGACGGCCCTGGCCCGCCACCACCACGCCGGCGGACGCGTCCGGGGGTGGCTGCGCGCGGTGGAGCACGCCGCGCGGGAGGCGGCGGAGGCGAGCCGGCACCAGGACGCGATCCGCCTGCTGGAACAGACGCTGGCCTCCCCCTCCGTTCCGCCGCAGACCCGCGCGAGGCTGGCGCCGCTCCTGGCCCGCAGCGCGGTCCTCGGCCTGCGCTCCGACCAGACCGTCGAGGTGCTGGGACAGATCGTCGAGGACCAGGCGCTGCCCGCCACCGTGCGCGGCGAGCTACGGCTCGATCTGGGACTGCTGCTGTGCAACCAGGTCGGCATGAGCGGTCAGGGCTGGCGTGAGCTGGAACGTGCCGCCGCCGAACTGCGTGACGCCCGGCCCGACCTGTCCGCCCGTGCGATGTCGGCGCTCGCCATGCCCTACTGGCCCGGCTCCTCCATCGACGTGCACCGGGCATGGCTGGAAGGCGCGGCGGAGGCCGCGGCGGACAGCGGCGACGAGGCCGTCCGCACGGCCGTCGCCGCCAACCGGGCGGGCCTCGCCATGAGTTGCGGCGACCCGAAGGCCTGGGAACTGGTACGCGCGCTGCCCACGGACAACCCCGACCCGCGGACCCGCCAGCACGCGGCACGCGGCCTGTGCAACGCGGCCGACTCCGCGGTGTGGCTCGGCTACCACGAGCGGGCGGAAGAACTTCTGACCGAAGGTCTCGAACTGTCCGCGAAGAGCGGCTCCCCGTACACCCAGCACACGGCGCTCGGCGCCCGGCTGCTGCTGGAATGGTTCACCGGCCGGTGGGCCGGGCTCGCCGAGCGGTGCGAGACGTTCGTGACCGCGACCTCCGACATGCCGGTCATCTGCGCCGACGCGCGCATGGTCCGCGGGCTGCTCGCCCTGGCGCAGGGGGAGTGGGGGAACGCCCTGGCGTGGCTGTCCGGTCCCGACGGCCCCTCGCCCGAGCACGCGGCACCGCCGCTGGCCGCGGCGACGTCCGGCGCGCTGATCCGACTCGCACTGGCCCGTCAGGAGTTGCCCGCCGCCGCGGCGGAGGCCAGGAAGGCATGGGCGGGCATGGCGGCCAAGGGCGTGTGGGTGTGGGCCGCCGAGCTGGCGCCCTGGGCCGTGGAGGCCACGGCCCGCGCGGGTGACCGGGCGGCGGCACAGGCCATGGTGGACGACTTCGCCGCCGGCCTCGCCGGCCGGGACTCCCCTGCGGCATCAGCGGCGTTGACGTGGTCGCGTGCCGTGCTGGCGGAGACCGACGGCAGGGCGGCGGAAGCCGTGCCGCTCTACCGGCGGGCCGCGGCGGACTACGCGGCGCTGCCCCGGCCCTACGCCCATTCCCTGACCACCGAGTCCGCCGCCCGCTGCGCCCTGAGCGCGGGAGTGGCGCAGTCCGTCGCGGAGCGCGGCGACGGCACGGCGCCGGACGGACCGGGCAAGGCCGGTACGGACCGCGTGGACGCGTGCGGGTCTGCCGCAGCGGACGGGCAGGCGGCGGTCCCCCGGCCGCGCGACGGCAGCGGCGACGCCGACGGTTTCAAGACACAGGCCGTCGCCGAACTGACCGCCTGCGCGCAGCAGTTCTCGGACCTCGGCGCCGTATGGGACGCCGCCCGCGCCCGTGCCCTGCTCCGTTCCCATCAGCCCGCCAGGGATGTCCGGCCGCCGGGCAGGCCCTCGTACGGGGACCAGCTCTCCCCCCGGGAGCGCGAGGTCGCCGAGCTCGCGGCGACCGGGCTGACGAACCGCGAGATCGCGACGACCTTGCATCTTTCGCCGCGCACCGTGGAGCAGCACGTCGCCAGGGCCATGCGCAAACTCGGCACGCAGTCCCGGCAGGACCTCGCGGAGACGCGTGCCGTGAACTCCGCCGCCCCGATGCCGCAAACGCCGACCAATGGGACGAACCACCGGTCGGCCAGGGGTTAATCAGGTATCCGTAGCGCCCGGTACCCGTATAGGCGTGTCCGGGATCTGGCCGTAGGTTCCAGCCACTGGCCGACCGACGCGTATCCGTAGCGGGGGAGCTGCTGGGCCTCGCGTCGGCCGGCCGGTGCACGCACGGCGGGCCCCCAACCCGCCGTGCACCCGGCCGTCACCGTCAACCCCCCGCTTCCCTGTCGCGGCCACAGGCCGGCTTGTCATGACCCGAACCACCCACTCGGGTCCCCGCATGCCGGAACGAACTTGAAAGGCAGCACCTTGAACGGTTCCAGACCCTTTCGCATATCCCTCCTCGCGGTGACCACCACCGCCCTGCTGTGCGCCGGCGCCGCCACCTCCATCGCCGCGCCCCTCCCCGCTCCGGGCACGCCCGGCACGCCGGCCGCCCCCGCACCGGCCCCGGCGGCCCAGCCCGTCGAGCGCCTCATCGTCGGCTACACGTCGCAGGCCGCGGAGGCGAAGTCCGACGACGCGGCGGCCAAGGACGCCGAGGCGAAGGGCCGCAAGGCCGGCGAGTCCCTCGACTTCGACCGGCGCCTGGGCACCGGAGCCGCCCTGGTCGACCTCGGCGCCGAGCTGGACAAGGCGGACTCCGAGGACGTCATGGCCGCCTTCCGCGCCGACCCGGACGTCGCGTACGTCGTTCCGGACACGCGGATGTACGCCACGGCCGTGACGCCGAACGACTCCGAGTACAGCCGCCAGTGGGATCTCTTCGAGGCGACCGCCGGCATGAACGTCCCCGGAGCTTGGGACAAGGCGACCGGCTCCGGCGTCAAGGTCGCGGTCATCGACACCGGCTACGTCGCCCACTCCGACCTCGCCGCCAACATGATCGCCGGATACGACTTCATCTCCGACTCGTTCATGGCCAACGACGGCGGCGGCCGTGACAGCAACGCCGCCGACCCGGGCGACTGGGTCGCCCGCGGCGAGTGCGGCACCGACGCCAACGGCCAGCCCGTTCCGGCGCGCGACCAGAACAACTCCTGGCACGGCACCCACGTCGCCGGCACCATCGCCGCCACGACCCACAACGGCAAGGGCGTCGCCGGTATCGCGTACAACGCGACCGTCCAGCCCGTCCGTGTGCTCGGCAAGTGCGGTGGCACGACGGCCGACATCATCGACGCCATCACCTGGTCGTCCGGCGGTTCGGTGCAGGGCGTCCCCGCCAACCCGAACCCCGCCGACGTCATCAACATGAGCCTCGGCGGCGGCGGCGCCTGCGACGCCGGCACCCAGAACGCCATCAACGGCGCGGTGAGCCGCGGCACGACCGTCGTCGTGGCGGCCGGCAACAGCAACGCCAACGCGGCCAACTTCAACCCGGCGAGCTGCAGCAACGTCATCGCCGTCGCGGCCTCCGACCGCGAGGGCAACCGGGCGTCCTACTCCAACTACGGCACCGTCGTCGACATCACCGCCCCCGGTGGCGAGACCGCGCTCAGCTCCGCCAACGGCATCTGGTCCACGCTCAACACCGGCACCCGCAGCGTCGGCAGCGAGACCTACACGGCGTACCAGGGCACCAGCATGGCCGCCCCGCACATCGCCGGCCTCGCCGCGCTGATGAACCAGGCGAGCCCGTCGATGACGCCCGCCCAGATCGAGTCCGCGATCAAGACCAACGCCCGTACGCTGCCCGGCACCTGCTCCGGCGGCTGCGGCGCGGGCCTCGCCGACGCGGCCCGTACGCTCGGCGCGTCCGGCGGCACCGACCCGCAGCCGCCCACCGGCAGCGTGTTCACCAACGCCGCCAACGTGAGCATCCCGGACACCAACACCCCGGTCACGTCCTCCCTGGCGGTGACGGGCATCAGCGGCAACGCCCCGGCCGACCTCAAGATCGCCGTCGACATCAAGCACACCTACCGCGGTGACCTGCGCATCGAGCTCGTCGCCCCGAACGGCGCCTCCGCCCAGCTGAAGGCCGCTTCCTCCAGCGACAGCGCGGACAACGTCATCACCACCTACACCGTCGACGCCTCCGGCGTCGTGGCGAACGGCACCTGGAAGCTCCGGGTGACGGACGTCTACAGCGGTGACACCGGCTACATCGACTCCTGGGGCCTGACCTTCTGACAGGTCGCAGCCCCGGGCCGCAGCAGGGCCTGCCGATGTCGAGGAGGGCATCGGCAGGCCCTTGGCGTTCCCCGCGGTCGCGATCCCGCGGGCCAGGGCTCCTGTGGGTCCGGCTTCCCGCGGGCCAGGGCTCCTGTGGGCCGGGCCTCGCGTGAGCCGGGGCTTCCCGCGGGGCTCGGGGCGTTCCGTGAACCGGGGCCTTCCGTGAACCGGGGCCTTCCGTGTCCCCTGTTTCCCGTGAGCCACGCAATGCCCGGCGAGCCCTGCGACGCCCGCGATGCCTACGACGCCCGCGAGGGCGTTACGTGCTTCCGAGCAGCAGCCGGGCGCCGTTGTCGTGGCAGACGGCACGCAGCCAGTCGTCGCCGAGCCCGAGCCGCTCCAGCGCCCGCAGCTGGTGCGCATACGGATACGGGATGTTCGGGAAGTCCGTACCCAGCACGATCCGGTCCCCCAGCTCCGCCAGCCGCGCCCGTTCCCCCTCCGGGAAGGGCGCGAAGGCCTCGCTGAAGTCCGTGAACGCCATCGTCGTGTCCAGCCGCACCTCGGCGTAGCGCTCGGCCAGGTCCAGGAAATCGCCGTACTCGGGCATACCCATGTGCGCCACCACCAGCCGCAGCCGGGGATGGCGCGCCAGCAGCCGCCCGACCGGCTCGGGCCCGGTGTGCTTACCGGGGGCGGGGCCCGAACCGCAGTGCATCACCACCGGCACCCGCGCCTCCGCGAGCAGCCCCCAGACGGGATCCAGCAGCGGATCGCCCGGGTCGTACGCCCCCACCTGCAGATGGGACTTGAAGATCCGCGCCCCGCCGTCGACCGCCTCCCGCACATAGCGGTCCACGCCCTCCTCGGGAAAGAACGTCGCCGTGTGCACGCAGTCCGGCGTCCTCGCGGCGAAGGCCGCCGCCCAGCCGTTGAGCCAGGCCGCCATCCCGGGCTTGTGCGGGTAGAGCATCGACGTGAAGGCCCGCACGCCGAACTCCCTCAGCAGCCCGACCCGTTCCTCCTCCTCGTGCCGATAGGTGATCGGCCACTCCATGCCGGTCATCGGACCGACGGCGTCGAAGTAGGCCCACACCTTCCGCAGGACCGGCTCCGGCATGAAATGCGTGTGCACGTCCACGAGCCCGGGCACACCCAGCCGCTGCCAGAACCGCCGTACCTCAGCCGCGTCGTCCGCGGATCCGATGCTCATGGCAGCTACCTTCCGTCCCCGGTCCGCCCGGCGTCCAGATCGATCACCGAAGCACCCGACGATCGCCGGATACGCGGACGGGACCGCAGCTCCGTTGCCGGGAGAGGTTCAGAACAGGCCGCCCTGCACGCCGTCCTCCCGCACACCGGCCGTGGGCACGCTCAGCGCCTCGCCCTCGCCGGCGCCGACCAGGTCCCACCCGGTCATCAGCCGGGTGTCGACCACGACGATCCCGTCCCTCGCCGTCCGCAGATGCAGATCGGGTCCGGCCACGGCGACCAGCCGGCCCGCGACCGCCCCGCCGTCCACCAGTTCGCGCACCACCGCGTCGGCGGCCGGCAGCCCGTCGAGCCCGAACACCCCGACGTGGTCCACCGCCTCGAACGCGATCGGCTCCAGGGACTCCGCCCACCCCGGCAGCGCCAGCGCACGCCCGTGCAGCCCGGCCACTTCCGCGACCCGCTCCTCCGGCCCCGGCAACGCCGCCCGAACGGCACGCTTGCGCGCGTACGCGATCCGGTCGGGCACACCCAGCGCCGCCCGCAACAGCTCCTCCGTGCGCCGCGCCGCCATCAGCGGGCCCCGCCCCAGCCACGCGAACACCACGGCGCCCTGCTCGAGCAGCCGCGCCGGGCCCCGCTCCTCCGCGGTGATCCCGACCTTCAGCATGCCCGGCCCGAACCAGGCCAGGTATACGCGGTACGTACGGGGGTCGTCGGGCACGGCGTCGGCGGCCACCGAATGCGCCCGGTCCAGCCGCGCGCAGTCCGGGCATCGCGCCTGGGTCGCCCGGCCGGGCACCAGGGCGGCCACGGGGCACGCGTTCCCCCGCGCACCGACACAGCGGCGGGCGCCCTCCGCCCGGAAGCCGAGGCCCTTGCCGATGACGAGCGGGCTGACCCGGCCGCCCTCCCAGCGCAGCACACACACGCGCGCTCCACTCGGCCAACCGACCCCGGCGCACCGCCAGCCCATACGCACCTCCATAGCGTGAACGCCGGTCGCTCCCGCGTCCCCTGTGCGACGGCCGCCGTTTCGCACCGCCACGCGAGAGGCCCCCGGCTCTCCGGGGGCCTCTCGCCCGCTGCGCACTCGGCAGGACGTGAATCTGCGACCTTCTCGCAACCACAGGCGTGTGCGCCGTCCGATACAGGGCCCGGTGACGACCCTATCGACACCCAGTGACACGCGACCGGGCCGCACGGGCAGCCCCGACGAGCGCTGTCGATGCGGCGGCGGGGGCTTCATGTACGGAGCCGTGTCTCCCGGGCGCAACGGCCATACCGGCCGCTACGAGGCCCGGAGGGACGGCAGCGGGCCTGGAGCGGGCACCGGGGTTGCGGTATGGCGCTGCTGTACTGCTGTACTGCTGTCGCGGCCATCGACTCCGCCAGAGCCGCGACGTCCACGCAGGTGCCGATCACGGTCCCCGTCGTTCCCTCATCAGGTGCGCCACGGCCTCCCGTCCCGCCCGAGCGGCCGCGCACGCCTCGCGGGCGGACGGCGGCCCGGCACGGACGACCTCGTGCCTAGATCCCCAGCGCGCCCCGGGCCGCCGCGAGTCGGTCCCTGGCCTCGGCGAGCCAACCAGCCTTGAGATCGAGTGGCACGCGAACGCAGATCTGCGTGCTCGGCGCGTCGTGGATTTCGATCACGTACGGGTCATCGGCCACGAAGGTGAGGTACGCGGTGCGGCCCTCCCTGGGCCAGTCGCCGGCGAACAACTCGTCCTCGTCCCGCCCGGCGTCGGCGTCGTCCTCCTCGACGGCGTCGAGGAGCGAGCCCCACTCCTCGATGTCATCGTCATCGAAGCCCGTGTGCACGGTGGCGTTCACGAAGTCGCTGCGAATGACGATCTCGGCGTCGTAGTAGTCACCCTGCCGCGAGAGGATCCGCACGGCGACGCTTTGCAGGCCGTCGTCCAGCCGTATCAACTCCAACGGCTCGGCGCTCTCCACCACGGCTCCCCCTCCGGCTGACACGGCTGCTGTGCTTCGCTGCTGTACGCCCCAACGCGAGAGGCCCCCGAATCATCTCCGGGGGCCTCTCACCTGTGTGCACTCGGCAGGATCCGAACCTGCAACCCCGGTGCGGTCCCCGGCTGCTACTCCGCCGCGGGTGCCTCGGGCGTGACGCTGCTGTAGTCATCTCCCACAGGCTTCTCCATCCCCGGCGCCTCGGCGAACCGTGCGCTGTCGATGTCGCCCCGCTTGGCGACGATCCGGTAGCTGAATTCACTTCCGGCCGACGGTGTCTTCGAGCGCACGGTGAACCCCGAGCCGGTCCGGTCGCTCACGTACAGCGCGTTGTTGTCCCCGTACTCCGTGAGGAACACGTGGTACTCGTCGTTGCCCGTGACGGCCTGGAAGGTCTCGTCCAGCGCGACTTCCGCGACGCCGTTGTCGAGCCGGCCGGACCCGAAGTCCTCGAACCAACTCTCCGGGCTCTCCACCGCATAGAGAAGGCGCAGGCTTCCGTCTGCGAGCGGAACGGCAGAGGACTTGGCCCCGGTGACCGTGAGGGCTCCGTTGATACGGACGGGACCGTCGAATCGCGCCGCAAGTCCCGAGCTCGACCGGGCCCAAATGGCGAACGCCTGGGAGCCGTTATGCGCGTCCGCAACGACGGCGTTCCCGTTCAGCACGTTGGAGTTTCCATGGACACCGGCTCCGCCGGTGCCGGTTCCGAAACCGACCACCCCGTCGCCGTTGTTGCCCTGACACCTTCCGACGACGCCGGCGAGCGTGCCGTGGATCTCCGCTCCTGTGGTGATTCGTGTGGCGTGCGTTTTGAACCCGATGTCCGCGGGTCCCAAGGCAACGAATTGATTGTCCTGGCTGCTCACGCTCGACCTCCATCGCTCACACGGGCCGTTGTCGGCCAGCCCTTGGCCGTGTCGAGACTGGCACCGGTGACCTCCGGCGATCCAGCCGCCCCGCCACAGTTCCCTCGGCCGCGGATTCTTCAGCCGTATGGCTCTGACCGCACACGGGCGTGGACACCGGGCCCGGCCTGCTGTCGCGAAACCGGTGCCGAAGTCATGCTCTGCCCGCGGAGGCGCACGCGGAGGGAACTGGTGATCGTGGAAGCCGCGACAGCCGCCGACCGACCAGCCGAAGGAAACACGAGGCGCGGCACGATCACCATGACCCTCGACGCCCACGCGCACGTGATGAGACGACATTGCGTGCGGCTGCTGACCGGATGGACGACGCCCTAGGAGTGGATCACGACGGCAACGGCGAGATCTTGTGGTCGGAGGCTTTGATGAGAGCGTCCGACGCTCCGACACAGACGAAGCCCGGAACGGCAACACGAGCGTTCTTCGGCACGTTGATGTCACCTGCTGATGTCAGAAGCCCCCCGGGATGATCCCGGGGGGCTTCTGAGCTGTGTGCACTCGGCAGGATTCGAACCTGCAACCTTCTGATCCGTAGTCAGATGCTCTATCCGTTAAGCTACGAGTGCTTGTGCTTCCCGGGCTTTTCTGCCCGGTCGGCGTTGCGGGAACAACATTACATGACCTGCGCCGCGACGCGAAATCCATTAGCCGCACCCTGCCTGACCTGCGGAAACACCCGAACGGGTGTACGTGCGCGGGTCTCAGGACGACCCGAGCCCCGGCCGTTCGTGCCGGCCCCCGGGGCGACCAGCGCCCTGCCCGTGTGGGCCGGGCCCGGAACGACCGAAGCCCCGGCCGTGTGGCCGGGGCTTCGGTGATCAGCTGGCGGAGGCGGAGGGATTTGAACCCTCGATGGGCTTTAAAACCCAAACCGCATTAGCAGTGCGGCGCCATAGACCGGACTAGGCGACGCCTCCAGCACACTCACGCGGGCGCGAGTGGTGCGTGCAGATGATGACACAGCCCAGGGGCGTGTCACCAATCGCCGTCCACGGTACTAGCCCCTGGGCCCGCAGAGCAAAGCGCTTGCGGTTGCGCAACGCCGTGGCGTGAGCAGCGTTAGACATGCCGGGGGCCTGTCGTGGCCCCCGGCAGGACCCGTGAATCTTCAGGAGCCCCCATGCTGCGCCGCCTTGTCTTCACCGCAACCGTGTCCGCCGCCGCCCTGGCCGCGGCCGTACCGACCGCCGGGGCGGTCGTCCTCTCGCCGCCGCCGCTGCCCCTGCCGCTGCTGGAGAGACCCGCCCCGGAGCAGCCCGACCGGCTGACAGTGATCGTCTCCGCGACCGGGAACACCCGGACGGACGGCAGGTACGAGCTCGAGTGCGGACCGGCCGGCGGGACGCACCCCTCCGCCGAGTCGGCCTGCAGCCGCCTCGAGGAGCTCGCGCGGGACCAGCAGGACCCCTTCGCCCCGGTGGCCGAGGACCAGATGTGCACCCAGCAGTTCGGCGGGCCGGCCACGGCGCGGGTCACCGGTACGTGGCAGGGGCGACGGGTGGACGCCACCTTCGACCGGAGCAACGGCTGCGAGATCTCGCGGTGGCAGACACTCGAGCCGGTGCTGCCGAACACCAGGTCATAGGCCGACGGCGTACGTCATGTGCACACAACCTTGGTGAGAGCTCCCCCTCATCCGCCGTCCGAGCCCCGGTCGGTGCCCTTAGACTCCCTTCAGTGACAGGCCGAGGCCCGAGGGGCACTATGGGACCGGCCGTCCGCAATACGCAGTAGGTCAGGGAGGAACCGTCGTCGTGAGCAGCAGGCCATCCCGAGGCGCTGCTCGCCTCGCAGCCATACTCGACGCCCTTCCGGACGGGCTCGTGCTCGTCAACGCCAACGGCACGGTCGTCAACGCCAACACCATCGCCCTCGAGCTTTTCGAGACGCCGGGGACCGCTCTGGTCGGACGGGGTCTTCTCGATCTGCTGCCCGAGTTCGACTCGCGGCTGATTCCCGGGTCGATGCGCCGGCCCGACTCCGCCGACCAGCGGGGGCGCACCAAGCCCACCCGCATGATCGCGCGGCGTACGGACGGCGGCGAGTTCCCCGTCGAGGTGACCAGCGCGAGCCTGGAGGACGGGCGCGAGGCGTACGACTCCTTCAACGCGTACACCGGCGACGAGCTGCTGATGCTCGTGGTCCGCGATCTGTCCGGCACCGTCGACACCGAGGCGGAACTGGCGCGCTCGCAGCGGCAGACCGAGATGATCCTCCGGGCGGCCTCCGAGGGCGTCGTGGGCACCGACACCGACGGACGGGTCGTGCTGGTCAACCCGGCCGCCGCCCAGATCCTCGGGTTCCGCGCCAGCGACCTCGGCGGCCAGGAGCTGCACCCGCTGATCCTGCACTCGCGCGCGGACGGCGAGCCGTTCCCGTACGAGGAGTCACCGCTCGCCGACACCCTCAAGTCCGGGCGCAAGCACCGGGTGCGCGGCCAGGTGCTGTGGGCGAAGAACGGCTCCAAGGTCGCCGTCGACCTGACGACCGCGCCGGTGCGCGACGGAGACCAGCTGGTCGGCGCGGTGATGACGTTCACCGACCGGCGGCCGTACGAGGAGCAGGCCGAGAAGCACGCCGCCGAGCTGGCGGAGACGACGGAGCGGCTCACGGCGGAACTCGCCGCCACCACCGAGCGGTACGAGGCCGAGCTGGCGGAAAAGGTCGAGCGCTACGAGGCCGAGCTCGCGGACAAGGCCGACCGCTACACGGCCGAGCTGGAAGCCGGCTCCGAGCGGTACGCGGAGCTGACCGCCCGGCACGCGCAGCTGACCGCGGTGCTCGGGGAGTCGCTGCGCGGCCCGCTGGAGGAACTGCGCACCGAACTGGGCACGCTGGCGGCCGACCCGGCCGGGCAGCTGTGGCCGGAGGCGAACCAGATCCTGCACCACCTGGCCGCCGGCTACGCCCGGATGACGACGCTCGTCGACAGTGTCCTCGGCTACCAGCGGCTCGACACCGGCGCGGAACAGCTGGCGAAGGCCAACGTCCTGCTCGACGCCGTCGTCGCGGCCGGCGTCGAGGGGGCGATCGAGCTCATCGGTCCCGGACGCGCCCAGTTCGCGGTGCACGCGCCGCCGATAGAGGCGGAGGTCGACGGGGCACGGCTGGCCACGGCGCTCGCGCACCTGGTGGCGGACGTGGCGGGCGTCGACTCGACCGGCAAGGCCAAGCTGCCGCCCGGTGGCGGCTACGTCGACTCGACGGTCGTCGTCGCGGCCGCCCAGCGCGGTGACGTCGTACGGATCGAGGTGCGCGGGCCGTTCGCCGGGGGAGACCCGGTGCACGAGCCGATCGTGCGCGGGATCGTACGGGCGCACGGCGGTGTGCTGCAGACGCACGAGGTGCCGGGGATGAGCGGCAGCGCGTACGTGCTCGAGGTACCGCTGGGCGAGGGCGCGGGAACGGTCGCCCCGCCCGCCCCTGCCGTGGCTCAGCTGCCAGCGCTGCCGGCGCAGCAGTCGTCCGGGCCGTCCGGGCCCGTCATGGCGTCGGCGAACACGACGACCGGGGGCGGCGGACGCCGACGGGCCCGGCGGGCCTCTACGGACGCTTTCCTGGAGAGCCCCGTGGCCATGGAGGACCCGGTGGCCGCGACGCAGCCGACCGGGCGACGCCGGGCGACGCAGCCGGACGCCGAACTCATCCCCGCGCAGGACACGGGTGAGGGACCTGCCCGGACCAGCGTCGACGCCCCGGCCGAGGGACAGGGCGGCAGCGGGGGCACCGGGCGGCGGCGTGGCCGCCCCAGCCCCGCCGAGAACGCGGCCGTGGCCGTGCGGCCCTCGGAAGGCTCCGTGGTGACCGCCGCCGAAGGCGCGGGCGGACGTGCCGCGCTCGGGGAGACCGTGCCGCCGCAGGGGGTACCGGTCGACGCCCACGGCATGCAGGCGGCGCCCTCGGGGCGGCGCGCGCGGAGGGCCGTCGAGAGCGGCCTGCCCTCACCGGCGGGCGCCGAACAGACCCGGCAGGCGTCGCAGCCCAGCGGCCGGCGCGCCAGGCGGGCGCTGGCGGCGGCGCCGGCCGAGGCCGAGAGCGCGGCACCGCGGAGCGCGTTCGCACTGCCGCCGGCCGAAGCGGACCGGATCCCCGCCGGAGCGGTCAGGCCCGAGGGCCCGACGGCTGAACGGCACGACGCCGTGGCGGCGGCGCCGGACACCACGCACCACACACCTCCGCAGCAGCACCCGGCGCCGACCGGGCGCAGGCGGGCCCGCAACGAGGGGCAGCGGACCCCGCCGCCGCAGGCCCAGGTTCCCGGCGAGGTTCCTGCCGGGCCCACGGCGGCCGGTCAGGCCGCGTGGGGACAGGAAGCCGCTCTCCCCAGCGGTCCTGCCGACACTCCTGCCGGCGGCAGCCCTTCCGCCGGCAGTCCCTCCGTCGGCAGTCCCTCCGTCGGCGGCACGGACGGCATCGGCACGGACGGTGCCTCTGCCGCCGCCGAACCGCCCGCCGCAGCCGGGCACCAGTCGGCCGGCCAGGGCTTCGCCGCGCCCGTTCCGGTGTCCGACACCGGTTCCGTGTCACTGCCCCTGCCCCCCGCCGCACCGGCTCAGCCGCAGGAAGAAGCGGGGCAGGACCAGGAGGGGAACGCCCCGCAGGCCGGAGCGATGCCGCCTGCCCAGGCGCCTCGGCCTGCGGCCTCGCGGGTCGCCCAGCCCCTCCCGGAGGAGCAGCCGGTACCCGCCGACTCCACGCAGGGGCGTGCGTTCAGCGTGCGCACGCTGGGTCAGGGCGTGCCGTTCGCCCAGCACCTCACCCAGCAGCAGAACCAGACGCTCGGATCCGGCCGGCGCAGGAAGCTCGGCACTCGTCCCGACAGCGAGCAGCCCGAACTGGCCGCCCGGCCCCATCCCCAGCCCACCGCCGCACCCGTGCCCGCCCCCGTCCCCCCCGTCGTGCCGCAGCCGGGGCCCCGGCTCGCCGCCGACCGCGCGGACAGTCGCTCCGAGGGGCGGTCCTACGCGATAGGGGCGCCCGACGAAGGCGCGGAGGGGCCCGAGCCGCTGGACGGGCCCGGAGGTGCGGTCGAGGTCGCCAACCAGCCGCAGCCGCAGCCTGTCGACGACGAGCTGCCTCCGGAGCCGCTGGACAATCCCCGTCGGCTGCTGGTGTGGCCGGCACCCGACGTCTCCACCCAGCAGGCACTGAGCGACCGTGGCTACCGGCCCGTCGTCGTGCACTCGCGCGAGGAGGTCGACGCGCAGATCGCGGCGTTCCCGGCCGCCCTGTTCGTGGACCCCCTCACCGGGCCGATCACCCGGACCGCGCTGCAGTCGCTGCGCCAGGCCGCGGTGGCCGCCGAGGTTCCGGTGCTGGTGACGGCGGGTCTCGGGCAGGCGACGCGGGAGGCCGCGTACGGTGCCGATCCCGCCGTACTGCTCAAGGCACTGGCGCCCAGGGACAGCGAACAGCACCCGTCGCGAGTGCTGCTGATCGAGGAGCACGAGGAGATCGCCCTCGCGCTGACGTCCACGCTGGAGCGGCGCGGCATGCAGGTGGCACGCGCCGGCGCGGACGCGGACGCCGTCACCCTCGCCACACAGATGCGGCCGAACCTGGTGGTGATGGACCTGATGCAGGTGCGACGCCGTCGTGCCGGGATCATCGACTGGTTGCGCGCGAACGGCCAGTTGAACCGCACCCCGCTGGTCGTCTACACCTCGGCCGGCCTCGACCCGGCGGAGCTGCCGCGGCTGTCCTCCGGGGAGACGGTGCTCTTCCTCGCGGAACGCTCGACGAGCAACGAGGTCCAGGCGCGCATCGTGGACCTGCTGGCGAAGATCGGCACCAACTGACGCGAAGGGGCCGGCGGTCCCGACCGCCGGCCCCATCTGCTCCCGCTGTTCACCGTGCTCCCGGAGCGGCTGTAGCCCCGTGCCTTGAGCTCTGAGTCCTACAGCTGCCTGTCCTACAGCTGCGTGACGTCGAGCTCGCCGTCCGCGAACTGCCTGCGGATGACCTTCTTGTCGAACTTGCCCACGCTCGTCTTCGGTACCGCGGGAACGACCGCCCAGCGCTCCGGGAGCTGCCACTTGGCGATCTTCCCGGCCAGGAAGGTCTTGAGCGTCTCGTAGTCCGCGGTCGACCCCTCCTTCAGCACCACGGTCGCCAGCGGCCGCTCGCCCCACTTGTCGTCGGGTACGGCGACGACCGCCGCCTCCGCCACCTCGGGGTGTGCCATGAGTGCGTTCTCGAGCTCGACGCTGGAGATCCACTCGCCGCCCGACTTGATGACGTCCTTGGCCCGGTCGGTCAGGGTCAGGAAGCCGTCGGGGGTGATCACACCGACGTCGCCGGTCTTCAGCCAGCCGTCCTCGCTGAACTTGTCCTCGGGCCGGAAGTCCTCGCCGCCCGCACCGCCGTAGTACGCACCCGCGATCCAGGCGCCGCGCACCTCCAGCTCACCGGCCGACTCGCCGTCCCACGGCAGGATGTCGCCGCCGGGGCCGACCAGCCGCCCCTCGACGCCTGCCGGGAAGCGGCCCTGCGTGATGCGGTACGGCCACTCCTCCTCGGCCGTCAGACCGGCCGGCGGGTGGGCCATGGTGCCGAGCGGGGAGGTCTCGGTCATGCCCCAGGCCTGACAGAGCCGGACGCCGAGCTTGTCGTACGCCTCCATGAGGGAGGGCGGGCAGGCGGCACCGCCGATGGTGACCTGCGTCATGGAGCTCAGGTCGCGGGGGTTCGCGGTCACCTCCGCGAGCAGGCCCTGCCAGATCGTCGGGACCGCCGCGGCGTGCTGGGGCTTCTCACGCTCGATCATCTCGGCCAGCGGGGCGGGCTGGAGGAAACGGTCCGGCATCAGCATGTTTATGCCGGTCATGAACGTGGCGTGCGGGAGCCCCCAGGCGTTCACATGGAACTGCGGGACGACCACCAGGGTGGTGTCCTTGTCGGTCAGGCCCATCGACTCGGCCATGTTGACCTGCATGGAGTGCAGGTAGATCGAGCGGTGGGAGTAGACGACGCCCTTGGGGTCGCCCGTGGTGCCGGAGGTGTAACACATGGCGGCGGCGGAGCGCTCGTCCAGCTCGGGCCAGTCGTACGTGGTCGGGCGGCCGGCGATCAGCTCCTCGTACTCGTGGACCTGCGCCTCCGTGTCGGCGAGGAGGGAACGGTCGCCCGGGCCGGAGACGACGATGTGCTCGATCGTCGGCAGATGCGGCAGCAGCGGCGCCAGAAGCGGCAGGAGCGAACCGTTGACGATCACGGCGCGGTCCGCCGCGTGATTGACGATCCAGACCAGCTGCTCGGCGGGCAGCCGCAGGTTGAGCGTGTGGAGCACGGCGCCCATGGAGGGGATCGCGAAGTACGCCTCCACATGCTCGGCGTTGTTCCACATGAGGGTGGCGACTCTCTGGTCACCGTCGATGCCGAGCTCGTCGCGCAGGGCGTTGGCCAGCTGGGTGGCCCGGCGGCCTGCCTCCGCGAAACTGCGCCGCTGCGGCTCGGACTCTCCGGTCCAGGTGGTGATCTGCGATTTCCCATGGATCGTCATCCCATGCTGGAGGATGCGGGTCACAGTCAGCGGTACGTCCTGCATGGTGCTCAGCACGGCGTCCTCCCGGTGGGCGCGTTGCGCTACGTGGCAGAAAAGGTGGGAAGATTCTGCGCACATACCACGCGGTATGTCACTACCCGGAGGTAATGAATCGTCGTACATCACCGCGCAGCACCGCACAGCACCGCACACGAACCGGCCGACCGCGGGCGGCCGGCATGCGGGAGGCGCCCCCGGGCAACTGCCGACGCGTGCCGCCGCGTGCCGGATGGTGCGGCCGGGAAGGGATCGTCGGAGGCCGGTCGGCAGGGGCTGATGGCTGATCTCAGCGGACCGGTGACAGCTCCGGATCCTCGCGGAGCTTCCCCAGCGCCCGGGACACGGCGCTCTTCACCGTACCGATCGACACCCCGAGCACCTCCGCCGTCTGGGCCTCGCTCAGATCCTCGTAGTAGCGGAGCACGACCATCGCTCGCTGACGGTCCGGCAGCTTCATCACCGCGCGCCACATCGCGTCGTGCAGCACCTGCTGCTCGGCCGGGTCGGTGGGCGGAACCGTTGCCGGCTCGGGCAGCTCGTCGCAGACGAACTCGTCCACCTTGCGCTTGCGCCACTGCGACGTCCGCGTGTTCAGCAGTGCCCGGCGGACGTAGCCGTCGAGCGCCCGGTGGTCCTCGATCCGCTCCCAGGCGACATACGTCTTGGTCAGCGCCGTCTGCAGCAGATCCTCCGCGTCGCTCACGTTCGACGTCAGCGAACGGGCGGTGCGCAGCAGCACGGGTCCCCGCGCCTGGACGTACGACGAGAACGAGGCGTAGGGCGTGTACGACGGCATCGGCGCGGCGGCCTTGGAAGCGCTCGTACAGACTGGCGTGGTCATGGCTCAACGCTAGGAGCGCACCCCGCCGTCGCGGATCGGCCCCAGGTCCCGAAGCGTTGTCCCCCTCAGGTTGTAGGGGCGCCTCGGGCTCCACCTCCTGAAGGTGGAGGACACCCTCAGGGGCTACTCACCGTCGGCCCCGAGAACCAGCCCCGAGGTGGGTACGCCCGTGCCCGCGGTGACCAGAGCCCTGGCCGCACCGGGTATCTGGTTCACCGCCGTGCCGCGAAGCTGTCTGACCGCCTCGGCGATGCCGTTCATCCCGTGCAGATACGCCTCTCCCAGCTGCCCTCCATGAGTGTTGAGCGGCAGGACGTCCGAGGCCACGAACGCGGCTCCCTCCCCCGGCTTGCAGAAGCCGAACTCCTCGAGCTGCATGAGCACGAACGGCGTGAAGTGGTCGTAGACGATCCCCACGTCGATGTCCCTCGGGCCGAGCCCCGAGGTCCGCCACAACTGCCGGGCGACGACTCCCATCTCGGGGAGGCCGGTGAGGTCGTCGCGGTAGAAGCTGGTCATCTGCTCCTGGGCCCTGCCCGCTCCCTGGGCGGCGGCGAGGATCACGGCGGGCGGGCGCCGCAGGTCGCGTGCCCGCTCGAGGCCGGTGACGACGACCGCCTGGCCGCCATCGGTCTCCTGGCAGCAGTCCAGCAGCCGCAGCGGCTCGACCGTCCAGCGGGAGGCAGCGTGATCCTCCAGGGTGATGGGGCGGCCGTAGAAGTACGCGGCGGGGTTGGTGGCCGCGTGACGCCGCCCGGTGACCGCGACATGGCCGAACGCCTCCGGTGACAGTCCGTAGGCGTACAGGTAGCGCTGGGCGGCCATAGCCACCCACGATGCGGGCGTGAGCAGCCCGAACGGGAGATTCCAGCCGAGCGCGGTGCCTTCCGCGGACGGCTCCCTGTGCTGAACGCCGGAACCGAAGCGCCGACCGGACCGCTCGTTGAACGCCCGGTAGCAGACGACGACCTCCGCGATGCCCGCGGCGACCGCCAGTGCCGCCTGCTGCACGGTCGCACAGGCCGCGCCGCCGCCGTAATGGACGCGCGAGAAGAACGACAGCTCTCCGATGCCGGCGGCCTGTGCGACCGTGATCTCCGGGTTGGTGTCCATCGTGAAAGTCACCATGCCGTCGACGTCCGCGGGGGAGAGGCCCGCGTCGTCCAGCGCGGCACGCACAGCCTCGGCCGCGAGCCTCAGCTCGCTGCGGCCGGAGTTCTTCGAGAACTCGGTCGCCCCGATACCGACGACGGCCGCCCTCCCGCCGAGGGCGTCCTTCTCACGGATGCTCATACGGCGGCCTCCGGAATCGTCACCGTCACCGTGCCGGTGACGTGGTTGCCGAGACTGTTGGCGCCGACGACCCGCACCTCGGCGGTCGTTCCCTCCAGCGCGCCGATCGTGCCGCTCAACACCATCGTGTCTCCCGGGTGGTTGGGGGCGCCGAGCCGTATGGACACCTTGCGCAGGACGGCGTGTTCCCCGAAGAAGTCGGTGATGTACCGACCGACCAGACCGTTGGTCGTCAGGATGTTCATGAAGATGTCCGGCGACCCCTTCTCCTTGGCGATCTCCGCGTCGTGGTGCACATCCTGGAAGTCGCGTGAGGCGATGGCTCCCGCGACGATCAACGTGCGCGTGACGGGGACAGCCAGCGAAGGCAGGGCCGCTCCGACGCGCAGGGCGGAGGACGGATCCGGGCGGAGGCCGTGTCCGGGGGCCGGATCGGGGCGGAGGCCGTGTCCGGGGGCCGGATCGGGGCCGGCTACCGGGCCAGATGCCCTGGCCTGAGCCACGTCGGGCTTCGAGAAGTCCGTGTCGGCCGACGCGCCTGACACTCCCCGGAAGACGGGAAGCTCGTACTCCCCGCCCACACCGAGGAATTCGAGCTCGACCGGCATACCGATGCGCACCTTGTCGGGCGGCACACCCACGATGTTGCTGACCATCCGCACACCCTCGGCCAGCTCGATCAGCCCCACCGCGAACGGCGGGTCGAACGCCGGGAACGGCGGGTGGTGCATGACCACGTAGGAGAAGACGGTTCCCGAGCCGCTCGCCTCCAGCGTGTCCCATTGAGGCGAGCCACAGGCTCCGCATCCCGGCAGCCAGGGAAACCGTGGCTTCCCGCATCCGCCGCAGCGCTGAATGAGCAGTCGGTGCTCGGCCACGCCCTCCCAGAAGCCGGCGTTGTCCCTGTTGATCACCGGACGCGGTCGGCCGTCCTTCGGTTTCCGGTTCCTGGGTGCGTACTTCAGGACCCGGAAGCGGTGCCTCCCTGCCGGCTCCCCACCTGCCCGCACGTCCGTCCGCGTGGTGATGAAGTAGCCGGTCCCGAGCTTGGTCGTCTTACGCTCGGACACGGACTCGATCACCGAATCGAAGGTGATCCGGTCGCCCGGACGTAACGGCCGGAGATACTCCTGCTCGCAGTCCGTCGCCACCACCGAGGTGCACCCGGCAGCGTCGAGCAGCTCGAACAGCTCGTCCTGGGCCACACTGCGGCCGGCGTGACCCGACAGACCGCCCATCGTCCATGCCTGGAGCATCGTCGGCGGAGCGACGGCGCCCGGCCCGGCATAGGCGGGGTGCGTGTCCCCCATCGCCTCGCACCAGTGCCTGATCATCGGCTCGTTGACCAGGTCCTTGCCCACGCCGGAGAGTGTGGTGCCCCGCCCCTCGTACGTCCTCAGCCGTGCGTACAGACCGTCGGTCACCTCTCCCCCTTCTTCACGCGCGTCGCATCGCACGCCACGGTCCTCCGCTGCAATCACTCACCCTTCCCCGAGGTGTTGATCCGCGCGGCCTCCGATGGCCCCTGCCTCCTTACGCTCCGCCGGGCTTTCGCCATGTACGTGAACCGACCGGATCTGACTGTCCGTCAGCTCTTTGTCTCTGTCAAGGTCATGCGGACGGACGGCCCGGACACGCCCCCACGCTCGCGGGCCGCCACGCCACACCTCGAGCCCGTCTGCGCGACGGCGCCCCCAAGCGCCGCCGCCCAGACCGTCGTCGTCCCCCAGCTCACGCTCCCCTCGGGCCGGCCGTCACCAAAGTGGTGAGAAGTCCACGGTGACGTTGTCCTGGTCGATGACCGTGAAGCCCAACCCGTTGACGCCGGCGGTATTGCTTTGATTACTCGCCCCCGATCCGGTCGCGACCTGTTGAGTGGTGGACGAGTTGCCGAAGTTGGCGCCACCGACGCCGCTGCCGGTCATGGTCGCCACCGACACGTTCGACCCGTCGCTCCCGAAGCCGCCGTTGTCGGCGTGGGCCACCCCGCCGAGGAGCGCGACCGTGAGAGGCAGGGCGGCCGCAGCGGCGAGAACGCGGGCGGAACGGATGCTTGCCATGTCATTTCCTCCATGAACCGGAACTGCACAAGTGCTTCGGATTCCGGGGCGGTTGGCCTGCCGCCCCGACTCGATCACGACGTCGCAAGATCAGATTTGCCCACGCGATCCACCACCAATCGCCCCGGTAGGCGCGGTTCGCTCGCAAGCGTGAGGACTTGTCGATAAACCATCTTCCTGCCCGAAGATCGACCGATTGGCACCACTGCTTCCGGGACGGGCGCCGCAAGAGGCGATACGATTCGGCAACTTTTGCGCCATATCTCCACCTTCCCTTCGTCGAACGTCTGTACGAAAATGGATTCATGGCCATCACCGACCGGCAGACCGCCACCCTGGCCCTCGCCCACGCCCTCTCCGCCGCTGAGCGTGGGCTCCCCGTCATCCCCCTGTCCGCGACGAAGCTCCCCGCCCTGCGCTCCCCCCATCGCGACGACCCGCAACCCGTCCTGTGCCGGGGCGAATGCGGTCTCCCCGGCCACGGGGTCCACGACGCCACCACCGACCCCGCCGCTGTACGCGCCCTCTTCGCGGCCGCGCCCTGGGCCACGGGCTACGGCATCGCCTGCGGCCGTCCGCCGCACCACCTCATCGGCATCGATCTCGACACCAAGTCCTCGACCGACTCGATGGCGGAACTGCAGCATCTGGCGCTGCGCCACCTGTTCACCATCCCGGAGACGGTCACCGTCCTCACGCCGAGCGGCGGCCGCCACCTCTGGCTGACCGGGCCGCCCGACACCGTCGTCCCCAACTCGGCGAGCCGGCTCGCCCCCGGCATAGACGTCCGCGGCACCGGCGGATACCTCGTCGGCCCCGGCTCGGTCACCGCCAACGGCGCGTACCGCATCGCCCCCGGCACGGCCCACCTCGCGCCGGCGCCCTGCCCCCGCGCGCTCCTGCGCCTGATCACGCCCCCTGCGCGCACCCGTTCCCACGCCGGTTCACCACACGGCCATGGGCACGGCCTGGTCCAGTTCGTCCTCGCGGCGCAGGAGGGACAGCGGAACACCCGGCTGTTCTGGGCGGCATGCCGTGCCTACGAGAACGGCCTCGGCGACTCCCTGACGGAAGCCCTCACCGACGCGGCGGTCCGCGCCGGCCTCACTGAGCGCGAGGCCCGCGCCACGATCGCCTCCGCCGACCGCCTCACGTCGAACCGCGGCATCCGCTGACCGCGGCCTGTCCGGAACCGTCCCGGCATTGCGTGGCCTGCCGGCGATGGCGGTACCCCTTCAACCGCCGCCACCGGCCGGTTCAACCGGCTCAGGGCGCAACGATGAACGCGGAGGGCGCGGCTCCGAACCGGAGCCGCGCCCTCTGACCTGCTACTTCTCTGACCTGCAAGCGGTGGGTGTGGGATTTGAACCCACGGTGACTCTCGCCACGACGGTTTTCAAGACCGTTCCCTTAGGCCGCTCGGGCAACCCACCCACGCCCCGCCTCACCTGCTGCGGAGCGGGCTACAGACTACCGGGCCCGCGTCGTCGGGCGCAGCAGCGTTCCGGGGACGGGTGAGAGGTTCGGGGAGAGCGGGGTCAGCTGTCGCCCTTGCGTTCGCCCAGGACGAGCTCCACCTTGTGGGACTCTCCGTCGCGTTCGTAGGTCATCGTGACCTTGTCGCCCGGCTTCTTGGTCCAGATCTCGCTGATCAGCGAGGGCCCACTGTCGATCGGCTTGCCGTTGAACGTGGTGATGACGTCACCCGGCTTGAGCCCGGCCTTCGCCGCCGGTCCGTCCGGAGTCACCGCCGGGGTGCCGCCGGAGCCCTCGTCGGTGATCCGGGCGCCCGAGCCCTGGGCCGACATGTCGACCGTCGCGCCGATGACCGGGTAGACCGGCTGGCCCGTCTTGATGAGCTGCTCGGCGACCGTCTTGGCCTGGTTGATCGGGATGGCGAACCCGAGGCCGATGGAGCCGGCCTGGGTCTGGCCGAAGCCGCCGTTGCCCGCCGACTGGATGGCCGAATTGATGCCGATGACCGCCCCACGCGAGTCCAGCAAAGGGCCACCGGAGTTGCCCGGGTTGATCGAGGCGTCGGTCTGCAGCGCGCTCATGTAGGAATTGTTGCCGCTGGACCCGTCGCCGGAGGCGACCGGCCGGTTCTTGGCGCTGATGATTCCGGTGGTGACGGTGTTCGACAGCCCGAAGGGTGCGCCGATGGCGATGGTCGAGTCGCCGACCGCCACCTTCTCCGAGTCGCCGAGGGCCAGCGGATCGACGCCGGAAGGGGCGTTCTTCAGCTTGAGGACGGCCACGTCGTAGCCTTGGGCCCGGCCGACGACCTCGGCGTCGTACTTCTTGCCGTTGGAGAAGATCACCGACAGAGTGCCGCCCTCCGCGGCGGAGGCGACCACATGGTTGTTGGTGAGGATGTGGCCCTCCTTGTCGTAGACGAAGCCGGTGCCCGTTCCGCCCTCGCCCTCACCTTCGGAGCCTTCGATGCCGCCGCCGCCCGACTTGGCTTCGATGGTGACCACGCTGGGCAGCGCGTTCGCGGCGACCGCGGCGACCGTGCCCGGGTCACGCTTGAGGTCCTGCGGGCTGGCCGCGGAGACCGTGGTCGAGCTGGAGCTGTCGTCGGCGCGCTCGGCCGCCCAGTAGCCGATGCCGCCGCCGACACCGCCCGCGACGAGCGCCGCGGCGAGCACGGTGGCCGCCAGCCCGCCCGCGCGCCGGCGCCGGGGTTCGTGCGCCGGGACAGGCGCACCCCAGGCGGGTCCGCCGCCGCTGCCGCCTCCGTAAGAGGGGAGCGTGGGCGGCGGCGGGGGCCAGTCCGCGCCGGCGTGCTGCGCACCCGCGGGAGCGGCGGCCGGAGGTGCCGGTGCCTCGCCTCCGTGGCCGGGGACCGGCGCCGCGGCAGGTTCGGGCCGCGGGGCGTGGCCGGGCTGCTCCGCCGAGGCCGCCGGCTCATGGGCCGGCGGCGCGGGGTGGGAGGGGACAGAAGCAGAGGGGGAACCGGCGGACGCGTCCTGCGGCCCCTCTCCGGGCCCGGGAGACGTCGATCCCTCGGGAGCGGCGCCCGGCACAGGAGGTACGGACGGGGCGGCAGGGACCGCGTTGCCCTCGTTCTCGGTGCTCACAGCTCTTTCTCCTCAGGTTCCACGTCGGTCTCCGGCGAGCGGCGGGGTCCGCACGGTCCGGCAGTACGTCACGTCATGACTTCCGCTGTGCAAGTGTCCGCGGCCAGCTTTTCCCACTGCACGTCAGGCCACTGTAAGCAGGACCTGTGTGTATTCCGGCAATCCTTTACTTCCGACAATAAGGGCGCACTTCCACGGCGCCCTCCGGGGTCGTTCCGTCGGGTCATTCCCAGCGGCTCCTCCCCGACGGAACGGCTCTCCTCACTGACCGCGTCCACACCGGTGCCAGACGTTTCTCCGGCACCCTGTACGCCGCCTACCCCGCGGCGATGACACCATGACGCGGTGACCCAAGCACGGCAGCACAGCATCCAGGTCGTCGCCCACCGCGGCGCCTCCGAAGACGCCCCCGAGCACACCCTGGCCGCCTACCGGAAGGCGATCGAGGACGGCGCGGACGCCCTCGAATGCGATGTACGGCTCACCGCCGACGGTCATCTGGTGTGCGTCCACGACCGCAGGGTGAACCGCACGTCCAACGGGCGGGGCGCGGTCTCGGCCCTGGAGCTCGCGGATCTCGCGGCCCTCGACTTCGGTTCGTGGAAGGACGCGGCAGAGAGCCCCGACTGGAAGGACCCCTCCCTCACCTCCGTGCTCACGCTGGAGCGGCTGCTGGAGCTGGTGGCCGACGCGGGACGCCGTGTCGAGCTGGCCATCGAGACCAAGCACCCCACACGCTGGGCGGGACAGGTGGAGGAGCGGCTGCTCCAGCTGCTGGGACGGTTCGGGCTGGCCGCGCCGGAGTCGCCCACCGACTCCGCGGTCCGGGTCATGAGCTTCTCCGCCCGCTCCCTCAGCCGGATCTCCGCGGCCGCGCCGACGCTCCCCACCGTGTACCTGATGCAGTTCATGACGCCGCGGATGCGGGACGGACGGCTGCCCGCCGGTGCGCGGATCGCCGGTCCGGGCATCCGGGTCGTACGCAACCACCCGGGCTACGTCGCCAGGCTGCACCGCGCGGGCCACCGCGTCCATGTCTGGACCGTGAACGAGCCGGAGGACGTCGAGCTCTGTGCGCGACTCGGCGTGGAGGCCATCATCACCAACCGCCCCAAACAGGTGCTCGAACAGCTGGGCCGCCTCTGATCCGGCCCGCTGGGCCTTCCGCCCGCGGGCGGCTCCGGGGCTCCTCGCGGGGAGTGCACCGGCGCGTTCAGCGCGTACGCGATCGTGTCGAGTACGTCACTGCTCCACCCTTGGCCGGTTTCCGGTCCAGTCCATTGGGGCATTCACACCGTGGCGTGGGGCAAAGGAGGTCTCGGGGGTGGCGTTTGTGGTGGCACAGGAGGTGCCCACGTCGTCGAGCATGGCCGTACCCCATGGCCCTGCGGGCGTGGGTGAGGCGCGACACAGGATGCGCGAACAGCTGAACCGCAGTGGTGTCCCGGAAACGGTCGTCGACGACGCAGTGCTGATCCTTTCCGAGCTGCTCAGCAACGCCTGCCGGCACGGCAGGCCGTTGGGGAACGGGGACGCGGGGGACGGTGACGTACGGGCCGCGTGGCGAGTCGACAAAGCGGGGCGGCTCACGGTCGAGGTGACGGACGGAGGCGGTCCCACCCGCCCGGTTCCGGCCACGCCCTCGGTCACCGCACGAGGCGGCCGTGGGCTCAACATCATCACGGCGCTGGCGCAGGAGTGGGGAGTGCGTGACAGCGCGGCCGGGGAGGTCACCGTCTGGGTGATCGTCACGGAAGGGCACCGCCGCGAGGACTTCGCTACGCGCGTCGGCGGTCCCGCGTTCGACTTCGCGGACGCTTTCGACGATCTCGACTGACGTCTGCCCGTAGGGCATTCGACAGGTCCGCGCGGAGGCCCGGATCGGACCGGGGGAGGACCACGGCCTGTGCCGGAGCGGACTTGCCGCGCCGGTTCGGCCGAACGGTTCGGGCGGCCTCAGGGGGCTTCAGCGGTTCCGGTGACTTCAGCGATTCCGGCGGCCTCCGGTGGTCTCAGCGGTGCCGGCCCGCTCCGGTGGCCGACGCCGCCGACAGCCTCAGCGCCATCGGAGTCCGCGGCGACTTCAGGCGCCACCGGCAGCTTCGACGACCTCGGCGGCGTGGACTTCCGGGGCGGCTCGCCCCGCTGCTCCCCCACGGAGGCGGCGTACGGCTAGGCTCGCGCCCGACACAGCACCGCCGCAATCGGGAGAAAGCCACACCATGGCCAAGAAGCGCCCCCAGACGAAGGCGACGAAGCCTCAGCTCAGGAACGGGGCCCGCACCGCAGGCGTCGACGAGCCGGTCCCGGTGGTGGGAGCCCGCGAGCCCTGCCCCTGCGGCTCCGGCCGTCGCTACAAGGCATGTCACGGCCGGGCGGCGTCCCACGCCGTGACGGAGCTGGTCCAGCGCCCCTTCGAGGGGCTGCCGGGCGAGTGCGACTGGGTGGCCCTGCGCGAGCTGGTGCCCGCCGCGACCGTCGAACTCACCCTGAAGGGCGGCCTTCCCGAGGGTGTGCCCTCCGTGACGCTCGCGACGGTACTGCCGATGGCATGGCCCGCCCTGCGGCGCGACGACGGCTCCGTCCTCCTCGGCCTGCAGAACGACACCCCCTCCGGTGATCTCAGCCGCGACCTCGCCGGAACGCTGCAGCGTGCGCTCACCGCCGAGCCCGGCACCCCGGTCACGGCCGCCGCCGCCCCGGCCGAGGGCGTGCGGCTCCAGGACCTGCTCGACCCGGACGCCGCTTTCGAGCCGACCGTCCACTCCGGTTTCGAGTTCTGGGTCCCGGCTTCGGCCGACCAGGCCTCCCCCGAGGTGGCCGCCTCCCTCGAGCGCGCCAACGCGGCGGCGATCCCGACGGTGAAGCTCTCCGGCGTCGACGCCGCCTACTGGTGCGAGACGCCGGACAAGAACCACCTCCGCTGGGTCATGCCGCACCCCGAGGAGCAGTTGCTCGACGCGCTGGCGAGGCTGCACGCGGCGGGCACCTCTTCGCTCGGCGAAGGGACCCGTCTGGTGGGCTCCTTCCGTGCGCACGGGCTGATGGTCCCGGTGTGGGACCTGCCGACCACGATGGGCGCCGAGGAGTGCGAGAAGCCCGCCGCCGAGTTCGCCGAGCGGCTGACCACCGCGCTGGAGAGCGACGCCCCGCTCACCGCCGAGGAACGCCGGTCACGCGGTGGTCTCACGAACCGCCAGGTGACGCTCAGCTGAGCGTGACGATTACCGGCGCGAGACGGGTGACACCTGTCACAACTCGCTCATTCGGAAGGTAAATCCCTGTCCGAATACGAGAGATCGAATTTGCGAACCGCAGATCTCTTGTTACCGTTCTAGAAGCCCGGTCGCTGGTGCATCCCCCGTCGCCAGCGATCGGGCGTTTCCATTTCCCGGAGGCCTCCGGCGCTTCAACGGCCCGTGAACTCTTGGGAGTTGCTCCCGGAGCGGAGCAGCAGCGGCCCGTCTCCCGTTCCGTCGTGAACGGCGAACTCGGCGATCGCCCTGTAGTCGGAAGCACTGCCGGCCGAAGGCTCACGAGGAGTTTCGCAAGCGCGTGGCTCATCGTCCGCCTCGACCTTGCAGTTGGTCTGCACAGTGCGTCCGTCCGGTGCCATCAGAGCGAGTACGGACGTCAATTCCTCACCGGTCGCATTGCGGTAATAGGTGCGGGCCCAGGTCCGGTCGCCCCGGGTGAGCACACAGGTCTGCGCCTCGATGCCGTCGGCAGAGGCGAGTTCCGGCCCACATCGGGAGTCCGTCCGCGGGACGGCGTCCCCGTCGCCGCCGGCCTCTTCGCGTCCCGCGACCTCGCCAGGCTCGTCCCGGGCGCCGGCGGCGCCGGCCGCTTTCACGTCGTCGCCCTCGGACGCCTCGAGCCCCGGCAGCAGACCGGGTCCGGTCGTTCGGGGGCCCTTCGCGTCGTCGGCGGCGGTGGTTCCCGTTCCGGTCGCCGGTCGCGGCCCGGCCGCCGGTCCGGCCGACGCGACGATCGGTACCAGCGTGGCCGTCACCACGACGGCGGCGAGCCCGATCATGCGGAGATTCATGGGCCACCTGCCGACTGCGGGGTTCGGACACGACTGCCCGAAGATATCGGCGGACCGTGGCCCCACGGCCGCCGCGCGCCCATGTCCCTGCCGACTCGGCCGACCTGTACCCGTACGAGTGAAGAGCCGGGCCCGGCGTGGCAGCCGTGACGGCCGCCCGCGCGGCAGTTCACGACCGCGCCGGCGGGCCGGTGTTCAGTGCGTGAGCGAGCCGGTGTTCAGTACGTGAGCCGGCCGGTGTTCAGTAGCCGGCCGGTGTTCAGTACGTGAGCCGGCTGCCCTCTCCCGCCTCCGGCGGATAGAGCCCGCTGCCGGGCGCACTGCTCGCGCTCGCCTCGACAAGAGCGTCCACGACCGCCTCGACGTCGGGCAGCCACGGTGCCGCGGAACCGGGCAGCGGCGCCCGCTCCCACCGCACCTGACCGGTTCCGGTCTCCGAAGGGGGCAGCACCAGATAGCCGCCGCTGCCGTGGAAGCGCAGCGAACTGGGCACGCAGTCCTTGACGAAGAGCAGCTCGCCGAGCTGCTCCAGGGTGTACGGGGCCACCAGCAGCGACCAGCGGGTGGGGGTGGCGACCACCGGTCCGAGGCGCATGTCCATCCGGTCCAGCACCGACAGCGCACGCGAGGCGGCCACCGCGGGCAGGCTCACGGCACACGGCGCACGGCCTTCGCCGGAGCCGGTGGCCCGGGACGGGCCACCGGTGGCCAGCATGATCGGGGCGGTGGGCCGGTTGGTCCACCACCAGCGGATCATCCGCTCGTCGGTGGTCGCGGCGAGGAGGCCGGGATCGAAGGGGTGGGCGCCGGGGACGACGCACTCGGGGTCGGGGCAGGCGCACCCGCGGTCGCCGCGGCTTCTGCCGCGGCCCTCGGACCGGTCACCACCGGCCGATTTCAGTCCTGCACCGGGGAGCACGGGCCATTGCCACTCGACGGCGAAGGTCAGCGCCGCTTCAAGCTGAACAGGCCCCTTCTTGCGCCGGTACCGGAGCCTGCGTCGCCTTCCGAGGATCTCGCGCATGAGCGCTCGTTCCTTTCCGTTGAACGCCGGGGTCCACATCACATCAGGTGTGCAGCTCATTACTGTGCGTACAAGTGCGCGTACTGATCGGCGTCATCGCCCCTTGCCGCCGGCATGGGCGGGCCCCCGGTTTCGCCGGCGACAGGATCGTCGCCCGAGGGCCGAACGTGGGCTGTGGTCCATTAAACGTGTGGCGAGGGGTGGCGCGCGCCTGGCGCTTGCTGTCCCGCTGTACTTCTTCCCCGCCACTCGGGGATGAGGCGCGGCCTCCGGCTGTTAGGACGCCGGGGCCCGCGGCCAGGTTCCGGGGCGGTTCCAACTGCCCCTGGTCATCACCGTTTACGTACCCAGCACGCTTGCAATGACGCTTTCCCCCCGGGCCTTCGCCCTGGAGGACCCCCCTGCCGAACGCCCTCAGTCGACCCCAATCGACCGCCATCAGGTGCATTTTTCGGCCAAGTTAACGGGTACCCCCATATACCCCGGACACCACCAATCCCACCGGGACAGTGCTGGACATCACCTTATGTGTGCGTGTAGATGTGGATGCACTGATAGCGGCGCAGAATGACATGGGGGTTTGCGATGCTATTGAGCGAAACGCACCTGCCGGAAAGCCGGCTGCCATGAGCGCCCCTCACCTGCCGAAAGTGGCTGGAATCGACTCAACGGTTCCTGCCCCCGCGCACACTCCCTCAACCCTGCCCCCCGTCCCCGCCGCGCCCCCCGCGGCCGGAGCGGTGCTTCAGGACCGCCTGGCCGGCTGGGTCTCGGACCTCACCACGCTCCATGAACTCACCGAGCGGCTGATCAGAACCGGCACCCTCGACGACGCCCTCGAGGAGTTGCTCGGCGCGGGCGCCGCACTCGTCGGTGCCCGCCGCGGCCTGGTCGTCCTCGAACCGCCCCGGGACGCCGCCCGCGACAGTCCGCTCGAGGACGACCGCGGGCCCGGCATGGCCAAGGGCCTCGGCCTCACCCGCTCCGACCTCGGCCATATCGAGACGGTTCCGCGCGGCGCGACGGCGTACGGCCGCATCCTCGAAGGCGGCCGCTCCGGCGTACCAGGAGCCGTCGCCCATCCCGACCTGCTCGGCGACGACTCGCTCCACCCCCTGCACCGCGAGGTCGCCGTCCGCCTCGGCTATTCGGCCAGTTACACGGTGCCGCTGGCCACAGAGGACTCCGGCACACTCGGCGCGGCCGTGTGGCTCTACGACGAACCGGCCGCACCCGTCGAGCGCCAGTGCCACCTGGTCGGCCTCTACATGCGCTCAGCCACCGAACACCTCGCCCGCCTGCTCGAACTGGAGCAGGCGCGCGCGACCGTCGCGACCGTCGCCGAGGAGTTGCTGCCCAGCCGGCTGCCCCGGGTGCCCGGCGTCCAGCTCGCCGCCAGGCATCACAGCGGCCCTCGCGGCGGCGGTGACTGGTACGACGCGCTGCCGCTGCCGGAGGGAGCCCTCGGACTCGCGGTCGGCTCGGTCAGTGGGTGCGGCCCCAGCGCGCTCGCCGCGATGGGCAGACTGCGGGCCTCTCTGCGGGCGTACGCGGTGATGGAAGGGGAGGATCCGGTCGCGGTCCTGTCCGACCTCGAACTGCTGCTGCGTCTCACCGAGCCCGCGCGCACGGCGACCGCGCTCTTCGCCTACGCCGAACCCGCCGAGCGCAAGATCGTGCTGGCCGGCGCCGGCCACACGCCACCGCTGGTGATCGGCGACCAGCGCACCGAGTTCGTCGAGACGTCGCTGTCGGCTCCGCTGGGGATGCTCGCCTGCTGGGAGGCGCCGAGCGTCGAACTCCGCCCCCGGCCGGGAGAAACGGTGCTGCTCTACACGGACGGACTGCTGCGGCGCACCGGCGACCCCATGGACCGTGCCTTCACCCGGCTCCACGCCGCTGCGGCGGGCGTTCCGCGCGCGCTGCGTGGCGACCCTGCGGCGATCGCCGACCACGTCCTTGGGACCATGCTCCCCGACGGACCGGAGGGCACCGGCGACGGGGAGGACATCGTCCTGCTCGCTGCCCGATTTGACTGATTCCTCACATGCTTTCCGGGCTCTTCCGGTCGCACATACGATGGAAGCGTCCCCTCGCCGACCCGGCGGAGGGGGCAAGGTGTCGTAACGGTCAAGGCCGACAAGCCCAGGAGGCAGACGTGGCTGAGGAGCTCACCCCGGCGGAAACCGATCTTGCTGCGGACGCAGCAGGCGCGGAGGGCGAGGAGCAGCCGATCAAGCAGCGCAAGAACGGCCTGTACCCGGGCGTGTCCGACGAGCTGGCCGAGAACATGACCACCGGCTGGGCCGACACGGAGCTGCACGGTCTCGAGCCCATCGCACAGGCCGCGCACACCGCGGCCCGCCGGGCCGCACTCTCGGCGCGCTTCCCCGGCGAGCGACTGGTCGTCCCCGCCGGCAACCTGAAGACCCGCTCGAACGACACCGAGTACAGCTTCCGCGCCTCGACCGAGTACGCGTACCTGACCGGCGACCAGACCGAGGACGGCGTCCTCGTGCTGGAGCCCAGGGGCGAGGGTCACGTCGCCACCATCTACCTCCTGCCGCGCTCCAACCGAGAGAACGGCGAGTTCTGGCTGTCGGGCCAGGGAGAGCTGTGGGTCGGCCGCCGCCACTCCCTCGCGGAGGCCGAGCAGCTGCTGGGCATTCCCGCCCAGGACGTCCGGGAGCTGGCCGGCAAGCTGAGCGAGGCCACCGGCCCGGTACGGGTCGTCCGCGGCCACGACGCCTCCATCGAGGCCGCGCTCACCGACAAGGTCACCAAGGAGCGCGACGAGGAGCTTCGCGTCTTCCTCTCGGAAGCCCGCGCCGTGAAGGACGAGTTCGAGATCGGCGAGCTGCAGAAGGCGTGCGACTCCACCGCCCGCGGCTTCGAAGACGTCGTCAAGGTCCTCGACAAGGCGCAGGCCACCAGCGAGCGCTACATCGAGGGCACGTTCTTCCTGCGCGCCCGGGTCGAGGGCAACGACGTCGGCTACGGCTCCATCTGCGCCGCCGGCCCGCACGCGACCACCTTGCACTGGGTGCGCAACGACGGCCCCGTCCGCTCCGGCGACCTGCTGCTGCTCGACGCCGGTGTGGAGACCCACACGCTCTACACCGCGGACGTCACCCGCACGCTGCCCATCAGCGGCCGGTACACCGAGATCCAGCGCAAGATCTACGACGCCGTGTACGAGGCCCAGGAGGCCGGTATCGCGGCCGTCAGGCCCGGCGCCAAGTACCGCGACTTCCACGACGCCTCGCAGCGGGTGCTCGCCGAGAAGCTCGTCGAGTGGGGCCTGGTCGAAGGTCCCGTCGAGCGGGTGATCGAACTGGGCCTGCAGCGCCGTTGGACGCTCCACGGCACCGGCCACATGCTCGGCATGGACGTCCACGACTGCGCCGCCGCACGCACGGAGGCGTACGTCGACGGCACCCTCGAGCCGGGCATGTGCCTGACGGTCGAGCCCGGTCTGTACTTCCAGGCCGACGACCTGACCGTGCCCGAGGAGTACCGCGGCATCGGCGTCCGCATCGAGGACGACATCCTCGTCACCGAGGACGGCAACAGGAACCTCTCCGCCGCGCTGCCGCGCCAGGCCGACGAGGTCGAGGCCTGGATGGCCTCGCTCCAGCAGAGCTGATCCGACGGGACACGCCCCGGGTGAGGGCGCGCTGCTCACGACACGTCGAGCAGCGCGCCCTCACGCCATTTGAGGATCTTGTCGAAGCTGACCACGGCACCGCGCCCGGGCCTGTTGCGGACGTGGACATGATCGGCGAGCTGCTCGATCAGGCACAGACCCCGGCCGCTCTCGGCATGGTCGGGGGCCGGGGCGGCGCTGTGGCCGCGCAGGGTGGCGCCCCCGACGGGGAAGCCGGGGCCCGAATCGGCCACCTCGATGCGGCACTTCTCGCCGTCCAGGTAGGCGGTCACGCGGTAGTCCCTGGACGCTTCGTCGGTGTCCCGGCAGCCGCCGTGCTCGACGGCGTTGGCGCACGCCTCGGTCAGCGCGACCGACAGGTCGTAGGAGATGTCCGGATCGACGCCCGCGGTCTCCATGGTGCCCAGCAACAGACGCCGTGCGAGCGGCACGCTCGCAGCCTCGCGCCGCAAATGGAGGGACCACCAGATGCTCATGCTCCAGCCTCCTGGCCGCGGCTCGACATACCGATACGTATTGCCCCAAGGCACGCTGCGTAAGCGCATCATCGCGCTGACGGCCCTCGTTCGGCGGATGCGCGTTCCGCGCCCACCGGTGTATGTCGGCAAAGGGGATCTTCCGGACCTGCCGTACGGCCGCCCGTACCGCAGTGCGATGATGAGCCGGCCATGTCGTCCGTACACCAAGCACGCGCCGGAGCCGGTCTGCGGCTGTTGAGGGCCGCGGTGTTCACCGCGGTCTGCGTCGTGCTGTCCGGGACGGGACATGTGCTCGCCGCCTGCCGGGCGGTCCCCCTGTGGACTTTGGCCCTCGGCCTCCTCGGGGTCTTCGTCATCGTCCTTCCGTTCACCGGCAGGGAGCGTTCGCTGCCCGCGATCGCCGGAGTGCTCACCGCCGGGCAGCTCGCCCTGCACACGCTCTTCGCCACCGGCCAGGGTCACCTGCGGCTGGCGCCGACGGCCGACGACGCCCTGATCAGACTGGCGGCGAAGCTGGTGTGCGGAGCAGGGGCCTCCGCCATGAGCCCGACGGAAGCCCGCCGCATCGTCACCATGGCGGGCATCGATCCGGCCGCCCACACGGCACACACGCACACCGCCCAGGCGGTGGCCACGCCGGAACTGCTGCCCTCGCTGCCCATGCTGCTCGGGCACCTGCTGGCGGCCGTCGCGACCGGACTGCTGATGCGCCGCGGCGACGCCGCGCTGTCACGGCTGATCCGGCTGTCGGCCGAATCGGCCCACGAGATCGTGCAGACCGCGTGGTTGCGTCCGTTGCGGGCCGCGCTGGTCCTGGTGCGCGCCCTGCGGGCCGGCCTTCAGCAGACGCCGGACGGCGGGCCGGGCCTCGCGCCGCCGGTGGACGGGCCTCCTCTGCCAGGAGGGGTTCAGGAACTTCAGCACACGGTGATCAGGCGCGGGCCGCCGCCCGTATTCGTCCTCAGCGCCTGACGCGGCCCGCTCGACGGGAGTGGTGCCGCGGTGCCCGCGCACACCTGTGTGGTGCCGGCACACCTCACTTCTCCTCCACCGTGGAGCTTTCTGTCATGAACGTTTCCCGTATCGCCGCCGCGTCCGCCGTCGCCGCCGCCTCGGTGCTGATGCTCTCCGGCGCCGCCTTCGCGCACGTCGGAGTCCAGCCGCAGGGCGAGGCCGCCAAGGGCGGTTACGCGGTCGTCAACGTCAAGGTGCCGAACGAGCGCGACAACGCCTCGACCGTCAAGGTCGAGGTCAACCTGCCGGCAGAGCACCCCCTGTCGTCCGTGATGCCGCAGCCCGTGCAGGGCTGGAAGGTCACCGTCGACAAGTCCGAGCTGGACAAGCCCCTCGAGGTCCACGGCAAGCAGATCACCGAAGCGGTCACCAAGGTCACCTGGACCGCGGACGGCGGCAAGATCGGGCCGGGCCAGTTCCAGCAGTTCCCGCTCTCCCTCGGCCCGCTGCCCGAGGACGCCGACCAGATGGTGTTCAAGGCCATCCAGACGTACGACAACAAGGAGGTCGTGCGCTGGATCGAGGAGCCCGTGGAGGGTGGCGAGGAGCCCGAGGCCCCCGCTCCCGTCCTCAAGCTGTCGGCCGCCGGCGACGACCACCACGGCGCGGGCGCGACCGGTGCCGCCGCCGGGGACGACGCCAAGGCCTCGGACCACAAGGAGACGGACGCCACGTCGTCCGCTTCCACCTCCGCCGACAGCAGTGACTCCACCGCCCGCATCCTTGGTGTCGTCGGCATTCTCGTCGGCGCCGCGGGCGTGGCCTTCGGCGTGCTCGCCGGACGCCGCCGCTCGGCCTGACCGGCCCCGTACCGAACCGCTTTGAAAGAGAACCCCATGCACAACCCCAAGAGCGACGGGGAGCCCCGCCGCAGCCGGCGAGCGCCGCTGGTCGCGGCGCTCGCCGTCACGGCAGCGTTCGCCGTGGCGGCGGGCTTCGCCGTCACCCAGAACGACTCCGGTGACGACAGCCCCGTCAGTCAGGTCTCCGCGGAGGCGAAGACGACGGCCGCGACGGTGCTCACACAGCCGTACACCAAGCCGGATCTCGTGCTGACCGACACCAGCGGCAAGAAGTTCGACCTGCGCGAGCGGACCAAGGGCCGGCCGACGCTGATCTACTTCGGCTACACGCACTGCCCGGACGTCTGCCCCCTGACGATGAGCAACCTCTCCATCGCCAGGAAGCAGCTGCCCAAGGCCGACCAGGACAAGCTCCAGGTCGTCTTCGTCACCACCGACCCCGAGCGGGACACCGCGGCCGAGCTCGCCAAGTGGCTGCCCAGCGCGGGTGACCCGTCCTTCATCGGACTGACCGGCGACTTCCCGACCATCCAGGCGGGCGCGCGGCAGATCGGCATCGGCATCGACGCCCCGAAGAAGGAGAAGAACGGCACCGTCACGTCCATGCACGGCGCCCAGGTCGTGGCCTTCTCCCCGAAGACGGACCAGGGCTACGTCCTGTACGGCGAGGACACCACGGCGGACGAATGGGCCGCGGACCTGCCGAAGCTGATCAAGGGCGAGAAGCCGTGACCCGACGCGTCCGTACCGCCGTCGCCGCCGTCGCGCTGGGCGTGGGCCTGGCCCTCGGCGGCTGCTCGTCCGACAGCGGACCCGAGTTGAAGGTCAGCGGCGGCTTCGTGCCGCAGCCCGTCGGCGACATGGCCGCCGGGTTCCTGACCGTCGAGAACGACGGCGGCAGCGCGGACAAGCTCACCTCGGTCACCAGCACGATCTCCGACGACGTCACGATCCACGAGACGAAGGACCAGAAGATGCGGGAGGTGACGTCCTTCGACATCCCGGCCGGCGGCGAGCTCGACCTCGAACGTGGTGGCAGCCACATCATGTTCATGGCCCTCAAGCAGCAGCCGAAGCAGGGCGAGAAGGTCTCCGTCGAACTGCACTTCGAGAAGTCGGACCCGATCAAGGTCGAGCTCCCCGTGAAGGAGACCACCCACAACCCGCAGAAGCACTGAGCATCGAGGGACTGATCAGATGATGACAGCCACCGCCCCGCGCTTCGGACGGTTCCCGGTCCGGGTGCTGCTCGCCGTGACCGTGCTGGTGGGCACACTCCTCGGCGCGCTGCTGGCCGGCGCGAGCCCCGCGGCGGCCCACGCCGCGCTGACCGGGAGCAACCCGAAGGACGGGGCGGTGGTGGCCACCGCGCCCAAGGAGGTCACCCTGACCTTCTCCGAGCAGATCGCCATGGGCGACGACTCGATCCGGGTCCTGGAGCCGAGCGGCAAGCGCGCCGACACCGCCAAGGTCCGCGACCTCGGCACCGGAGGCACCGTCGCCTACGGTGTCGATCTCCACGCCGGCCTGCCCGACGGCACGTACACCGTCGCCTGGAAGGCCGTCTCCGCCGACAGCCATCCGGTATCCGGGGCCTTCACCTTCTCCATCGGCGCCCCTTCCAGCACCACGGTCGCCCTGCCGGAGGAGCAGGCCGGGGGCGGGATCGTCGGCTTCCTGTACGGCGTCGCGCGCTACGTCGCGTACGCCGGTTTCGTCCTGCTCGTCGGTGGTGCGGCGTTCGTGCTGCTGTGCTGGCAGCGAGGTGCGGCGGTACGGCCGGTGCAGCGCCTGGTCGTGCACGGATGGGTCGCCATGACGGCGTCCACCCTCGCCATGCTGCTGCTGCGAGGGCCTTACACCTCCTCCGGCAGCCTCGGCGACGTCCTCGACCTCGGGGCGCTGCCCGCGGTTCTCGAGACCAAGACGGGGGCGGCTCTCGTCTCACGGCTGCTGCTCCTCGGGGCCGCCGCGCTGTTCGTGGCCGTCCTGTTCGGCGCCTTCGCGAAACGCGAGGAGGGGGCCGAGAAGAAGGACCTGAGCTTCGGGCTCGCCATCGGCGGCACGGTCGTGGCGGCCGGGATCGCCGCGACCTGGGCACTGTCCGAGCACGCCTCCACGGGCATCCAGTCGGCCGTCGCGATGCCCGTCGACGTGCTGCACCTGCTGGCCGTCGCCGTCTGGCTCGGCGGCCTCGCCACGCTGCTGACCGCTCTCTACCGGTCGGCGGCGGTCGAACGCCGCGCGGTCCGGCGGTTCTCCACCGTCGCCTTCACCAGCGTCGTGGTGCTGGCCGCGACCGGGCTGTACCAGTCATGGCGGCAGGTCGGCTCCTGGTCGGCGCTGACCGGGACGACGTACGGTCGACTGCTCCTGCTCAAGGTGGGGCTCGTCGCCGTCATGGTCGGCGTCGCATGGATCTCCCGGCGCTGGACGGCGCAGCTCGCCGAGGTCGCGGAAGCCGAAGAGGTGACCGAGACCGCGGAGACCGAAGACGCAGCGGAGAAGGACAACGACGCGGGCGCCTCCACCGATCCCGCGCGCGAGGCCCAGCTCGCCCGTCAGAAGGCCGCCGTGGCGACGGCCGAGCGGAAGCGGAACCGGGACGCGGACCACGAGCGTTCGGGACTGCGCCGTTCCGTGCTGGCGGAGACAGGCGTCGCGGTTGTCCTGCTCGCCGTGACGACCGTGCTCACCTCCACCGAGCCGGGCCGTACGGAAGAGACCGCCAAAGCCGGTAACGCACAGGCCGCGCCCGCCGCTCCGGCGGGGCCGACGGAGATCAGGATGCCGTTCGACACGGGCGGCCCGAGCGGCAAGGGAACGGTGCGGCTCAGCCTGGACCCGGCGCTCTCCGGCGCCAACGACATGCACGTATGGATCGAGTCGCCGGACGGCAAGGCGCTGGACGCCCCGGAGGTGAAGGTCTCCTTCACCCTCAAGGCCAAGGAGATCGGCCCGCTGCCCATCACCCCGGACCGCATCACCGCGGGACACTGGACCGCGAGCGCCGTCCAGATCCCGATGCCGGGCGACTGGCAGGTCAAGGTGACCGTGCGGACCTCGGACATCGACCAGACGACCATCGACAAGAACATCAAGATCGGCTGAACCAGCGTGACACCCCTGACTCCCGCGAGCGGCGCCTCCTCCGGCCACGACGGCATCTCCAGACGACGACTGCTCGGCACCGCGGGCGCCGCCGGCGCGACCGGTCTCGTGCTGGGCGCGGCGGGCGGCGCCGCGGCGTACGCGGTGGCCGTGGAGAGCCCCACGGCGCTCTCCACGGTCGGGGCCACGGGTGTCGCCTTCCACGACCGCCCGCACCAGGCGGGCATCACCGAACCCCAGCAGGCGCACGGCCATCTGGCGGCCTTCGACCTCGTACCCGGCGCGGGGCGCAAGGAGGCGGCGGCGCTGATGCGGCGCTGGTC
Source organism: Streptomyces kurssanovii (assembly GCF_040677245.1). Classification (NCBI taxonomy): domain Bacteria; kingdom Bacillati; phylum Actinomycetota; class Actinomycetes; order Kitasatosporales; family Streptomycetaceae; genus Streptomyces; species Streptomyces kurssanovii. Next base: position 57,804 of record NZ_JBFAQK010000002.1, read on the forward strand.
GTCCCTGTCCGCCGACCTGATGGCCGGCCGGCCCGCCGGCGACGGCGACACGGGCGTCGCGCTGGACGCGGGACCGTCCTCGCTCACCGTCACCTTCGGATTCGGCCGTACCTTCTTCGACCGCACGGGCCTGGTGGCGCAGCGGCCGCCGGGTCTCGACCCGCTGCCGGCGTTCTCCTCCGACCAGCTGGACGCGGGACGTTCCGACGGCGATCTCTGGGTACAGATCGGGGCCGACGACGCTCTCGTCGCCTTCCACGCGCTGCGCGCGATCCAGAAGGCGGCGGGTGCGGCGGCGCGGGTGCGCTGGCAGATGAGCGGCTTCAACCGCTCGCCCGGCGCGACCGCGCAGCCGATGACCGCGCGCAATCTGATGGGACAGGTCGACGGCACAGGAAATCCCAAGCCGTCGGAACCCGACTTCGAGCAGCGGATCTTCGTACCGTCCGGCAGTGATCAACCGTGGCTCGACGGCGGGTCGTACGCCGTGGTGCGCCGCATCAGGATGCTGCTCGACGACTGGGAGAAGCTCTCGCTCCACAAGCAGGAGCAGGTCATCGGACGGCGGAAGTCGGACGGCGCCCCGCTGACCGGCGGCACGGAGACGACGGAGCTCGCCCTCGACGAGACCGGGCCGGACGGGAAGCTGGTCGTGCCGGAGAACGCGCACGCCCGTATCTCGGCGCCGGAGCAGAACGGCGGAGCCGCGATGCTGCGCCGGCCCTTCTCCTTCCATGACGGGTTCGGCCCGGACGGAACCCCCGACGCCGGGCTGCTCTTCATCTGCTGGCAGGCCGACCCGCTGCGGGGCTTCGTGCCCGTGCAGCGCAAGCTGGACCGGGGCGACGCCCTCTCGGCATTCATCCGGCACGAGGCGAGCGGACTGTTCGCCGTGCCGGCGGCCCCGAAGAAGGGCGAGTACGTGGGGCAGCGGTTGCTGGAGACGTGATGGGCGGTTCCGCGGCCCATTAGGGTGACGGTATGTCGGCCACGCGCTTCACATATCTCGGTCCCGAGGGCACCTTCACCGAAGCCGCCCTGCGTACTCTCCCGGAAGCCGCGACCAGGGAACTCGTCCCGATGGTCTCCGTCCCCGCCGCGCTCGACGCCGTACGGGCCGGGGAGGCGGCGGCCGCCCTCGTACCGATCGAGAACTCCGTGGAGGGCGGCGTCACGGCCACGCTCGACGAGCTGGCCTCGGGCGAGCCGCTGATGATCTACCGCGAGGTGCTGCTGCCCATCGCCTTCGCGCTGCTGGTGCGGCCGGGGACGAAGCTCTCCGAGGTGAAGACGGTGACCGGCCACCCGGTCGCACAACCGCAGGTCCGGAACTGGCTGCGCAACAACCTTCCCGACGCGCTGTGGGAGTCGGCCGCCTCCAACGCGGACGGCGCCCGGCTGGTGCAGGAAGGCCGCTACGACGCCGCCTTCGCCGGCGAGTTCGCGGCGGCCACGTACGGCCTGGTGCCCCTGGTCAGCGAGATCCACGACGCGGAGAACGCGGAGACGCGCTTCGTCCTGGTGGGGCGGCCCGCGAGGCCCTCGGCCCCGACCGGTGCCGACAAGACGTCCGTCGTCATCTGGCTGGGCGACGACCACCCCGGCGCGCTGCTGGAACTGCTCCAGGAGTTCGCGGTGCGCGGCGTCAACCTGATGCTGATCCAGTCCCGGCCGACGGGCGCCGGCATCGGCAACTACTGCTTCGCGGTGGACGCGGAAGGCCATATCGCGGACCGGCGGGTGGGCGAGGCCTTGATGGGGCTGAAGCGCATCTGTCCCAAGGTGCGTTTCCTCGGTTCCTATCCGAGGGCCGGTGTGACGGCGGACGACGTGCGGCCGCTGCGTGCCGGAACCTCGGACGTGGAATTCACGGCCGCGTCCGACTGGCTGGCGCGCTGCCAGGACGGCCGGGCCTGAGGCGTCCTGCCCTGGGGCGGCTGGTCCTACCTGCAGATTTTCGTTGTCCACAGAACTTTTCCACAGGCACGCTTCTCGACCTGGGGACAAGTCGACAACAGAACGTCACAGGGTCGACAAATCGGCCGACCCGCACACTTCCGTCCACAGAGCGACAGGTCGGCCCCTGTCACCCAAATTCCATTGATCAACTCTTTGGAGCGAGGAATTCCCACCCGAATGAGTGTGTGAGGCCGGTTTGAGATGGGAATTCCCGGCCCTGCGGACGCCCACCGGAATGATCACTTCCGTAATCCACAGATCATGCACACAGGCTGTGGATAACTTTACGGACCGGCGCATCCCTGTGGACAAGCCCCTCCAGGCGCGGCCGCCGGGGAGCATCCGGCCAAAGCTGGAAGCACCCCCGTGCACCCTTTCGGCGAAAGAGCCTTGATTGTTTGACGCTGCCTGATTTGTTGTGCCGCACCTTTATCAATTTGGCCAACTGCCCACAATCCGGGCAAAGCGACACGCACTTAGATATCGGGTGGGGTGGGGCGAGTCGGCACCGGTAGCCTGGTGGGGTGATTGACCTTCGCCTGCTCCGTGAGGACCCTGACCGTGTCCGCGCCTCCCAGCGCGCCCGTGGAGAGGACGTCGGCCTCGTCGACGCCCTGCTCTCCGCCGACGAGCGGCGAAGGTCCTCGGGCCTCCGCTTCGACGAGCTGCGCTCCGAGCAGAAGTCGCTCGGCAAGCTGATCCCCAAGGCCACGCCGGACGAGCGCGCCGAACTGCTCAAGAAGGCCGAGCAGCTCAAGAGCGACGTCAAGGCCGCCGAGGCCGAGCAGAACGACGCCGAGGAAGAGACCCGCCGGCTGCTGCTGCAGCTCGGCAACCTCGTCCACGAAGACGTCCCGGTCGGCGGCGAGGAGGACTTCGTCGTCCTCGAGACGCACGGCACGATCCGCGACTTCGGCGCGGAGGGCTTCACCCCCAAGGATCACCTCGAGCTCGGCGAGGCGCTCGGCGCCATCGACGTCGAGCGCGGCGCCAAGGTGTCCGGCTCGCGCTTCTACTACCTCACCGGTGTCGGCGCGCTTCTCGAGCTCGCCCTCGTCAACGCGGCGATCGCGCAGGCCACGGAGGCCGGCTTCATCCCGATGCTCACGCCCGCGCTGGTCCGCCCGCGCGCCATGGAGGGCACCGGGTTCCTCGGCCAGGCCTCGGAGAACGTGTACCACCTGGAGAAGGACGACTACTACCTGGTCGGCACGTCCGAAGTACCGCTCGCCGCGTACCACATGGACGAGATCCTCGACGCCGACAAGCTGCCGCTGCGGTACGCCGGCTTCTCGCCCTGCTTCCGCCGGGAGGCCGGCACCTACGGCAAGGACACCCGCGGCATCTTCCGCGTCCACCAGTTCGACAAGGTCGAGATGTTCTCGTACGTCGCGCCGGAGGACGCGGAGGCCGAGCACAAGCGGCTGCTGGACTGGGAGAAGCAGTGGCTGACCGCCCTGGAGCTGCCGTTCCAGGTGATCGACGTGGCCACCGGTGACCTCGGCGCGTCCGCGTCGCGCAAGTTCGACTGCGAGGCGTGGATCCCGACGCAGGGCAAGTACCGCGAGCTGACCTCCGCCTCGAACTGCGACGGCTTCCAGGCGCGCCGCCTGTCCGTGCGTATGCGCGAAGGCAAGAAGGTGCAGCCGCTGGCGACGCTGAACGGAACGCTGTGCGCCGTGCCGCGCACCATCGTGGCGATCCTCGAGAACCACCAGCTGGCCGACGGTTCCGTGCGGGTTCCCGAGGTGCTGCGCCCGTATCTGGGTGGACGCGAACTGCTGGAGCCGATCTCCAAGTGAGCCCCGCCCCCTTCCCGTACAAGCTCGTCGCCACCGACCTCGACGGAACGCTGCTGCGCGGCGACGACACGGTCTCGCAGCGCACGCGCGACGCGCTCGCCGCTGTCACGGAGGCGGGCGCCGCGCACATCGTCGTCACCGGTCGTGCGGTGCCATGGACGCGGCACATCCTCGACGACCTCGGGTACGACGGTCTGGCGGTCTGCGGGCAGGGGGCGCAGGTCTACCACGCCGGCGAGCACCGGCTGCTGACCTCCGTGACGCTCGACCGGCAGCTGGCCGGGCTGGCCCTTTCCAAGATCGAGGCCGAGGTGGGGCCGCTGCTGCTCGCCGCGAGCCGCGACGGACTCGAGGGCGACGTGCTGGTCGGCTCCGGTTACCGGGTGCTCGAGGGCCCGCTTCCGTACGTGCCCATGCACGACCCCGCCGACCTGTGGGCAGCACCGTTGAACAAGGTCTACATACAGCACCCGACGCTCGGCGACGACGAACTGGCGAAGGCGGCCAGGGAGACGGTCGGGAACCTGGTGGACGTGGTCATGGCCGGCGCGGGCGTCGTGGAGATCCTGCCGCTGGGACTGAGCAAGGCCACCGGCCTGTCACTGGCCGCCCGGCGGCTGGGACTGCGGGCGGCGGACACCATCGCCTTCGGTGACATGCCGAACGACATCCCGATGTTCGGCTGGGCGGCGCACGGCGTGGCGATGGCGAACGCGCACGACGAACTGAAGGCCGTGGCCCACGAGATCACCGCGTCTAACGACAACGACGGCATCGCGGTGGTGCTGGAGCACCTGCTCGCCGGTTGAGTGTCCGGGAGGGGGCGGCCCGCGCGGATGCGCGCTCGAAGCGGCCGCCCCCTGGGCGGCCGCCCGGCGGCCGTGCGGAGTGTGATGACTACTCCGCGGCCTGCCGGTTGCCGCCTCGACGGGAGCACGACGGACTCGGGCTCGAACCCTCGGTCATCGCCGCGCTCCTCTCCCGGTCGGTGGCGCCGGTCGCACAGATGTGCTGTCCCGGCCCCACAACTGTGCCGGGCCGGTCGGTCCGGCGCCACCGATTAATCAGCGGTGCCTGCGACGACGAAGATCCCGCAACTGACGGGCGAAGTCGTCCATCCTGGCGTCCATCCGGGCCATGTCGTCGGACAGCTCGCACAGCCGGTTGCTCATCGCGGCGACGACCCGGTTGGTGGCGTCGAGCCGGTGGTCGAGGCGGTCGAGCCGCTCCGACATCCGGTTGAGCACCGGACCCAGTTCCTGCAGGGCCGTGCCGACACCGGCGAGGCAGTGCTCGACGGCTGTGACACGCCGGTCGAGGGAGGCGTAGCCCTCACGCAGGGACTCCTCGGCGTCGAGGAGGTGGGTGCGGACGCGGCGGGCGATGTCACTGTCGCGCAGCAGCATCGCGATGTTGAGCACCGTCCGGCGGGTGAAGAGGGTGAGGCTGGAGCGGCGCTGTGGATAACTTTTCGCTCCGGCCGCGGATGAGAGTGACATCTTGTCACTCTGATATTCGCGCAGGTCAGAGCCACGCAGTACGTGCATTCCGTTCTCTGCGAGCTCCTCGCGGTGCCGTGACGTCACCTGCCTGATGACCTCTGTGGATACTTCGAAGTAGCGCGCGACGCCCTCTGTGGACACATGAATGCTGTCGGGCAGCAGGGCAAGAGCCTTCACCTTGTCCAGCGCCTCGACCCGCCCCGCGTGCTCGACGCGCATCGCGCGCGACTCGAGCAGGGCAATTTCCGTCGGCATGGGAATGCCTTCCGTTCGTGAAACCTTCAGGGACAGCCCTCTCCCCGGGCCCAGGAGCGGAGGTCGGCTCACGGTGCATCCCACTCAATGACCGGCCCGGGCGAGAACGTCGCCCCGGCACCGGCAATCCCCGACTTCACGAACCCTCGACGTCACGAACTCCAGTTGCCTCCACGCACGGTGGACAACGAGCCGATAACCGTACAGTTACGCGATATGCCGCGGCCCCTGCCGGAAGGGCAGGGGCCGCGGCCGGGACCGATCGCGGCTCACTCCTCGCCGGCGAGCTTGAGCACCCGCAGCTTCTGGCCCGCGTACCAGGTCGCGGCCACCGTGACGCCGGCTAGCAGCGCCACCGCCGCGGGCAGGCCCACGTCGGAGCCGATCAGCCCTTCGCCGCCGATCTTCTCGGCGAGCGCCAGCGACCACTGCTGGACGCTGAGCGTGCGGGCGCCGGGCACCAGGCTGCCGAAGAGGGTCTCCCACACCAGGGCGTAGACGAGGCCGATGACCACCGCGTGCCGGCTGACCGTGCCGAGCAGCAGGAAGAGCGCGCTGTAGGCGATCGACGCCACCAGGGCCGCCACGGTGTAGGCGATGGCCACCTGCTGGCCGTTGCCGTTCAGGATGAAACCGGCGATGAACGTGGGCACCGCGGAGAAGGCCATCGTGACGGCGATCGCGACGATGAGTTTGGTGAAGATGATCGTCGGCCGCTTCACCGGCTTGGCGAGCAGATAGACGATCGAGCCGTCGTCGATCTCGGGGCCGATCGACCCCGTGCCGGCGATGACACCGATCAGGGGCACCATCGTGGCGATGGCGAACCCGCCGAGGACATCGGCGGCGACCTGGTCGTCCGCCCCGTTGAAGCCCCGTACGGCGGCCGCGATCAGCAGCAGCAGTCCGGGGAGCACGAACAGGATCGCGGCTCGGCGCCTGCCGAGGACGGCCCGATAGGTGAGCCGGGCGACTGTGGGGTTGTACATGTCCGTCACAGCTCCTTTCAGGCCGCTACGAGGTAGGAGAAGACCGACTCGAGGGACTCGTCCGAGGGCGAGACCGTCAGCAGCCGGATGGAGTGCTCGCGGGCGACCTTCGGAAGGAGCTCGGTGAACCGGCCGAAGTCGACTGCCTGGATACGCAGCGCGCCCTCGGCCAGGTCGACCTCGATCCCCGCGGTCGACGGGTCGGCGATCAGGGCGGCGGCGAGCGCCCGGTCGTCGCTGGAGCGCACCAGATAGCGGTGCGGCCGGTCGGTCATCAGCCGGCGGATACGGCGGAAATCACCGCTGGCCGCGTGGCGTCCGGCGACGATCACCTCGATGTGCGAGGCGAGTTGCTCCACCTCCTCCAGGATGTGCGAGGAGAACAGGACCGTGCGGCCCTCGGCGCCCATCCGTCGCAGCAGATCCATCAGCTGCATCCGCTGGCGCGGGTCCATGCCGTTGAACGGTTCGTCGAGCAGCAGCACCGACGGGTCGTGCACGAGGGCGGAAGCCATCTTCACCCGCTGGCGCATGCCCTTGCTGTACGTGGAGACCTTGCGGTCCTGCGCGTACTCCATCTCGACCGTCGCGAGAGCCCTTTGGGCCTCCTTCGCGCCCAGGCCGTGCAGTTCGGCGTTGGCGACCACGAACTCACGGCCGGTGAGGAAGTCGTACATCGCCTCCCGCTCCGGGACGACCCCGATCTGCCGGTAGACGGACTCGTTGCGCCAGATCTGGGCCCCGTCGAGGGTGACGGTGCCGTTCGAGGGGGCGAGGAAGCCGCCCATCATGTTGATGAGGGTGGACTTCCCCGCGCCGTTGGGGCCGAGGAGGCCGGTGACGCCGGGGCCGATGGTCATCGTCACGTCGTTGACGGCGACGACGTTGCCGAACCACCGCGAGGTGTTGTCGATGCGAAGAGTGCTCATGGGCGCAGCGCATTCCTAGGAAGGGTGGTGGCGGGCGACGGTTCCGGGCTCACAGCCCGACCTTTCGGTAGCGGCGCATGAGGACGCCGTACGAACCGGCGACGAGCGCGAGGACGACGAGCAGATAGACGACTCCGACGCCGGCGCCGGGTCCCTCGCCGCCGGGGAAGGCGGAGGTCGCGCCGAGGAAGGCGGTCTGCAGCCCGTCGATGAGCGTGACCGGTGAGAACAGGCCCAGCCACTGGATCACTCCGGCGGAGCCCGTCTCCCAGGCGATGGCCTGGACGGTGGAGACCGCGCCGTAGGTGATGGTGAGCGTCGCGATCACGGCGGCGACGCCGAAGCCGCGGCGGGGGGTGAACGCGGCGAGCACGAGCCCGATCCCGCCGAAGAGGACGGAGAGCACAGCCACGGAGACCAGTCCCTGCGCGAAGCCCTTCGTCTGGTCGGCGAAGTCGAACTTCGCCAGCAGCGCGCCCGCGTAGAGGATCACCAGCGGTGCGGCGGTGAGCACGAAGACGGCGGAGGCCATGGCCGCGAACTTGGCGAGGACGTAGTCGACGCGTTCGATCGGCCGTGAGAAGTACAGCGGCACGGACTTGAAACGCAGATCGCGGGAGACGGACTGCGGTGCCTGCGAGGCGAGGAACAGCGCGATCAGGGCCTGCATGATGATCGCGTAGCGCGTGTACTTCAGCGGCAGGTCGGTCATGTTGGGGGTGGCGACGGCCACGGCCACGATGATCGCCGCGACCATGCACATGATGCCGAGCAGGATCATCGGCAGCACCTTGGACTTGGCCGAGCGGCCGAGACCGAAGGCGCCGCGCAGCGACTGCGAGTAGAGGGAGCGGCGCGCGTAGGCGCGGCCGAGGCGGGGGCCGTCGTAGTTGCGGTATCCGATGTTGTGGATCCGCGTCGTACCGGGGACCTGGCCGCCCTGGGTCTGGGTGCTCATCAGGCCTGCACCTCCATGGCCTTGGCGGCCTCAGGGCGGAAGACCTCCGCGATGTGGTGGCGTCGCTGTTCCATGCGGACGAGCCCGAGGCCGAGTTCGGCGACGGCGTCGCGCACGGTGTCGTACGTCTCCTCGCCGGCCGCCTCGAGCAGGAGGATGTGGCCGGCGCCGGGCAGCCCGTCCTCCGTGCGGTCGTGCAGCTTGAGCCCGGCGGCGGTGAGGGCCGCACGGAGCGCGGCCGTACCGTCGGGGTGTGCGTCGGAGTCGGTGACCTCGACCGCGAGGGTGGTCGTCGTCTGCGTGAACTCCTTGGTGGAACTGGAGCGCAGCAGGGTGCCGCCGTCCACGACGACGACATGGTCGCAGGTGCGCTCGAGCTCTCCGAGCAGATGAGAGGTGACCAGGACCGAGATGCCGAAGTCGGTGTGGACCCGCCGGATCAGGTTGAGCATCTCGTCACGGCCGACCGGGTCGAGACCGTTGGTCGGCTCGTCGAGCAGGACCAGCTTGGGGTCGTGGACCAGGGCCTGCGCGAGTTTCACCCGCTGCTTCATGCCGGTCGAGTAACCCCCGATGGGGCGGTACCGCTCCTCGTACAGGCCGACGTGGCGCAGCGTGTCCGCGGTGCGTTCTCGTGCGGCGGTCGGCGGGAGGCCGGACATGCGCGCCATGTGGACGACGAACTCCGTGGCGGAGACGTCCGGCGGCAGGCAGTCGTGCTCGGGCATGTAGCCCACCTGCTCGCGGATACGGGCGCCGTTGGTGGCGACGTCCAGGCCGAGCACGGCGGCGCGGCCTTCCGTGGCGGGGGACAGACCCAGCAGGATCTTGATCAACGTGGACTTGCCGGCTCCGTTGGCGCCCACCAGGCCGGTCACACCGGGGCCGATGTCCAAGGAGAGCCGGTCAAGCGCGGTCACCCTGGGGAACCGCTTGCTCAGGCTTTCGGTCGCGATCACAGTCACGTTTCGAAGGTAGTGGCGTGCGGCAGGTCTGACGTCAGCCTCGCGGCTCTTTCCGTCTCCGACTCAAGAGGTACAGGCCCGTAAGGGCTGTCCGACCTTGGTGGACGGGACCGTCGGGGGCGTACCCGGCGGTCGCGTCCCTCCACAGGCGCCGCATGCCCCTTGACGTAGCCGCCGGGCATTGTCACATTCATCAGTGGCAGGTTACGGCGCGTGCCGCCCGGGGGACGGACGGTGGCAGGGGGATCCGGGGGCTCGGTGACCGCATGGCGGCCGCGGCTCCGACGACCCTGGCGAAGCGCTTTTCCGGCCGGACGATGCCCGCGTGCGGAAGCTGTGCCGAGGAGAGGACCGTTGAGCGTGCGAGGACTGCCGACGGCGCGCGAGCGCCGGATCAGTACGGGAGGGATCGAGCTGTGCGTCGCCGAGCTCGGCGACCCGACACGGCCGACCGTGGTGCTCGTCCACGGCTACCCCGACAGCAAGGAGGTCTGGTCGGAGGTCGCGACCCGCCTCGCGGAAAGCTTCCATGTGGTGCTGTACGACGTCCGTGGACACGGCCGCTCCACGGCCCCGGTCCCGTTGCGCGGCGGATTCACCCTGGAGAAGCTGACGGACGACTTCCTGGCGGTCGCCGACGCCGTGAGCCCGGACCGGCCCGTGCACCTGGTCGGACACGACTGGGGCTCCGTGCAGGGATGGGAGTTCGTCACGGTCGGGCGCACCGAGGGCCGCATCGCCTCCTTCACCTCCATGTCGGGCCCGTCCCTGGACCACTTCGGCCACTGGATCAAACGACGGACGATGCGTCCCACCCCCAGGAGGGTCGGACAGCTGCTCGGCCAGGGCGCCAAGTCCTGGTACGTGTACCTGCTGCACACACCGGTACTGCCCGAGCTGGCCTGGCGCGGCCCGCTGGGCAGGTACTGGCCGGGGATTCTTCAGCGGGTCGAGAAGGTGCCCCAGGGCGACTACCCGACGGCGTCACTGCCGCAGGACGCGGCCCGCGGCGCCTGGCTCTACCGCGACAACGTCCGTGCGCGGCTGCGCCGGCCGCGCGTAGACGCCCACGCCCACGCTCCGGTCCAGCTGATCACTCCGACCGGTGACGCGTTCCTCTCCGAGCGGCTGTACGACGATCTCGACGAGTGGGTACCGCGGTTGACCCGTCGCTCACTGGCGGCCAAACACTGGGTTCCCCGGACCCGGCCCGATCAACTCGGCACATGGATCACCGACTTCGTCGAGACGCACGAGGGCGGTGCCGACGGGTCGGGCGGGTCCGGCAGGCGGCAGACGGGGGCGCGGCCCGCAACGGGCCCGTATGCGGAACACTTCGCCGGCCGGCCGGTCCTCGTGACAGGGGCGGCCAGCGGCATCGGCCGGGCCACGGCGCTCGCCTTCGCGGCGGCCGGGGCGCGCGTCGTGGCCGCGGACCGGGACGCCGTCGGCGCGGCCGGCACGGCTGAGGCGTGCCTGCTCGGAGGCGCCCTCGACGCCTGGGCCGAGGTGGTGGACGTCAGCGACGAGCAGGCCATGGAAAAGCTGGCGGAGAAGGTGGCCGCCGAGTACGGCGTCGTCGATGTGCTGGTCAACAACGCCGGGATCGGGCTCTCCGGGCCCTTCCTGGACACGAGCTCGGAGGACTGGAAGAAGGTCCTGGACGTCAACTTGTGGGGAGTGATCCACGGTTGCCGGATCTTCGGCGGTCAGATGGCCGAGCGCGGCCAGGGTGGCCACATAGTCAACATCGCCTCCGCCGCCGCCTATCTGCCGTCGAGGGCCCTTCCCGCGTACAGCACCTCGAAGGCCGCGGTGCTGATGCTCAGCGAGTGCCTGCGCGCCGAGCTGGCCGGCCGGGACATCGGGGTCACCGCTGTCTGCCCCGGGATCGTCAACACCAACATCACCGCCACCGCTCGCTTCGCAGGGGTGGACGAGATGGAGGAGAAGCGGCGGCAGAAGAAGACGGCCCGGCTGTACGGGCTGCGCAACTACCCTCCGGAGAAGGTCGCGGACGCCGTCCTGCGGGCGGTGGTGCGGAACCAGGCCGTCGTACCGGTCACTCCGGAGGCCCGAGCAGCCCACCTGCTGTCACGCGTCTCACCGGGACTGCTGCGCGCGTTCGCCAGAATCAGGCCGAGGCTTTGACGCTTGCCTCCGGCCGTAGTTGAGGGAGCGGGTTTGCCGGAACAGTCCGCAGCCGAATACCGGATCGAGGACCTGGCGCACCACAGCGGGGCCACGGTCCGGACCATCCGCGCCTATCAGGACCGCGGGCTGCTGCCCAGGCCGGAGCGGCGGGGCCGTTCCAACGTGTACGGCCCCGTGCACCTCGACCGCCTGCACCAGATAGCGGACCTCCTCGACCGGGGTTACACACTGGCTTCCATCAAGGAGCTTCTGGACGCCTGGGACACCGGCCGTGGTCTCGGCGGAGTGCTCGGTCTGGTGGCCGAGGTGCAGGGTCCGTGGACCGACGAGAAGGTCGCGAGGATCTCCCGCGCCGAGCTGGAGCGACGGTTCGGCGGGGTTCCCGACGAGGACGCTCTCGCGGAAGCGGTGACGCTCGGCGTACTGGAACCGGTCCCTGGCAACGAGGACGAATTCCTCGTACCTAGTCCACAAGAGCTGGCCGTGGCAGTCGAGTTGCATGCGGCGGGCGTGCCACTGGTCGCGATCTCGGGGCATCTCAAGGAGGTTCGGCAGCAGGTCGAGCACATTGCCTGCCGATTCCTGGAGTTCACGACGGAGCACGTCTTCGCGCGGTTCCTGGAGCATGGCCCGCCGACCGATGCCGACGCGACGGAGGCAGCGGCACTGGTGCGGCGGCTGCGCCCTCTCGCCCAGCAGACGATCGACGCCGAACTGGCCCGTGCCATGCGGGTGTTCGCCACTCTCCACCTCCGTCAGCACCTCCTGCCCGACGCGCCGCCGAGAGCGGAGGAAGAGCGCACGACGGTCGCCCTGCCGGCCGGGACGATGCGGGCCGTACGGCGGCTGGTTGGCGTGGCCGACGCCGCGGCCTTTGTTCACGCCGCCACCGAACGGGAGCTGCACAACAGGACATTGGATGCATTGACGTCAAATTATGCGAAGTCAGGGCAAGTTGATCAAATCGACTGAGTTGCAAGAGGAGTTCTCCACAGAATCGCCAATTCCCCTGTGGATAAGCGGAGTTGGTTGTGGATCAAACCTCGGTGCCGAACTTTTCTCAGTGGCGTCGGCGACATCCCACCGGGCACGCTGGCGGCATGAACCCGAAACCTGAGAACGGCGGAGCAGCGCCGCCCGACGAGAGACGCACCGTCAAGGTGTCGAAGTACCTCTCGAAGCATCTGCGTCACCAACCGGAGCGGATCGGCATCACTCTCGACGCCAACGGCTGGGTGGAGATCGACGAGCTGATGCGTGCCGCGTCCGAGCACGGCTTCCGTTTCACCCGTGCAGAGCTCGACCATGTCGTCGCCGTCAACGACAAACGCCGCTTCACCATCGAGGGCACACTGATCCGCGCCAACCAGGGGCACACCGTCGCCGTCGATCTCGACCTGCCCACCGCGGAGCCACCCGAGTACCTGTACCACGGGACCGTCTCCCGCAACCTGGACGCGATCCGCGCGGACGGCCTGCTGCCCATGGCCCGACACGACGTGCACCTGTCGCCGGACCGGGAGACGGCGACCCGCGTGGGCGCCCGGCGCGGCCGCCCCGTCGTCCTCTCCATCCACGCGGGAGCGCTGCACCGGGCCGGCCATGTCTTCCGGGTGAGCGCCAACGGCGTCTGGCTCACCGCCTCCGTACCGCCCCGGTTCATCCGCTTCCCCGACGCACGGCGCCCCTGAGGGCAGCGGCGCCCGCGTCCGCGTCAGCCGCCCAGCTGGGCCGGCGCCTCGGTCGCGATCCGCTCGAAGACCGCCTGGTCGGCGGCGAAGTCCGAGTCGGGGATCGGGGCGTGGACGACGATCTCGGTGAACCCGAGCTCGATGTGCTTGCCCGCGAAGTCCACGAACGCGTCCAGTGACTCCAGCGGACGCCCGCGGTCGGGGGTGAAGCCGGTGAGCAGGATCTTGTCCAGCTCCGCCACGTTCCGGCCGGTCTCGGCACAGGCCTTGGCGAGCTTGTCGATCTGGCCGCCGATGGCCTCCAGGGACTGCTCGGGGGTGCCCGTCTCGAACAGCTTCGGATCTCCGGTGGTCACCCATGCCTGCCCGTACCTGGCTGCAAGCTTCAGCCCGCGCGGGCCGGTCGCGGCGATCGCGAACGGGAGCCGCGGCCGCTGTACGCACCCAGGGATGTTCCTGGCCTCCACCGCCGAGTAGAAGGCCCCCTCGTGCGTCACGGAACCCTCGGTCAGCAGCCGGTCGAGCAGCGGCACGAACTCGGCGAAGCGGTCCGCCCGCTCCCGCGGTGTCCACGCCTCCTGGCCCAGGGCGGTGGCGTCGAAGCCCGTTCCGCCGGCACCGATCCCCAGCGTGATCCGCCCGTCCGACACGTCGTCCAGCGAGATCAGGTCCTTCGCCAGGGTCACCGGATGCCGGAAGTTCGGCGAGGTGACCAGCGTCCCGAGGCGCAGCCGCTCGGTCGCCGCGGCAGCGGCGGTCAGCGTCGGGACGGCCCCGTACCAGGGACCGTCACGGAAGGTCCGCCACGAGAGGTGGTCGTACGTGTACGCGGTGTGGAAGCCGAGCTGCTCGGCGCGCAGCCATTCGTCGCGGCCACCGCTCCGCCAGGGGCGGACGGGGAGTATCACAGTGCTCAGACGCATGGCCCCGAGCCTACGTGGCCGGGCCGGTTTGCCGGTGTCCACTCAAATGTGCGCCCTCTCGCACGCACGTGCACCCGGTACGGGAGAATGAACCTGTGACCTCAGCTACCGATCCCCTCCGCCTGCCCGCCACCACACCCCGGCTGATCGCCACCGACCTCGACGGCACTCTGCTGCGCGACGACAAGTCGGTCTCCGACCGTACGATCGCCGCACTCGCGGCCGCCGAGGAGGCAGGGATCGAGGTCTTCTTCGTCACGGGCAGGCCCGCCCGCTGGATGGACGTCGTCAGCGCCCACGTCCACGGCCACGGACTCGCCATCTGCGCGAACGGCGCCGCAGTGGTCGACCTGCATGCCGGCGGCAAGATGCTGGAGGTCCGCGACCTGCCCCGGGACACGGCCATGGAGGTCGTGCGGACGCTGCGCACGACCGCCCCCGGCACGGCGTTCGCGGTCGAGCTGACGACCGGCATCCACTACGAGCCCGACTATCCGCCCTTCCATCTCGACCCGGGGGCGACCATCGCTCCCGTGGAGAAGCTGCTCCACGAGGAGGAGCCGGGCGAGGGCGCCCCCGTGCTCAAGCTGCTCGCCCACCATCCGGACCTCCAGCCTGACGGCTTCCTCACGCTGGCCCGCACGGCGGCGGGCGCCGTCGCGTCGTTCACCCGCTCCAGCCCGACCGCGCTCCTGGAGGTCAGCGGACCGGGCGTGAGCAAGGCCAGCACCCTCGCGCTGTGCTGCGCACAGCGGGGCATCTCCTCCGACGAGGTGGTGGCGTTCGGTGACATGCCGAACGACGTGGAGATGCTGACCTGGGCCGGAACCTCCTACGCCATGGGCAACGCCCATCCCGACGTGATCGCGGCCGCCTCCGGGCGCACGGTCGCCAACAACGACGACGGTGTCGCGGTCGTCATCGAAGAGATCCTGGCCCGGCGCTCGGGGCAGCAGCTCTGACACGGGTTCCCCGCATCCTCGACGGTGTGCCGCGCTGAAGCAGAGGCCGTGCGCGGCTCCTGTCAGTGGGTCGACCGCTCAGAGGATCACACCGCGCTCGCGCAGCCACACGGCCGGATCCACACCGGAACCCAGATACGGCGTGAGCCGCACCTCGAAGTGGAGGTGCGGCCCCGTCGAATTCCCCGTCGTACCCGCCTGCCCGATCCACTGACCGGTGGCCACCCGCTCGCCCTGGTCGACGGTGACCCCCGCCAGGTGCGCGTACTGGGAGTAGTAGCCGTCGGGGTGCTGCACCAGGACCTCGATCCCGAAGGCCCCGCCGCACGACACGGAGGCCACCCGCCCCGCCCCGACCGACCGCACAGGGGCTCCGATGTCGACGGCGAAGTCCTGGCCCGTGTGCCGGCTCGCCCATCGCTCACCGGCACCTCCGAAACCGGCGGACAGCGCGTAGTTCTCCACGGGCGTCACCCACTCGGGGCCCCGCGGGGCCCTGCCCGGCTGCTCGATGCGTACGGCCCCGGCGCACCTGCCCGCCGCCACGCTGCGGTCCGCCTCGGCCTGAAGCTTCCACTGCGCGGACTCCAGCTTCGTCTCGATACCGCGCTTGACGACTGCCAGCCGTGCGTTGCGTGCGGCGAGGTTCTGCCATGCGGCACGGGCGCTCGTCTCCGCCGCGACGAGATCGCGCTCCGCCGTCCGCTCGCGGTCCAGCAGCCGGCTGACCGCCTTCTCGGCCCGGGCGGCGAGCCGGTAGCCGCGCAGCAGCGCATCCGGATCGTCCGCGAGCAGGAGGCGGCCGGTGTGGGCGAGCGAACCGCCGGTGCGGTACTGCTCCCGGGCGACGCCGCCGATGGCGTCATGGACGGCGCCGAGGCGCTCCCGTTGTCGGGCGACCCTGCCTTCGAGCCGCTTCGCCGTGGCCCGCTGCCGCTCCGCGGCGCGCCTGCCTTGCTCGTACTGCTCCGTCGCCTTGGCCGCCTCCGCGTACAGCCGTGCCACTTCGGCGCCCGCCGGTGGCGCCGGGCCGTCGGACGCCACGGCTGTGGATGCCGGCGTGCCGAGGAGCGTGCACAGCATCACCGGGACGATCAGAAACCGGTCGCGGTGTCTCGAGCTCATTGACGGATCGTCACCCGGGAACGGCGGGATGCCGGGGACCGGAACGGTGTCGTACGGCCGGCTGGCCCAGTCACAGCCGCAACACGGGCGACAACGAGGGTGCGGCCCCTCCGGTGGGGTCAGGCCGTCCGGGGACGGTCCGATCCCGGACGGCCACGTCGGGACCAGGGTCCCGTCGGTCCGAATCCGGGTCAGCCCAGTACCGGCCAGGGCCGCATCAGACACAGCCCGTCCGAGCCGGAACCGGGCCCAGGCCCGTCCAAGGCAGCATCAGACACCGGCCCGTCCGAGCCAGAACCGGGCCCAGCTCCGCCCCAGTAGGGTCAGGCACCGGTCCTCCAAAGCGGAAGCAGGGCCCCGGCAGGCGACGTCCGGCAACGGGTCCCGGTTGGATCAGGGCCGGACCAGGCCGACGTCGGTCGAAGACCGTTCGGCCCAACTCCTCCCCGCCCGGGCCAAGCCCGGGCCCGCCAGGTCCGGTCAGTCCCCGGTGGTCGGTGGCCGGAGCTGTCCCGTCGGCGTGGGCCGCAGCGGGGCCTCCCACGTGACGGTGGTTCCGGCCCCGTCGTGGCCGATGCCGGGCCCGTAGCGGCTCGATCCGCCGAGCGATTCCGCCCGCCGCGCGAGGTTGCGCAGTCCGCTGCGCCTGCCGCCGGGCGGCATTCCGACGCCGTCGTCGGCGACCGTCAGGCGTACGCCTTCGGTGCCGTCGGGGAGCCGCACGGTCGCGTCGACGACGACCTCGATGCGCGACGCACCCGCATGCCGGAAGGCGTTGGAGAGGGCCTCCCGAAGCGCTGCCACCAGGTTCTTCCCGGTGAGTTCGCCGACCGCCCGGTCGATCGGTCCGACGAAGCTGTGGCCGGGCCGGAAACCCAGCGGCACGGCCGCCATGTTGATCTCCCGCGTCACGCGGGTGCGCAGGCCCGAGGGCGCTTCCGCCGCCCCCTGCTGGAGGGCGAAGACAGCCGTACGGATCTCCTGGATGGTCACGTCGAGTTCGTCGACGGCCCTGCCGATTCCGTCCCGTACCGCGGGAACGGCGGAGCCGCGCTGTGCGCTCTCGAGCATCATGCCGGTGGCGAAGAGCCGTTGGATGACGAGGTCGTGCAGATCGCGGGCGATACGGTCCCGGTCCTCGAGCACCGCCAGCCGCTCCCGGTCCCGCTGGGCCTCCGCCATCATCAGCGCCAGCGCGGCCTGTGAGGCGAACCGGGTGGCGAGCGTGCGCTCTGCCTCGGTGAACGGGGGCGCCCCGGCCTCCCGCGGTGTGGCGAGCGCGCCGAGCACGCGTCCGCCGCTCTGCAGCGGCAGCATCATGGTAGGTCCGTACCGGTGGGCCACCCTGGTGAGCATCCGCGGGTCGGTGGCCGCGTCCGTGGCGAACACGGCCCGGCCCGCCAGGAGTCGGGCCACGACGGGACTGTCCGCGGGGATCACCACGCCGAGGGAGGCGGCGGGCCGGTCCGCGGAGACGGCGACGACCTCCAGGCCGCCGTCCTGGGTCGTCAGCAACACGATCCCGGCGGCCGAGTCGGCAAGGTGGCGCGCCTGTTCCGCGACGACGGAGAGCGCGTCGTCCGCGTCGCTTCCGGCGAGCAGCGCGGTGGTGACGGCCACCGATCCGTCGATCCACCGCTCGCGCCGGCGGGCCGCCTCGTACAGCCGGGCGTTGCCGATGGCGATACCCGCCTCGGCGGCGAGCAGCCTGACCATGTGGAGGTCGTCGACGTCGAACGACCCCCCGTCGGCCTTCTCCGTCAGGTACAGATTTCCGAAGATCTCGCCCTCGACACGGATGGGTACCCCGATGAAGGAACGCATCGGCGGGTGTCCGGGGGGAAATCCGGTGGCCCTGGGATCGGTCGTCAGGTCGGTGAGCCGTACCGGTGAGGGCTCACGGACCAGCGCACCCAGCAGCCCCCGCCGGCCGTCGGGCCGGCGCCCGATGCGCCGCGCCACCTCCTCGTCGACGCCGCACGTCACGAAGTCGGCGAGGCCCTGCCCCTGGGCGTCGAAGACGCCGATCGCCGCGTAGCGGGCGTCTGCCAGCGCGGCGGCGGTCCGGCAGATCCGGTCGAGCGTCCCGTGCAGTTCCAGTCCGGTGCCGACCGATCGCATGGCCTCCAGGAGCTGCGGCACCCGGGTGGTGACCTCCGCGGACAGCACCGGAGGGGCAGGCGCCTCCCGGGCCGCGGCATCGGATGGGCCCTGTGGTTCGGAGGCGGTCATGCCCTGAGACTAATTAGTCCCATTTGACAGGGAAAGTCGGGCACCGATCCGGTCGGCGGCGTACTCGCGCTCGAGCATCGTCCGCAGCGGCCCGTCGATCACGGCAAGGGCCTCGTACGTCCCTCGCTGCACCACCCGTCCGGATTCCAGCACCACGATCTCGTCGACCGCGTCCAGGCCGCGCAACCGATGCGTGATCAGCACGGTCGCCGGCGCTGTCGCGGCGGCGGCCGCCGGACCCGTCCCGTACGCGGGCGGGGCGGCTGTCGCTCCTGCCGGGCCTCCCGGACGCGTCACGTGCCGTTCCGTCACCGCCAGAAGGTCGGCGGTGAGCGCGTCGGCCGTCGCCAGGTCGAGATGTTCGGCGGGCTCGTCCAGTACGAGTACGGGGAAGGCGGCGAGGAGGGCCCGCGCCAGGGCGAGCCTCTGCCGCTGACCTCCGGAGAGCCGGGCGCCGTGCTCCCCGACGAGGGTGTCGAGTCCGTCGGGGAGGGCGTCGACCCAGTCCAGCAGCCGGGCGTCGTCGAGCGCTCCCCTCAGCTCCTCCTCCGTGGCGTCCGGCCGGGCGAGCCTGAGGTTCTCGCGTACCGAACTGTCGAAGAGATGGGCGTCCTGGGCACACAGCCCCACGAACCGCCGCACGGCGTCGCCTTCCATCTCACCGGCGGGCACACCGCCGAGGGTGTACGTCCCCGATCCGGCGTCCAGGAACCGGAGCAGCACCTGCGCGAGCGTCGTCTTCCCCGAGCCCGAGACACCGACGACGGCGACCCGCTTCCCGGGGGTCAACGTCAGGTCGAACCCGCTCAGCGCGTCCCGCCGCTGGTCCGCGTACCGGGCGCCGATACCGCGGAGCTCCAGCGGGAATGCCGTGGCGGGCGGAGCGGCCGGCCGGACCGGCTCCCGCACGGGAACGGGCGCGTCGATGACCTCGTACACCCGCTCCGCGCTGCGCGCGACCCGCCGCCGGTACTGCACCGCGAGGGGCAGGGCGGAGACCGCCTCGAAGGCGGCGAGCGGTGTGAGCACGACGACCGCCAGGCTGGTCCCGTCGAGACGCCCCGCCGCCACCGCCTGCACACCGACCAGTGCGGTACCCACCACGGTCAGGGAGCAGACGAGGGCGGAGAGCCCACCGCCGAGCGCGGTGGCGGCGGACTGGCGTGCCGCGATGCGGGTCAGTGCCCGGTCGGCGTCGCGTGCCGAAGCGACACGCCGCGGCAGCGCACCGGCGACGGACAGTTCGGCCGTCCCCCTCAGCAGGTCGACGACCCTGGTCGCCAGGACGCCGCGGGCGGGGGCGAGTTGCCGCTCGGCACGCCGGGCGATCGTCCCGCCGATCAGCGGGACGCCCACTCCTGCCACGAGCAGTCCGACGGCGAGGACCAGGCCCGCCTCGGGCAGCAGCCAGGCGGTGAAACCGACCGACCCGGCGCAGACCAGGACCGCCGTGCCGGCAGGCAGCAGCCAGCGCAGCCAGTAGTCCTGGAGGGCGTCCACATCGGTGACGAGCCGGGACAGCAGGTCACCGCGCCTGGTCCGGCCCAGTCCGGCTGGCGCGATGCGTTCGAGCCTGCGGTACACCTCGACGCGCATCTCGGCGAGCATGCGCAGCACGGCGTCGTGGGACACGAGCCGCTCCGCGTACCGGAAGACGGCGCGTCCGATCCCGAATGCCCGGGTGGCCGTCACGGCCACCATCAGGTGCAGCACCGGCGGCTGTTCGGACGCACGGGAGATGAGCCATCCCGACACGGCCATGAGCCCGACCGCCGAGCCGAGAGCGAGACTGCCCAGCAGCAGGGCCAGTGCGAGCCGTCCGCGCAGGTGCCGGGCCGCTTCCCGTACCCGTACCAGCGGCCGGCGTGCCGTCCCGCCCGGCGCTCGGGCCGGGGCCGGACTTCCCGCAGACGCCGGATCGGCCGCCATAGCTCCCGCCGCCTTGGCTGCCGTTGCCGCCGGTGCACCGATCTCCGCATGCTGAGGGACTGCCGGCCGGGAGAGTGTGACGACCCGGTCCGCCACCGCCAGGAGTGCCGGACGGTGTACGACCAGCAGCACGGTCCGGCCCTCGGCCAGCCGCCGCACCGCCTCGACGATGCCTTCCTCCGTCGCCCCGTCCAGCGCGGCCGTCGGCTCGTCGAGCAGCAGCAGCGGCCTGTCCGCGAGGAACGCCCTTGCCAGCGCGAGCCGTTGCCGCTGCCCTGCGGAAAGACCGGCGCCGTCCTCGCCGATCAGCGTGTCCGGCCCCTCGGGGAGGTCGGCGACGAAGTCGTACGCCCCCGCCTCGCGCAACGCCCCCACGACGGCCGCGTCGTCCGCGTCCGGCCTCGCGAGCCGCACGTTCTCCGCGATCGTTCCGGCGAAGAGATACGGCAGCTGGGGAACCCAGGCGACCTGCCGCCTCCACTCCTCCATGTCCAGATCCGCCAGGTCCGTGCCACCGACGCGTACGCGGCCTTCTGCCGGGTCCACGAACCCCAGCAGCACGTCGAGCAGGGTGGATTTGCCGACGCCGCTCTCCCCGACGAGGGCGACCGTCTCGCCCGGCTCGACCACCAGCGAGGTACGGCTCAACGACGCTTCGCGACGGCCCTGGTGGCGGACCGTCACCCCGTCGACCTCCAGACGGAGCGTGCCGGGAACGGGAGCCGCACCGGATCGCCGCGGTGCGGTCTCGAGCACGTCGAAGATCTCCTCCGCCGCGGAGAGTCCCTCCGCGGCGGCGTGGAACTGGGCCCCCACCTGCCGGATCGGCAGGTACGCCTCGGGCGCGAGGACGAGGATCACCAGTCCGGTGTACAGATCCAGATCACCGTGGACCAGTCGCATACCGACACCCACGGCCACCAGGGCCACCGACAGCGTCGACAGCAGCTCCAGCGCGAAGGACGACAGGAACGCGATCCGCAAGGTGCGCATGGTCGCTCGGCGGTACTGGGTGGTGATGGTCCGGATGGACTCGGCCTGCGCCTTCGCCCGTCCGAACACCTTCAGTGTCGGCAGCCCCGCGACCACGTCCAGAAAGTGGCCGGACAGCCGGGACAGCAACCGCCATTGGCGGTCCATGCTCGACTGTGTCGCCCAGCCGATCAGCACCATGAACGCCGGGATCAGCGGCAGGGTCACCACGATGATCCCGGCCGAGACCCAGTCCTCCGTCACGATGCGGGCGAGCACCGCCACCGGCACCACGACCGCGAGCCCCAGTTGCGGCAGATAGCGCGAGAAGTAGTCGTCCAGCGCGTCGACGCCGCGCGTGGCCAGCGCGACGAGCGAGCCGGTGTTCTGTCCGCTCAGCCTGCCCGGCCCCAGCTCTGCGGCCCGTTCCAGGAGCCGGCGCCGGAGCTCGGACTTGACCGCGGCGCTCGCACGGTGCGCGGCCAGTTCCGTCAACCAGGAAACGGCCGCGCGTCCGACCGCCACCGCGGCCAGCAGCATCAGCGGTGTGCCCAGCCCCGCAGCGGACAGCCCTTCCTGGAACGCCCCGACCACCACCTCGGCGATGAGCATCGCCTGGGCGATGACCAGGACCGCTCCGGCGATCCCGAGCACCACTACTGCGGCCAGGAAGCGGCGGGTCGCGTGCGCGTACCGCAGCAGCCGCGGGTCGATCGGTTTCACGTGAAACATCCCCCGCTAGTGCGCATCGGCGATGTGCTGGGTGCCGATCCGCTTGCGGAACACCCAGTAGGTCCACCCCTGGTAGAGCATCACCAGCGGGGCAGCGACGGCCGCACACCACGTCATGATCTTCAGGGTGTACGGGCTGGACGAGGCATTGGTGACGGTCAGGCTCCATGCCTCGTCGAGAGTGGAGGGCATCACGTCGGGGAAGAGCGCCAGGAACAGCATCGCCACCGAGGCGGCGACAGCCACTCCAGAGAGAGCGAACGACCAGCCCTCCCGGACCGCCTTCACCGCGACGACCGATCCGGCCAGCGCCAGCACCGCCACGATCAGCGCCACCAGGCTCTTGCCGTCACCGCGCAACGCCTGGGTCCACAGCAGGAAGCCGAGCGCCGGGGCCATGGTGAGCAGTCCGAGCTTCAGGGCCAGTGCCCTGGCGCGGATCCTGATGCCCCCCGCCGTCTTCAGCGCCGCGAAGACCGCGCCGTGGAACGTGAACAGCGTGAGCGTCACCAGCCCGCCGAGCAGGGCGTACGGGTTGAGGAGGTCGAGGAGACCGCCGACGTACTCCTTGTTCTCGTCGATCTCCACGCCCCGCGTGATGTTCCCGAAGGCGACGCCCCACAGGAAGGCCGGCAGCAACGAGGTCCAGAAGATCGCGTGCTCCCAGTTGGTCTGCCAGCGCTCCTCCTTCCGCTTGTGCCGGTACTCGAACGCGACGCCCCGCACGATCAGGCAGACGAGGATGAGCAGGAGCGGGAGGTAGAAGCCCGAGAAGAGCGTGGCGTACCACTCGGGGAACGCGGCGAACGTGGCGCCGCCCGCCGTGAGCAGCCACACCTCGTTGCCGTCCCAGACCGGTCCGATGGTGTTGATCAGGACACGTCGCTCCGAGCGGTCCCTCGCCAGCAGCTTGGTGAGGACGCCGATACCGAAATCGAAGCCCTCCAGGAAGAAGTAGCCGATCCACAGGACGGCGATGAGTGCGAACCAGACGGTGTGGAGTTCCATGCCTCAGCAGCTCCTCAGCGGACTCAGTACGAGAAGGCCATCGGCCGGTCGGCGTCACGGTCGTCGCCGCCGATCTTGGTGGGCGGGGTGAGGTCGGCCTCCGTGAGTTCGGGCGGCCCGGCCTTGACGTACTTCACGAGCAGCCTGACCTCGATCACCGCGAGCACGGCGTAGAGCAGCGTGAAGACGGCCATCGAGATGAGCACCTCGCCCTGGGACACACCGGGGGAGACCGCGTCGCGAGTGCGCATGACTCCGTAGACGACCCACGGCTGCCGGCCCATCTCGGTGAAGATCCAGCCCCAGGAGTTGGCGATCAGGGGGAAGGCCATCGTCCACAGCGCGATCAGCCAGTACCACCTGCCCAGACGAGGGCTGAGCGCCATGTTCCTGAAGAGCACGAGGTTGGGCACTTCGTCTTCACCCGTGCGCAGCGCGGCGGGCAGCAGGAACTTTCTGCGGGTCAGCCAGAGCCCGATCATCCCGATGGTGAGCGAGGCCATGCCGAAGCCGATCATCCAGCGGAAGCCCCAGTAGGCGACCGGGATGTTGGGCCGGTAGTCGCCGGGCCCGTACGTCTCCTGGAGTTCCTCGTTGACGTCGTTGATGCCTGGGACGTGGGAGTCGAAGTCGCTGTGCGCGAGGAAGGACAGCAGGCCCGGGATCTCGATGGCCACCTTGTTGTGACCCTTGTCGACGTCCCCGTAGGCGAAGACCGAGAACGGCGCGGGGGCCTCGCCGTCCCAGAGCGCCTCGGCGGCCGCCATCTTCATGGGCTGCTGCTCGTACATCACCTTGCCGAGCAGGTCACCGCTGACCGCGGTCATCAGACCGGCGATCGCGACCGTGACCAGGCCCACCCGCAGGGACGACCGCATGACGGGGATGTGCTTCCGGCGCGCCAGGTGGAAGGCCGATATGCCCGCCATGAAGGCTCCGCCGACGAGGAAGGCCGCCGTCATGGTGTGGAAGAACTGGGTGAGCGCGGTGTTCTGGGTCAGGACCAGCCAGAAGTCGGTGAGCTCGGCCCGTCCGCGCTCCTCGTTGATCCGGTAGCCGACCGGGTGCTGCATCCAGGAGTTGGCCGCCAGGATGAAGTAGGCGGAGAGGACCGTGCCGATCGAGACCATCCAGATGCAGGCCAGGTGGATCTTCTGCGGCAGCTTGTCCCAGCCGAAGATCCACAGCCCGATGAACGTGGACTCGAAGAAGAAGGCGATCAGCGCCTCGAAGGCGAGGGGGGCGCCGAAGACGTCACCGACGAAGCGCGAGTAGTCGGACCAGTTCATCCCGAACTGGAACTCCTGGACGATGCCCGTGACGACGCCCATGGCGATGTTGATCAGGAAGAGCTTCCCCCAGAATTTGGTGGCCCTGAGGTACTTCTCCTTACCCGTGCGCACCCAGGCGGTCTGCAGGCCGGCGGTGAGTGCCGCGAGCGAGATCGTGAGGGGGACGAACAGGAAGTGGTAGACGGTGGTGATGCCGAACTGCCATCGCGCCAAGGTCTCTGGCGCCAGAGCGAGGTCCACGTCGTCTCTCCTTACGTCGCCGTGGTCACAGCGGCAGCCGCCCCCTCCCTTCGGCTGATTCCGGGAGGAACCGGGACGCGCTTGTGAACGCGTTCACATTCACAAGCATTATTGCGCACAGCCATTCGGACACGTCGACCGGGGGTGCCCCTTGCACGGAGAACCCCCGCGAGCAGAGTGCTCGCGGGGGCCGGAAGGTTTCTCCTGTTCAGACCACCTGCCGCCCGCCAGGGCACCGGGCGGCAGGCCGTCAGTCCTCCTTGCGGAACGTCCCGGCCGTGTGCAGAAACACATCGTTCGCCTCGCACTCGCCGATGGTCACGCGCACACCCTCACCCGCGAACGGCCGGACGACCACGCCGGCCTTCTCGCACGCGGCGGCGAAATCGAGCGTGCGGTCGCCGAGGCGCATCCAGACGAAGTTCGCCTGCGTCTCGGGAACCGTCCAGCCCTGCTCGACCAGGGCATGGTGCACCCGGGCCCGCTCCGTGACCAGACTGCCGACCCGGCCCAGCAGCTCGTCCTCGGCGCGGAGCGAGGCGACCGCCGCGTCCTGCGCGAGCTGGCTGACCCCGAAGGGGACCGCCGTCTTGCGCAGCGCCGCGGCCACCGGCTCATGGGCGACCGCGAAGCCGACCCGCAGCCCCGCCAGCCCGTATGCCTTGGAGAAGGTGCGCAGCACCGCGACGTTCGGCCGGTCACGGTAGATCTCGAGGCCGTCGGGGACATCGGCGTCGCGGATGAATTCCCGGTACGCCTCGTCGAGCACCACCAGGACGTCCGAGGGCACCCGGTCCAGGAACCGCTCCAGCTCGGCACGCCGCACGACGGTGCCGGTCGGGTTGTTCGGGTTGCAGACGAAGATGAGGCGGGTGCGGTCGGTGATCGCCTCGGCCATGGCGTCGAGGTCGTGCACCTCTCCCTCGGTCAGCGGGACCTGCACGGACGTCGCTCCGCTGATCTGCGTGATGATCGGGTACGCCTCGAAGGAGCGCCAGGCGTAGATCACTTCGTCGCCGGGTCCGGAGGTGGACTGCAGCAGCGACTGCGCCACACCGACGGATCCGGTGCCCGTCGCCAGGTGGGTCACCGGCACCCCGAACCGGTCCGCGAGCTCGTTCATCAGCCCGGTGCAGGCCATGTCGGGGTAGCGGTTGAAGTTCTGCGCCGCGGCGATCGCGCTCTCCATCACGCCGGGCAGCGGCGGATAGGGGTTCTCGTTGGAGGACAGCTTGTAGGCGACCGGGCCGCCGGCCGCCGCGGGCTTGCCCGGCTTGTATGTGGGGATGCCGTCCAGCTCGGCGCGCAGCTTGGGGCTCGTCTCGCTCACCGCAGGTCCTCCTCGACCGTCCGTGCACATCGGTACTCAACCAATACTGCTCACCTTATGAGGATTCCCCTCTGCTGCGTATGGCCGGAGGCACGGAACCTGGCGAAGCCCTTCGGGAAGGCTTCGCGAGGGCCCGATCCAGGGGGAGCGCCCAAGACTCTGGCGCGCGCCGGTGGCTCACGCCGTGGCGCGCATCCCCCGTAGTGATGAGTTGAGACCTCTTCGAGACATGGAGCCTTCGCCAGGCCTCAGCGGCCCGGTACCCGATACTCCATTGCACCGATGGTCAACTTCCATTGTTTCCAAGGGAGTCGGGCTTAAACGATCATGCAGAAACGTGCCTGTCAACGTGCGCATATGCGACCGGCCCTACCACCTGCGCGAGCCCTACTATCGGCTCGCCATGACAGCAGCAGGGAAGCATCAGGTGAGCCGGACGGACACATCCCGCCGGAGCGGTAGGCAAGGCCGGGCAGGCATCAGGGACGTGGCCGCCGCGGCCGGGGTCTCCATCACAACCGTCTCCGACGCCCTCAACGGCAAGGGCCGGCTCCCGGACGCCACCCGCCGACACGTCCGCGAGGTCGCAGACCGGCTGGGCTACCGCCCCTCCGCCGCGGCCCGAACCCTCCGTACCGGAAAGTCGGGCTTAATCGGCCTGACCGTGACGACGTACGGGGATGAACCTTTCACCTTCACGGAGTTCGCGTACTTCGCCGAGATGGCCAGAGCCGCGACCTCGGCCGCGCTCGCCCGCGGCTACGCACTCGTCATTCTGCCCGCCACCTCACGACACGACGTCTGGTCGAACGTCGCCCTCGACGGCACGGTCGTCATCGACCCCTCGGACCACGACCCGGTGGTCACGGAGCTGGTGCGCCAAGGACTGCCGGTCGTCTCCGACGGCCGCCCCGCGGGCACCCTCCCGGTCACCGCCTGGGTGGACAACGACCACGAAGCCGCCGTACTCGATCTGCTCGACCACCTCGCCGCCGCCGGGGCCCGCCGCATCGGCCTGCTCACCGGCACCACCACGGACACGTACACCCGGCTGTCCACCACCGCCTACCTCAACTGGTGCGAGCGCGTCGGCCAGGACCCGGTCTACGAGTCCTACCCCGCGCACGACCCGTGCGCGGGCGCCGTCGCCGCCGACCGGCTGCTGGCCCGGCCGGACCGGCCCGACGCCGTGTACGGACTCTTCGACCCCAACGGCACCGATCTGCTGGCCGCCGCCCGCAGGTACGGCCTGCGCGTCCCCGACGATCTGCTCCTCGTGTGCTGCAGCGAGTCGACCGTGTACGCGACCACGGAGCCGCCCATCACCACGCTCTCGCTCAAGCCGCGCAGAATCGGCACGGCGGTCGTCCAGTTGCTGATCGACGCGATCGAGGGAATCGACGAGGACCGGCCGGTCGAGCAGGTGATACCGACCGAACTGATCGTCAGGACCTCGTCGCAGCGCCGTCCTCCGCGGACAACCGTGAGCCCACCACGGTCTCCTTCGAAGAACTGAACCGTCCCCACAAAGGACTGGACCTTCCCAATTGGGACGAAACGACCGACGCACCAGGGATACGCAAGGATTTCACCACCCCTGGTGCGTCACACACCGCCTGGCTCATTCCTATGATGGGCGAACGACACCGCGGACCACCCCGACCAGGCTGGGCCGAGAGGTGAACGGCGGCGCGACGGTGGTGGAGGGGTCGATGACTCAGGGGGCCGGTCAAGGACCCGTGGTCCGGACGGCGACGTTGCGCGATTTCCGCGTACCGCCGTACGCGCAGGTTCCCGTGCAGTCACACACAGCGGACCCGATCCGTTCGGGCCATCCTGGCAACGCCTTCCCCGAGGGCGAGCCGCCGGAGGGTTACACGCCCACCGCGCGCGATCTTCCCGTCATCGGCCGCGGCGGCCCGGGCGACACCGTCCAGATCCATGTCGACCCGGACGAGGCGCCCGCTCCCGACGGACGGGGCCCGCTGTACGTCGTCGGCGACGTCCACGGCTACCTCGACGAGCTCGTCGCCGCCCTGGCCGCGAAGGGCCTCATCGACGCCGAAGGGCACTGGGCCGCCGGCAACGCCCGGCTGTGGTTCCTCGGCGACTTCACCGACCGTGGTCCCGACGGGATCGGCGTCATCGACCTGGTCATGCGCCTCTCCGCGGAGGCCGCCGCTGCCGGCGGCTACTGCAAGGCCCTGATGGGCAACCACGAACTGCTGCTGATCGGCGCCAAACGCTTCGGGGACACGCCCGTCAACTCCGGTGCCGGCACCGCCACCTTCCAGGCCGCGTGGCTCCTCAACGGCGGCCAGAAGACGGACATGGACCGGCTGCAGGAGGTCCACCTGCAGTGGATGGCCAGGCTCGACGCGATCGTCGAGGAGGACAGCCATCTGCTGCTGCACTCCGACACGACCGCGTATCTCGACTACGGGTCCACCATCGCGGACGTCAACGACACCGTGCATGCGGTCCTCACCCGGGCCGACGCGGACGAATGCTGGGACCTCTTCCGCAAGTTCACCAAGCGCTTCGCGTTCCGCGACGAGGGCGGACCGGAGGCGGTGCGCGAGCTCCTCTCCGCCTATGGCGGCCGGCGCATCGTGCATGGTCACAGCCCCATCCCGTATCTGCTGGGCGAGGTGGGCACGGAGGACGGCGAGGACGGCGACCGCCCGGCGGTCGAGGGCCCGCACGTCTACGCGGACGGGCTCGCCATCGCCATGGACGGCGGCGTGACCATGGCCGGAAAGCTTCTTGTCCAGCAACTCCCCCTGACGGACTGAGCCGACTACGGCAGGCGATTTACGGAAACCCCCTGTCACCCTGTGCCGTAACCGCTCTACCATCGGCTTATCCGTAGCAGACTCTCCTCCGTTTCCGCTCGACCGCCCGCCATACGGGCCGTCCGGCCCTACGGAGCATCGGGGGATGCACATGAACAGCGCTCCGCACCTGCTGAACGAGGACCGCGCCGAGTACCAGCGGGTCCTCGACGAAGCACTGCGCAACGCCCATGAACGCCCTGACCTCGCCGCCGTGGGGCTACGCCTCAACGCCGAGCAGTTGCGCACCATGGCGCTCAACGCGACGGCATTGATAGCGGCTTCCGCCGCCGCCGAGTACGAGCATTACGTGAAGGTGCGCCGGGAGATGCGCACGTCCACGGCGGCCGCCTCGGCAGGCGGCTCCGTGCTGTCCCCGGCCGTCGGGCAGAGCGCGGAGAGCGGCGGCGCCGGCT
The DNA here is from genome assembly GCF_040677245.1 of Streptomyces kurssanovii. Lineage (NCBI taxonomy): Bacteria > Bacillati > Actinomycetota > Actinomycetes > Kitasatosporales > Streptomycetaceae > Streptomyces > Streptomyces kurssanovii. The sequence continues at coordinate 87,003 of NZ_JBFAQK010000002.1, forward strand.
TCGCCGCCGTCATCGCGGTGCTCGCCCCCGTCCTCGCCGGGACCGCCGCGGCGATCTTCCTGCTCGTCGGCTACATCCTGAAGATGCTCAGCCCGACGCCGTCGTTCGCCGACGCCCTGCTGACGGCCGGGTGGTTCTTCGGCGCCCTCACCGCGGCCGCCATCCTGGTCGCCGCGGTGGGGCTGCTCCTGACCGCTCTGCGCAACGGCGCCGCCCAGGTGGCGGAACAGGTGCCCGCCGGAGAGCTGCCGGACGAGGTGTCCAGAGCGAAGGACGCCTGGCGCCACGCACTCCTCGAGCGCGGAATCCTGCCCTTCCTCCGGGCGGCGCTCGCCGACCCGAGCGCCGATCCGGCGTCCACCGCACCACCACGGCCGGTCAGCCGGATCCCCAAGATCGGGTTCAGCGGACCGGAGTTCTCCAGCCCCGCGGAGGGGTCGACCGCCGGGCAGCGGCCGACCTTCACCAGCCCGGACTTCACCAGCCCCGACTTCGGCGGGCCGGAACACCGACCGGAGTGATCAGCGGCCGGCACCCGGCCGGGGCGGGTGCGGGTCGGGTGGAGGACGCGGGCCGGTCCACAGACCCGGCCCGCCCACTCACCCGTCGCTGCGTCTGCGGGTCAGTCCGCGAGCGGCAGATAGACCCGGTTGCCCGCCGCGGCGAACTCCTTCGACTTCTCCAGCATCCCGGCCTCGATCTCCTCCGGAGTCGCGTCCGCGTCGCCGCCGTGCTTGCGCCGGATGTCCTGGGAGATCTTCATCGAGCAGAACTTCGGACCGCACATCGAGCAGAAGTGCGCCGTCTTCGCCGGCTCGGCCGGCAGCGTCTCGTCGTGGAACTCCCTGGCCGTGTCCGGGTCGAGTGCCAGATTGAACTGGTCCTCCCACCGGAACTCGAAGCGCGCGTCCGACAGCGCGTCGTCCCACTCCTGGGCACCCGGGTGGCCCTTGGCGAGGTCCGCCGCATGCGCGGCGATCTTGTAGGTGATGACGCCGGTCTTCACGTCGTCACGGTTCGGAAGGCCCAGGTGCTCCTTGGGCGTCACGTAGCAGAGCATGGCCGTACCCCACCAAGCGATCATCGCCGCTCCGATGCCGGAGGTGATGTGGTCGTAGGCGGGAGCCACATCGGTGGTGAGCGGGCCGAGGGTGTAGAACGGGGCCTCCTCGCAGATCTCCTGCTGGAGGTCGATGTTCTCCTTGATCTTGTGCATCGGGACGTGACCGGGGCCTTCGATCATCGTCTGCACATTGAAACGCTTGGCGATCGAGTTCAGCTCCCCGAGCGTCCTCAACTCGGCGAACTGTGCCTCGTCGTTGGCGTCCGCGATCGAGCCGGGCCGCAGGCCGTCACCGAGGGAGTACGTCACGTCGTACGCCGCGAGGATCTCGCACAGCTCCTCGAAGTGCTCGTACAGGAAGGACTCCTTGTGGTGCGCGAGGCACCACGCCGCCATGATCGAGCCACCGCGCGAGACGATGCCGGTCTTGCGGCGCGCCGTCAACGGCACGTAGCGCAGCAGCACTCCCGCGTGGACCGTCATGTAGTCGACACCCTGCTCGGCCTGCTCGATGACGGTGTCCTTGTAGACGTCCCAGGTCAGCTCCTCGGCCTTGCCGTCGACCTTCTCCAATGCCTGGTACAGCGGCACGGTGCCGATCGGCACGGGGGAGTTGCGCAGCACCCACTCACGGGTCGTGTGGATGTTGCGCCCCGTCGAGAGGTCCATGACCGTGTCGGCGCCCCAGCGGGTCGCCCACGTCATCTTCTCCACCTCCTCCTCGATGGAGGAGGTGACCGCGGAGTTGCCGATGTTGGCGTTGACCTTCACCAGGAACCGCTTCCCGATGATCATCGGCTCGATCTCGGGATGGTTCACGTTCGCCGGGAGCACGGCCCGGCCGGCCGCGATCTCCTCCCGGACCACCTCGGGGGAGACGTTCTCGCGGATGGCGACGTACTCCATCTCCGGCGTGATCTCACCCCGGCGGGCATACGCGAGCTGGGTGACCGCCTGGCCGTCACGTCCGCGGCGGGGCTGGCGCGGGCGGCCGGGGAACACCGCGTCGAGGTTGCGCAGCCCGCCGCGCGGCGACGTGTGCTTGATCCCGTCGTCCTCGGGCCTGACGGGCCGCCCCGCGTACTCCTCGGTGTCGCCGCGACCGATGATCCAGTTCTCCCGCAGCGGCGGCAGGCCACGGCGAACGTCGGTCTCGACGTTCGGGTCGGTGTACGGGCCGGACGTGTCGTAGAGCGTCACGTCCTTGCCGTTGGTGAGATGCACCTTGCGGACCGGCACACGGAGGTCGGGGCGCGAACCCTCGACGTATCCCTTGTGCCAGCCGATGGACTTCCCGGCCTCGTCGTTCTGGTTCGAGGCAGGCGTGCGTGCGTCCGATACGGTCATGAGACCTACTCCCTACGCCGGCATTACCCGGTAACAGGTTCGGCGGTCGGCGCAGCTGTCCCGTACGGATGTACGAAGGTCAGCGCCCTCTCAGCCCGGTGCTCCGAGCTCCCGCGTGTGCAAAGGTGCCACCACGCTAGCGTCATATCTGGCGCGCTGAACAGAGGGCCCCTCCCGCTCTTGCGATGATCGGTCCGTGACCTCATCGCCGCAGCCCCCAGAACCGCACGGCCAGGCCCACAGTCATGCGCACAGTCATGGGCCCGCCGCGCCAGTCTCCAAGCACCTTCGCAAGGTCATCGCCGCTGTCCTGATTCCCTTCGCGACGGCCGTCCTCGTCGGGCTCGCCGTGCTGTGGCCGGGGGGCGCACCCGGCCATGAGCGCACCGGTGTCGGCTTCGACCGGCAGACCGAGCAGGGCAAGGTGGTCTCTCTCGAGCGGGTCGACTGCAAGGACGTCAACGCCGCTCAGGTCCCGCCGACCGGCGACACCTCCACGCCGGAGGGCCGCGAGGCGGTCAACTCGCAGCAGGGCCGGTGCGCCAAGGCGACCGTCGAAGTGACCACGGGCGACGACAAGGGCCGCACCTTCGTCGAGATCGTCCAACCGGACGCGCCGCGGCAGTTGGAGGAAGGCCAGGGTGTGGTCGTCGCGTACGCCCCGGACGCACCCCGCGATCTCCAGTACTCGGTGACGGACGTCGACCGGGGATTCCCGATGGCGCTGCTGGCCGGGATCTTCGCACTCGTCGTGGTGCTCGTCGGCCGGATGCGCGGCGTGATGGCCCTGATCTCGCTCGCCGTCTCGTTCGCCCTCCTGACGCTCTTCATCCTGCCCGCGATCCTGCAAGGGTCCAATCCCCTGATCGTGGCCATCGTCGGGGCGAGCGCCATCATGCTGATCGCGCTCTACATGTGCCACGGAGTGACCGCGCGGACCTCCGTCGCGGTGCTCGGGACACTGATCTCCTTGCTGCTGATCGGGCTGCTCGGTTCACTGTTCATCGGCTGGGCGAGTCTGAGCGGGAACACCGACGACAACACCGGTCTGATCCACGGCCTGTATCCGGAGATCGACATGAGCGGCCTGCTGCTGGCCGGCGTCATCATCGGCTCGCTCGGTGTCCTGGACGACGTGACGGTGACGCAGACCTCCGCCGTGTGGGAACTGCATCAGGCCGATCCCGACATGGGACCCCGGGTGCTCTACCGCTCGGCCATCCGCATCGGCCGCGACCACATCGCGTCCGTCGTCAACACGCTGGTGCTCGCCTACGCCGGTGCGGCGCTGCCGCTGCTGCTGCTCTTCTCCATCGCGCAGTCCAGCGTGGGCACCGTCGCCAACAGCGAGTTGGTGGCCGAAGAGATCGTACGGATGCTGGTGGGCTCGATCGGCCTGGTCGCTTCGGTGCCGGTGACGACCGCCCTCGCCGCCCTGGTCGTCTCCGCGGACCGTTCCGGTCCGGCGGGGCCGGGCAACGCGAACGGGGCGGCGGTGCGGACCGGCAGGGGGCGGCGGCGCAAGGCATGAGCGGACGGCGAAGCCGGCGGCGAGCAGGCGCGTCAGCCGGCGTTCTCCTCGGCGAGGATGCGGCCGAGCGCCTCCCCCAGACTGAGCTCGAAGTGACCGAGAGTGAGCTCCTGCCCCATGGGCAGCAGCTTGTCCGTGCGGTCGAGAAAAGCGACCAGCGGCGCCGCTCCCGCCCTGAACAGTGCCGAATCCGCGCCGACGCGAAGCCTGATGATCACGTCCGACAGGCTTTCCGGTCCGACGGGCGCGATGTGCACATCACCGTCGCCGCTCGGCCCGTTGATCCCGTCGAGCAGCAACTCCCGCCCGAATGCCCAGGTCACAGGCGCATCACCGGGCAGGTGGAAGGTCATCCGCACCGCGTACGGATCCCCTGTCTCGTAATCCAGTCCCACCGGAATCCGGAAGGAGAGTTCCTCGGAGACGAGGAACCTCATCAGAACCTCGGCCTGGACCGACTCGCGCATCACATACCCCGCAGCAGATGAAGCAATGAATGAACCCGCACTGACAAAGCAGAAGGAAACGACCAGGAACGATCCCCCTAGGCCCTCTTGACGCCATCGTGGTCGAAGGCTTAGCAGATCACAAGGAGTGATATTTCAGATACTGATAGAGAAGGCAAGTGACCCCAACAGCCCACCGATTCCGGTGCGCAACTGCTCAACTGCCGGAAGCAGCCTGGCCTCCTGGTCCAACGGAAGTGAAATGGCCATCGTTGCGGCATGGCAACCAAGAGTGATCGGAATGGCGGCACAGACCGTGCCAAGCGCATATTCCTGCCGTTCGACGACGGGTTCCATCGAGCCACGGGCGGCCAGCCGTTCGAGCATCGTGCGCCCGTCACGCACCGTGTACGGCGTCACCGGCTGCACGGGATGGCGGCTCAGGTGGTCGCGGCGCGACGATTCGTCGAGCTGTCCGAGCAGGCACTGGCCGATCGCATGCGCGTGTCCGGTCTCCCGGAAGTCCGCCCATTCGGGCACCGCGGGAGCGTAGGGCGTGTCGGAGACCGCGACGATGTCGATCTCACCCTCGCGGTAGAGGGCGAAGTAGACGGGGACGCCGATCGCGTCCCGCCAGTGCGCGAGGGAATCCTCGAGGGTGGTGCGACGATTCCCAAGCTTGCCGCCGACCAGGCGTTCGACGGCCTCCCCGAGCGTGTACACGCCGCTCCGACGCCGCAGATAGTCGTCGTGGGTCAGGGTCCGCAGCAGGTGGTAGGCGGTGGGCAGAGGGATCCCGGCCTCACGGGCGAGCTGTTTCGCGGGAGCCCCGTCCGGATGCGCGCCGGCCGCTTCCAGCAGCCTCAACGCACGCTGCACGGAGCTGATCAGGGTAGGTGCAGCGGCTTTCGTCGCCCCGGCCACAGGTCACCCCCAGGCATGGTGGCGGGCAGCACGCCCACCCGCGGGGGTGCCGCCCCCGCGCGGCCGCCGCGGCCCCGAGCCCTTCACGGGCATCGGCCCCGGGGCACCGTGAAGTGCTGGTGGGAGCGCCAGGCTTCCAGGTGTCCCGAGGGGCGGCAGATGGGGAGCCACTTTAACGGGAGCGCCTGACCGCGTATGCCGATTGCCCGGCCGTTCCCCCGGCCGGGCTAACGGCGGCGGGACGTAGGGCTACCAGTCACTGCGTGAGCTGGAGGACGACATGAACTTCCTTACGACGAAGACCAGTCCGCCGACCAGGGCGACGAAGACCAGCAGCTTGAAGAGAAGCCCGATCACGAACCCGACGACGCTCGCGATGAGTCCACCGAACACGACCAGCGCGATCACAGGGATCGCGACCCACTTGACCCACCACGGCATCCCCGTGAAGATCTCCCGCACAGCCATCGTCCCTACCTCGTTTCTCCGGTTTGCCTGCCTTCGATGCTAGGCGGGCGGAAGCGTGGAAGGGGGCCCGCGACCCCTTGAACTCCCCTGACCGAACCCCTAGGGACCGGCGGGGTGGACCGTCAGCTCTCAGGCGGAGAGAAGACCACCATGACCCGCAGGTCCTCGCTGATGTGGTGGAACTTGTGCGGGACCCCCGCCGGCACGTAGACGACGCTGCCACGCCCCACCTGCGTGGTCTCCATGCCCACGGTGATCGCCGCCCGGCCGCTGACCACGAAGTAGACCTCGTCCTGCTTGTGGGGCAGCTGGGGGTCGATCTCACCGGCATCCAGCGCGTACAGGCCGACCGACATGTTCCGTTCCCGCAGGAACTGCAGATATGCCCCGTCGTTCGCGGCGCGTTCCGCCTCGAGTTCGTCCAGCCGGAATGCCTTCATGCCTGTCCCGCCCCTGCCGTCGGTCCGATCACGTCTGCCACGATCAGACACATGATGAATTTTCTAGTCAAGACGATCGCCAACGCAGGCGCCCTCTGGGTGGCCGTGTGGTTGCTGCAGGACATCACACTGACCGGTGACAGCACGGGCAAGAAGGCCTGGACGCTGGTCCTGGTCGCTCTTCTCTTCGGCCTGGTGAACTTCGTCGTCAAGCCTGTGGTGAAGCTGCTGACCCTGCCACTGTTCATCCTTACCCTCGGTCTGATCACACTGGTGATCAATGCTCTGATGCTGCTCCTCACGTCCTGGCTCGCCGACAAGCTGGACCTCAGCTTCCACGTCGACGGCTTCTGGACGGCGGTGCTCGGCGCCCTGATCATCTCCGTCGTCTCCTGGGCGCTGAACCTCGTCCTGCCCGACAAGGACTGAGCAGCGTATGAATTCCCCGTATCGCGTGGGCTTCGTGTGCACGGGAAACATCTGCCGGTCGCCGATGGCCGAGGCGGTCTTCCGCGCCTTCGTCGAGGACGCCGGGCTCGGCCCCGTCGTCCGTGTCGACAGCGCCGGCACCGGTGGCTGGCACGAAGGGGACGGTGCCGACCCGCGCACCGTCTCCGTGCTCGAGGCGAACGGCTACCTCTCTGATCACTCCGCAAGGCAGTTCCGGTCGGAGTGGTTCGACGGCCTGGACCTCGTGATCGCGCTGGACGCAGGGCACTTGCGAGCGCTGCGGAGGCTGGCGCCGACGCCGGCGGACGCCGCGAAGGTGCGGCTGTTGCGCTCGTACGACCCCGCCCAGCCGGAGGACCTCGACGTCCCCGACCCGTACTACGGCGGCATGGACGGATTCGAGGAGTGCCTGGAGATGGTGGAGGCGGCGGGCAAGGGCCTGCTCGACGCCGTGAGAACTGCACTTGAGGAGCGAGCGGCATGACAGGCACGACCCAGGGGGACGGCACCACGGCGGTACGGGCGGGGCTGCCCGAACCGGTGAAGTACGAACCGACCCTGCCCGGGCCCGTCTTCGCGGCTCACTTCCATCTGCCCGGAGAGCCGACGGGCCCCTACACCTACGGCCGCGACGAGAACCCGACCTGGACCCATCTGGAGCGGGCCATCGGTGAGCTCGAGGCCCCGGGGGAGGCCGTCGAGACCGTCACGTTCGCCTCCGGCATGGCGGCGATCTCCGCCGTTCTCATGTCGCAGCTGAAGGCGGGAGACGTCGTCGTGATGCCCGACGACGGTTATCAGGCACTGCCTCTGGTGCACGAGCAGCTGCGCGCGTTCGGCATCGAGGTACGCACGGCGCCGACCGCCGGGGACGCACAGGCCGCCCTGATCGACGGGGCGCGCCTGCTGTGGATCGAGACGCCCTCCAACCCGGGACTCGACGTGTGCGACGTGCGGCGGCTGGCCGAGCTCGCCCACGCGGCAGGCGCGCTCGTCGCCGTGGACAACACGCTGGCCACCCCCCTCGGCCAGCGGCCGCTCGAGCTGGGCGCCGATTTCTCCGTGGCCAGCGACACCAAGGGCATGACCGGCCACGGAGACATCCTGCTCGGCCACGTGACCTGCCGTGATCCGCAGCTCGCGGCCGGAGTACGGCGGTGGCGCAAGATCGTCGGGGCGATCCCGGGCCCGATGGAGTCCTGGCTCGCGCACCGGTCGCTCGCCACACTGCAGCTGCGCGCGGACCGGCAGAGCGCGAACGCGCTGGCCGTCGCACAGGCGTTGAACGGCCGTGCCGAGGTCAGCGGTCTGCGTCATCCCGGATTGCCGAACGACCCTTCGCACAAGATCGCCGCACAGCAGATGCGGCGCTTCGGATGCGTCGTCTCCTTCAACCTGCCCGACCGGGCTCACGCGGAGCGCTTCCTCAACGGGCTGCGCCTGGTCGACGACGCCACCAGCTTCGGCGGGGTGCGCTCGACCGCCGAACGCCGCGGCCGGTGGGGCGGTGACGCCGTACCCGAGGGCTTCATCCGCTTCTCCGCCGGCGCCGAGGACGGCGACGACCTGGTGGCCGACGTGCTTCACGCACTGGACGCGGCCGCCGCCCCGGCAGGGGACGTATCGCCGTCCACGCCCACGGCCTGACCCGGCGCACGGTGACGGGCGGTCCGAGCCTCCCCCCTCATGGCTCGGACCGCCCTCGGCTCCTGCGCGCGAAGAACCGTGCCGACAAGGCTAGTTGACTCTGCGTCAGTGTCCAATCACGCTAGCGACAGAGACCTATCGACTTATTTATAGTTGGCCGGGTTCGGGGGCAACGTCGGATCGGGAAGGGCATGGCATGGATCTGGCCCTACTGCGCACATTCGTCACCGTGCACCGGGCCGGGTCGTTCACACGCGCCGCCGCACTGCTCGGACTCTCCCAGCCCGCGGTCACCGGTCAGATCCGCACGCTGGAGCGACAGCTCGGCAGGCCGCTCTTCCTCCGGCAGGCGCGCGGCGTCACCCCGACCACCATCGGGGACGAACTCGCACACCGCGCGGCACCGCATCTGGACGCCCTGCTCGAGATAGCCGAGGTAGGTCTCGACACCGAGACCGGCATCCGCACGCTCCACCTCGCAGGGCCGCCCGAATTCACCTCCGCGCGCGCACTTCCCGCACTCACGCCCCTGATCGGCCAGGGATCCACCCTGCGCGCCTCCTTCGGGACCGCGGAGGAGGTCCTCGAAGGCCTCGCCGCAGGCCACCACGACCTCGCCATCACCACCGCCAGGCCCCGTGGCCGGATCCTCACCGCCACGCCACTGTGCGACGAGGAGCACGTGCTCGTCGCCGCTCCCCGCTGGGCGGTCCACCTGGGGCCCTCGGTGTTACGCAAGGGCCATGTGGTCCTCGAGCAGCTCCCGGTGGTCGAGGTCCATGAGTCCCTGCCGTTCGTCTCGAGGTACTGGCACTCCGTCTTCGACTCACGGCCGGCCGCGGCCGGCACCGTCATCGCGCCCGATCTGAGGGCCGTCCTGGAAGCGACCGCATCCGGAGCCGGGCTCGCCGTACTGCCGCGCTACCTGTGCGAGGACGCCCTCGAACGCGGCCGCGTCGTCGCTCTCCTCGAACCACCGGTGCCTCCCCTGCGCACGTACTTCCTGGTCATACGCACCGGCACCCTCGCCCATCCCCACATCGCCCGGGCGCACGAAGGCCTGCTGCGCGCCGCGGCCGATTGGTGAGGACACGGCACAGAATGCCCACAGGAGTTTCAAGAGCGAAGACATGGGCCACTCTCTTGCCATGACCGAACGACCAGTGGTCAAGCGCACCGCACGCGCCATCCTGCTCGACGGCGACGACCTCATCCTGATCAAGCGGACCAAGCCCGGCGTGGATCCCTACTGGCTCACGCCCGGCGGCGGGGTCGAGCCCGAGGACGCCACTGTCGTCGACGCCCTCCACCGGGAGGTCGACGAGGAGCTCGGCGCCAAGATCACCGATGTCGTTCCGTGCTTCGTCGACACCGTCGAGCACATCGCCGACGGCGGCGTGACAGGGGTGAAGGTGCAGCACTTCTTCGTCTGCCGTCTGGAATCCATGGACCCTTCCTTGCGACACGGCCCGGAGGTCGACGAACCCTGCGGAGGGTACGAGATCGTGCGGGTGCCGTTCAGCCGCGTCGGAATCGCCGCCGTCCATCTGGTGCCCCTGTCGCTGCGCCACTACCTGGACGGCAACATCGAAGGCGTCAGGGCCATGCACGCACCCGACCTCGGTTGATCCGCCGGATCGAACTATCCGGCGGGCAGCACCAGTTCATACGCCTCGCGCAGATCACTCCCCACATAGGTGTGGCTGGCCAGTCCGGCGACATGGTGGTCGGCGTTCACGGCCACCGCCGTGGGCACCGCTGCGAAGATCGCGGCATCCGACAGGGAATCCCCGTAGGCGACGCAGTCGTCCAGCCCCAGTCCGAAGCCTGTGCAGAGCCGGCCGGCGATGTCCACCTTCGCGGCCGCGCTGAGGATGCCTGCCGGATCCACAGGCTGGGTGAACGGAACGTCGGGGAAACGTGATCCATGAGCCGCGTGGGCGCCCCAGTCCAGCAGCCGCTCCACGAAGAACGACGGCGACAGGGAGATCACAGCGCAGTAGTCACCACGCGAGCGGATCTCGCGCCACACCTCCCGGATGCCCATGAGCCAGGGAGCGGACTCAAAGGCAGCCGCCACATGGGCCTCGGTGAGGTCCGTCCACAAGGCGTGCACACGCACCGCGTACTCCGGAGGACCGATCCGGCCTGCGATCAGGTCCCGCTCCACCTCACCGATCTCCTCCAGCAACCCGAGCTGGCGTGATATCTCGACCGGGGCCGCCGAGCCGCGGATCAGCGTGCCGTCCAGATCGAAGATGTGAAGCCTTGGCCGTCTGCTCATGTACGCCGAGGTTAGTACCCGTGATTACTCCCGCTGTCAGACGCAGCAGGACCATCGCGACAGGCACCGTGTTTCACGTGAAACCACTCAAGCGTCCCGTTCGCCGCACCACACTCGTCGTCCATGTCGCCGCGTCGGCCGGCTGGCTCGGTCTCACCCTCGGTCTGCTGGCCCTTGCGCTCGCGGCGTACACCTCGGAATCCACGTCCATGGCCGAAGCTTCGTACCGGTCGATGGAGGTCTTCACCGACTGGCTGGTGCTTCCCCTGGCGCTGCTCACTCTGACCAGTGGCCTCGTACTGTCACTGGGCACGCAGTGGGGACTGGCGCGCCATCGATGGGTGTTCATCAAGTTCTGGCTCACCCTCGCGACCACCACGGCATCCGCCCTTGTGCTTCGCCCTGGGGTCGACAGGGCCGCCGACACCATCACCTCGGGCGGAGTGGTCGCCGAGCCTCGCGACCTTCTGATGGGACCGGCGGTATCCCTGACCGCTTATGTGTTCATGACCGTCGTCTCGGTCCTCAAGCCGTGGGGCCTCACTCGCCGCGGCCGCCGACTTCGTGTCTCGACCAGTTCACGAAAAGTGGTGGACGAACGATCAACGCGTCAGACAGCCTGACCTCATGCAGACACCGCTGTCCCAACTTCCCATCAGGCGCCTCACCAAGGACGACGTGGCCGCGTGTGCCGATCTCTCCGAGGACCGCGGGTGGCCGCGGGAGGAGCACAAGTGGGGTCTGCTCCTCACCGCAGGTACGGGATACGGGATCGACGACCCCGACGGCAAGGGCCTGGTCACCTCCTGCGTCGTCACGCACTACGGCACCGGCCTTGCCGCCATCGGCATGGTGCTGGTGGCTGAGCGGTACTCCCGCCAGGGCGTCGGGCGCCGTCTGATGAAGCACGTGCTGCAGGAGATGAGCAGCACTCCGCTCACCCTCCATGCCACGCCCTACGGACAGCCCCTCTACGAAGAACTGGGTTTCACCACGACCGGCCGAGCGGAGATGGTCCGGGGCCGCTTCACCGATTCCGACCCACAACCGCAGGTGTCGACCCGCCCTGCGACCGCCGAGGACCTCGCCGCGGTTATCCGCATGGACACCGAGGTCTTCGGCCTCGACCGCACCCACATGATCACGCGGCTTCCCTCGTTCGCCGACCAGTTCCGCGTCGCGGAAGAGGACGGCACACTGACGGGCTACGCGGCGGCCTGGCCGAACATGGACACCCATGTCATCGGTCCTCTGATCGCCCGGGACACGGAGACCGCGAAGGCTCTGATCTCCTCGCTGGCCGACGGAACGGACCGGCCGCTGCGCACCGACATCGACGTGCGGCACAAGGAGCTTCTCGACTGGGTGAAGGAGCGGGGCCTGGAGCCGATCGCCTTCAACGCCGTGATGACCCTCGGAACAGCGGACCTTCCCGGCGACTGGAGCCGCCGTTTCGCGCCGCTGACGGTCGCGGCGGGCTAGTCGGTCAGTCGGGCCATGGAACCCAGGGGCACATAGTTGCACGCGCCCTTAAATTGCATACGCGGTCTATTGCAGTTATGGCCTACCCTGGTGGTAAGCCGCTCCGACCCCGAGGAGGAGACAGATGACAGCGACCGACCCCGCCCTTACCGCCCTCGCGCAGGGGTGGTGCGCTCTCTCGCTGCTTCACGGCCGGATCGAATCCCACATCGGCCGGGCCCTCGAGGCGAAGCACAACCTCAGCGTCCGCGAGTACTCCCTCCTTGATGTTCTCAGCCGCCAGCACAGCGGCGAGGGCGGCCATCTCCAGATGAAGCAGGTCGCCGACGCCGTGGTCCTCAGCCAGAGCGCCACCACCCGGCTGGTCACTCGCCTCGAGGACCGTGGACTTCTGGCCCGCTACCTCTGCCCCACCGACCGGCGGGGCATCTACACCGACGTCAGCGAAGCGGGCCTGCAGCTGCTGTCCGAAGCCCGGCCCACCAACGATGCGGCACTTCGCGAGGCACTCGATGAGGCGGCCAAGGACCCGGAGCTCGCCCCGCTGGTCAGAGCCGTCGAGGAGCTCAAGGCGCCCGCTGCCGCGGCATAGGCCTGGGGCCGCGGCCGGGCGGCCGCTGGTGGCAGCGGCGCCCTGCGGCCGATCGACGTTTCACGTGAAACCGGACACCGCCGGTTTCACGTGAAACCTCACCTGCGCTTCAGAAGCGGAATCCCCGCCAGCCCTCGGGGTCCACGCCCCCGGGCACAGCGTCGCCGGGCTCGTAGGGCTCCCGGGTGAAGACGAACGAGCCCAGATCCAGATGACTCACCGAACCGTCACCTCGGCGCACCACCCGCAGTGTCTCTCCTGCGTAGTAGCCGTCGAGGCCGGTCCACGTCCCGTCGGCGCCGACCAGAAAGCGCGACCGGCGGCCCCCGCCGCGCAGCGGCTCCAGCTCCACACCCCGATCGGCGACGAGACGCAGGACATAGGCAGAGGTCCCCCAGTACCAGGGGCCGGTCAGTCCCAGGAGCTCCTGGTCGACCTCGGGCAGCGGTCGCCACGGCTCAGGAATCTTCGGCTCGGCGTCGGCGACGATGTGCACGAGGTCTGCGGCGACCGTCGCCGCCGGCGGCCCCGAGGTGGCGTTGGCGAGCGCCACCGCAGCGACGCCGTCCTCCACGCTCACCCACAGTCCCGCGACGAATCCGGGCAACGAGCCGGAGTGGCCGACGAGAGTCCGCCCCTCGTGCCGCAGGATCTGGAGCCCGAGCCCATAGGTGCCGTTCCACTCCCCCGCCTCCAGCGGCACGGACGGCACCCGCATCTCCCGCACGGACTCGGCACCGAGCACCCGCTCGTCACCCGCGGCCAGGAAGGCGGCGAACCGGCACAGGTCGGCAGGGGTGGACCAGAGCTGCCCGGCTGGGGCCATGAGCCCGAGGTCCTCGACAGGCTCGGGAAGCATCACGTCCGCCCAGGGGTGAACGGCCCAGCCGCCTGCATGGGGAGCCTGCGGCTGTGCACTCGTCCGCTCCAGCCCAAGAGGCTCGAGGATCTCCCGCCTCAGCGCCTCCTCCCATGACACCCCTCGGACGGCTTCGACCAGCGATCCGAGCAGGGTGTAGCCAGGGTTGGAGTAGTGGTGCCGTCGGCCGGCGGGGTGCATCGCCGTGTCTTCACCGAGCACGTCGGAGAGCTCGGGACGCATCGAACCAGGGGTCCGCTCCCACCACGGCGGCGGGGTCTCGGCGCTCAGGCCGGCACTGTGCCCCAGCAGTTGGGCAATGGTCGACTCACCCACTCCTGTGCCGGGCAGATGCTTGTCCAGCGGGTCGTCGAGACCGAGCAGCCCCTCGTCACGCAGCCGCATCACCAGGACGGCGGTGAACGTCTTGGTGATGGAACCGATGCGGTACTGGGTGTCCGCGTCAGGAGCGTGACCGGCGACGGACGTACGGGACCCCGTCCACACCAGGTGCCCATTCCGTTGTACCGCGGCGGCCAGCGACGGTGCCCGCCCTTCGCTCTGGGCTACGGCGATGCGGTACAGCAGGGCACGTCGGGTACCGGGCAGCAGTTCTTCCATGGCTGAAGTCATGGCTCAGGTCTATCGGTGACGTCCATCTGCGTCGACCGCATTACCGCTGACACGGGGACGCACCGGTGACACGGGGACGAGGTCGTCGAGCGTGCGTCGAGCAACCTCGTCCCGGCGTGTCCGTGAAGCCTCGGTCAACTGCGGACGTAGGCCGCGAGGTGCTCCCCGGTGAGGGTGGAGCGCGCGGCGACGAGGTCGGCCGGTGTGCCCTCGAAGACGATCCGGCCGCCGTCGTGGCCGGCGCCGGGACCGAGGTCGATGATCCAGTCGGCGTGCGCCATCACGGCCTGGTGGTGCTCGATGACGATGACCGACTTGCCGGAGTCGACGAGCCGGTCGAGAAGGCCGAGCAGCTGCTCGACGTCGGCGAGGTGAAGGCCGGTGGTCGGCTCGTCGAGGATGTAGACGCCGCCCTTCTCGCCCATGTGTGTGGCCAGCTTGAGTCGTTGCCGCTCGCCGCCGGACAGCGTGGTGAGAGGCTGCCCCAGGGTCAGATAGCCGAGGCCGACATCGGCGAGCCGCTCAAGGATCTTGTGCGCGGTCGGCGTGTGCGCCTCGCCGGCGCCGAAGAAGTCCTCTGCCTCGGTCACCGACATCGCCAGCACCTCGCTGATGTCGCGGCCGCCGAGGTGGTACTCCAGCACCGACGCCTGGAACCGCTTGCCCTCGCACTCCTCGCACGGTGTGGCGACGCCGGCCATCATCGCCAGGTCGATGTAGGTGACGCCGGCGCCGTTGCAGTTCGGGCAGGCGCCCTCGGAGTTGGCGCTGAACAGCGCCGGCTTCACGCCGTTGGCCTTCGCGAACGCCTTGCGGATCGGGTCGAGCAGTCCGGTGTAGGTCGCCGGGTTGCTCCGCCGGGAGCCGCGGATCGCGCCTTGATCGACCGACACGACATCCTCGCCGGCCGGGATCGACCCGTGCAGGAGCGAACTCTTCCCGGAACCGGCGACGCCCGTGACGACGGCGAGCACGCCGAGCGGGATGTCGACGTCGACGTCACGCAGATTGTTCGCCGTCGCGCCGCGGATCTCCAGCGTGCCGGTGGGCTTGCGCACCGTCTCCTTGAGAGCCGCCCGGTCGTCGAGATGACGGCCGGTGATGGTGTCACCGGCCCGCAGGCCCTCGACGGTGCCCTCGAAGCAGACGGTGCCACCCGCCGTACCGGCTCCAGGACCGAGGTCGACCACGTGGTCGGCGATCGCGATCGTCTCCGGCTTGTGCTCCACGACGAGCACCGTGTTCCCCTTGTCCCGCAGCCGCAGCAGCAGGTCGTTCATCCGCTGGATGTCATGGGGGTGCAGGCCGATGGTCGGCTCGTCGAAGACGTAGGTGACGTCGGTGAGCGAGGAACCGAGGTGGCGGATCATCTTGACGCGCTGCGCCTCGCCGCCCGAGAGCGTGCCCGACGGCCGGTCCAGCGAGAGGTATCCCAGCCCGATCTCCACGAACGAGTCGAGAGTTCCCCCCAGCGTCGTCAGCAACGGTGCCACCGACGGCTCGTCGAGGCCGCGGACCCACTCGGCCAGGTCGCTGATCTGCATCACGCAGGCGTCGGCGATGCTGATGCCCTTGATCTTCGACGACCGGGCCCCCTCGCTGAGCCGCGTCCCGTCGCACTCGGGGCAGGTGGTGAAGGTGACCGCCCGCTCCACGAACGCCCGGATGTGCGGCTGCATCGCCTCCTTGTCCTTGGACAGGAACGACTTCTGGATCTTGGGGATCAGCCCCTCGTAGGTGAGGTTGACTCCTTCGACCTTCACCTTGGTCGGCTCCCGGTAAAGGAAGTCCTGCATCTCCTTCTTGGTGAACTTGCGGATCGGCTTGTCCGGGTCGAGGAAGCCCGACTCGGCGTACAGCCGCACGGTCCAGAAGCTGTCCGACTTCCAGCCGGGGATGGTGAAGGCGCCCTCGGCGATCGACTTGGAGTCGTCGTAGAGCTGGGTGAGGTCGATGTCCGAGACCGAACCCCGGCCTTCGCAGCGCTGGCACATGCCACCGGTGCGGGTGAAGGTGGCCTTCACCGCCTTCTTCGCACCGCGCTCGACGGTGATCGCACCGCTCGCCCGGACCGACGGGACATTGAAGGCGTACGCGCTGGGCGGGCCGATGTGCGGCTGCCCGAGCCGGCTGAAGAGGATGCGCAGCATCGCGTTGGCGTCGGTGGCGGTGCCCACCGTGGAGCGGGGGTCGGCACCCAGACGCTGCTGGTCGACAGTGATCACAGTCGTCAGCCCGTCGAGTACGTCCACCTCGGGACGGGCCAGCGTCGGCATGAAGCCCTGGACGAAGGCACTGTAGGTCTCGTTGATCATCCGCTGCGATTCCGCGGCGATCGTGTTGAACACGAGCGAGCTCTTGCCCGAGCCGGAGACACCGGTGAACACCGTCAGACGGCGCTTCGGGATCTCGATGCTGACGTCCTTGAGGTTGTTCTCCCGCGCGCCGTGCACCCGGATCAGATCGTGGCTGTCGGCAACGTGCGACGCAGGCGATCGCGTGTCCGTCCTCGTGGCCTTGCTCATCGTGTCTCCATCTGTTGGGCGGGCCGCCTTCGCGGTCTCCGTCGGCGTCGCCTGCTCGACTGGTCGGCTTCGAGCAGTATGTCTGTTTCTCCTTCGCCGGCGCGGCCGAGGCGACGATCCTCTGTGACGCGGGCGACCGGGGTTCCACCGTCGTTCTGCACGGCCCCGTCCATGCAGATCACGACCGCGATCGCCGGACGGCTCAGCGGAGTTCGTTGATGCGGATCACGTTGCCGGCGGGGTCGCGGAACGCGCAGTCGCGGATGCCGTAGGGCTGCTCGGTCGGCTCCTGGACGACCTCGGCACCGCCGGCCTGCAACCGCGCGAAGGTGCCGTCGAGGTCGGCGGCGGCCAGGGTGATGCGGGCGTAGCGGCCCTTGGCCATCATCTCGGCGATGGTGCGACGCTCTTCGTCGGTGGTGCCGGGGTCGGCGGCCGGCGGCTCCAGGACGATGGACGTCCCGGGCCGGTCGGCGGGGCCGACCGTGATCCAGCGCATGTCGCCGTATCCGACGTCGTTGCGGACCTCGAAGCCGAGGGTGTCGCGGTAGAAGGCCAGGGAGGCGTCCGGGTCGGTGTGCGGGAGGAAGGTCCAGTGAATGCTGATGTCCATGGCGATCACGCTAGTTACGGCGCCATGGCCCGCGCTTCTCGATTCCTGACCGATCCCGTCGCCGCTCTCGCCACGGCCCCTCTCGCCGACTCGGGCTCCGCGTATCGTCCCTGTTCCCCCATCGCCGGCCGCGGCGCTGTGGGAAAATGCTCAGGTGAGACGGCAGGATCTCGACGACCTCGTACGCCTGCGGCGGGCCCGCGACCGGATGGACCGCGACTACGCCGAGCCGCTCGACGTCCCGGCACTTGCCCGTGACGCCCTGATGTCGCCGGGACATTTCTCGCGCAGCTTCCGTGCCGCCTACGGCGAGACGCCGTACAGCTACCTGATGACCCGTCGCATCGAACGCGCCAAGGCACTGCTGCGGCGCGGCGACCTCACGGTGACCGACGTCTGCTTCGCGGTCGGCTGTTCGTCGCTGGGGTCGTTCAGCTCGCGCTTCACCGAGCTGGTCGGCGAGACCCCGAGCACCTACCGGGCCCGGAGCCACGACCAGGGCGCCGCCATCCCGGCATGCATGGCCAAGATCCACACGCGGCCGGTCAGGAACGGAGAAGCGAACCCCGCCGCCCGGCCGTAGCGTGACGGCATGGACATCAGGCTCTCCCAATGCTTCATCGCCGTCGACGACCACGACAAGGCGATCGCCTTCTACCGCGACGTGCTCGGCCTTGAGGTGCGCAACGACGTGGGGTTCGAGGGGATGCGCTGGGTGACCGTCGGCGCGCCCTCACAGCCGGACGTCGACATCGTCCTCGAACCGCCCGTCGCCGACCCGAACGCCTCACCGGCCGACAAGCAGGCCATGGCGGAGTTGATGGCCAAGGGCCTGCTGCGCGGCGTCATCTTCGCGACGGACGACTGCGACGCCACCTTCGAGCGCATCAGCGCCGCGGGTGGCGAGGTGTTGCAGGAGCCGATGGACCAGCCCTACGGCGTCCGCGACTGCGGCTTCCGCGACCCTGCCGGCAACCTGCTGCGCTTCACCCAGCCCCTCGGGAAGTGAGCCCCTGCCGGACCGTTCATCAACCGTTCCAACGCCTCCGTCACACCCCAAGGCCCTCGCCGGGCATCAGGTCTGTGCCATGTCCACGAACCGCGAGTAGTGGCCCTGGAAGGCCACGGTGATCGTCGCAGTGGGGCCGTTACGGTGCTTGGCCACGATCAGGTCCGCCTCGCCTGCGCGCGGGGACTCCTTCTCGTAGGCGTCCTCACGGTGCAGAAGGATGACCATGTCCGCGTCCTGCTCGATCGAGCCGGATTCACGGAGGTCTGACACCATCGGCTTCTTGTCCGTGCGCTGCTCGGGGCCACGGTTCAGCTGGGAGAGCGCGATCACGGGAACCTCGAGCTCCTTCGCGAGCAGCTTGAGGTTACGGGACATGTCGGAGACTTCCTGCTGGCGGCTCTCGGCCCGCTTCGAACCGCCCGACTGCATCAGCTGCAAGTAGTCGATGACGACGAGCTTGAGGTCGTTCCGCTGCTTCAGCCGGCGGCACTTCGCGCGGATCTCCATCATCGAGAGGTTCGGCGAGTCGTCGATGTAGAGAGGCGCCTGCGACACGTCCGGCATCCTGCGAGCCAGTCGCGTCCAGTCCTCGTCCGTCATCGTGCCCGACCGCATGTGGTGCAGAGCCACCCTGGCCTCTGCGGACAGCAGTCGCATCGCGATCTCGTTGCGGCCCATCTCGAGCGAGAAGATCACGCTGGGCAGGTTGTTCTTGATCGAAGCGGCCCGCGCGAAGTCGAGCGCCAGCGTCGACTTACCCATCGCCGGACGCGCGGCGATCACGATCATCTGGCCGGGGTGCAGGCCGTTGGTCAGGGAGTCGAAGTCGGTGAAGCCCGTCGGCACACCGGTCATCTCGCCGCTGCGGGAACCGATCGCCTCGATCTCGTCGAGGGCGCCCTCCATGATGTCGCCGAGCGGCAGGTAGTCCTCGCTCGTGCGCTGCTCGGTGACGGCATAGATCTCGGCCTGGGCGGAGTTCACGATCTCGTCGACGTCACCGTCGGCGGCATAACCCATCTGCGTGATCTTGGTGCCGGCTTCCACCAGCCTGCGCAGCACGGCCCGTTCGTGGACGATCTCCGCGTAGTACGAGGCGTTGGCCGCTGTCGGGACCGACTGGACCAGCGTGTGGAGGTACGGTGCGCCGCCGACCCGGGTGATCTCGCCCCGCTTGACCAGCTCGGCCGCCACGGTGATGGGGTCGGCCGGCTCGCCCTTGGCGTACAGGTCGAGGATGGCCTGGTAGACCGTCTCGTGCGCCGGCCGGTAGAAGTCGTGGCCCTTGATGATCTCGACGACGTCGGCGATCGCGTCCTTGGACAGCAGCATGCCGCCGAGGACCGACTGCTCGGCGTCCAGGTCCTGCGGCGGGACGCGCTCGAACCCGGGGGAGCCCCCGTCCCAGCCGCCGCTCTCCCCGCCTCGGTCGTGCTGGTCCTCACGGCCGCGCCCTTCGTGGCGCCGCTGACGGGAGGCGGGGAGACGGTCCCCCGGACTGTCGGCCGCCCACGGGTCGTCCAAGGGTTCGGAAATGCTCACCCGGGCCACCTCCTCCCGTCCGCTCCACGGACCTACGCCGTGGCAGTCTTTTCTATGCCACGGCACTGACAGATCGAGTCGCCGGACTCCGTTCGAAGCAGGGGCTTCCGCACGTCGGGCGACGGTCCACGGTAGGCCCGGCGGGGGCATCAGCCAATCTGGTTATCCACAGGCACTGTGGACGAAGGATCAGATGCTGTGGAGAACCCTCCGCAACCTGTGCACGGACCGGGGGACAGCACTGTGGAAAAGTTCACGTCCCGCCCCTCTCATCCCGTCTCACCTGCGGTTTTCGCATCCACCGCCTGTGGGGGAGAAAAACTTTGTCCGCCGGATCAAGATCAGAACAAACGGCGCACGAACCAAGGGGTGACACCCCTCAAGGTAAGGACTGCTGGCAGCTTGCATCACTTACCTGTGGAAGATTAGATTGGCGCCCATGACACAGGTACCGGCAGGGCCGAAGGAACGTCTGCGGCGACACGACCGGGAGATCATCGCGCTCGCTGTTCCGGCCTTCGGCGCCCTTGTCGCCGAGCCGCTGTTCGTCATGGTCGACAGCGCCATCATCGGCCATCTCGGTACCCCGCAACTGGCGGGCCTGGGCGTAGCGGCTGCCCTGTTGATGACCGCGGTGAGTGTGTTCGTCTTTCTGGCCTATGCGACCACGGCCGCCGTTGCCCGTCGGGTCGGAGCGGGTGACCTCCAGTCAGCGATTCGGCAGGGGATGGACGGCATCTGGCTGGCTCTGTTCCTCGGGCTCGCCGTCATCGCCGTCACTCTTCCCGCAGCCCCATGGCTGGTGGAGGTCTTCGGAGCTTCCGATACCGCCGCACCTCATGCGATCACGTATCTCCGCATCTCCAGTCTCGGCATCCCCGCCATGCTGATCGTGCTCGCGGCCACCGGAGTGCTCCGGGGTCTCCAGGACACCCGTACCCCCCTCTATGTCGCGGTCGGCGGCTTTGCCGCCAACGCGGGACTCAACGCCGGACTGGTCTACGGAGCCGGCTTCGGTATCGCCGGCTCGGCCTGGGGCACCGTGATCGCACAGTGCGGAATGGCGGCCGCCTACCTGATCGTCGTCGTCAGGGGAGCGCGTAAGCACGGGTCCTCACTCCGTCCCGACGCGGCAGGTATCCGGGCGAGCGCCCAGGCAGGGGTACCGCTGCTCGTGCGTACGCTCTCCCTGCGAGCGGTCCTTATGATCGCCACCGCGGTGGCGGCCAGGCTGGGCGACACGGACATCGCCGCTCACCAGATCGTGCTGTCCCTCTGGAGTCTGATGGCCTTCGCGCTGGACGCGATCGCCATCGCCGGACAGGCCATCATCGGGCGCTATCTGGGAGCCGGTGACGCGGAAGGCGCCAAGCAGGCCTGCCGGCGGATGGTGCAGTGGGGAGTGGTCTCGGGCGTGGTGCTCGGGATCCTGGTGGTGGCCGCCCGGCCCTTCTTCATCCCTCTCTTCACGAGTGATCAGGCTGTCCGTGACACATTGCTCCCCGCGCTGCTGGTCGTCGCGGTGTCCCAGCCGATCGCCGGTGTGGTGTTCGTGCTGGACGGTGTCCTGATGGGCGCCGGTGACGGCCCTTATCTGGCAGCGGCCATGCTGCTCACCCTGGCCGTCTTCGCCCCGGTCGCCTTGCTGGTTCCCGCCCTCGGAGGTGGACTGACCACTCTGTGGTGGGCGATGACCTTGATGATGACCGTCCGTCTGATCACGCTGTGGTGGCGGGCACGTTCCGGTCGATGGATCGTGACGGGGGCTGCCCGCTGATCGCCGTTTCACGTGAAACGGCGCCACCATGAAAGACCCGCCACCGCGAGACGGCGGAAGGGCCGCACCCGTCGGGTGCGGCCCTTCCTACTTCTCTGCCGAGTGTCAGCGCTTAGGCGGCGATGACCTCGACGCCGAGCTGCGCGGCAACCTCGGGGTGCAGACGCACAGACACCTGGTGCGAGCCCAGGGTCTTGATCGGCGAACCGAGCTCGACACGACGCTTGTCGACCTCCGGGCCACCGGCAGCCTTGATCGCCGAGGCGATGTCAGCCGGGGTGACGGAGCCGAAGAGGCGGCCGGCGTCGCCGGAGCGAACGGCAAGGCGCACCTTGACGGCCTCGAGCTGACCCTTGATGGAGTTGGCCTGCTCGATGGTCGCGATCTCGTGGATCTTGCGGGCGCGGCGGATCTGCGCCACGTCCTTCTCGCCACCCTTGGTCCAGCGGATCGCGAAACCGCGCGGGACCAGGTAGTTGCGAGCGTATCCGTCCTTGACGTCGACGACGTCGCCGGCGGCACCGAGGCCAGAAACCTCGTGGGTGAGGATGATCTTCATGTTTCGGTCACCCTTCCCTTATCGCGCGGTGGACGTGTAGGGCAGCAGCGCCATCTCACGGCTGTTCTTGACGGCCGTGGCGACGTCACGCTGGTGCTGCGTGCAGTTGCCGGTCACGCGGCGGGCACGGATCTTGCCGCGGTCGGAAATGAACTTCCGCAGCATGTTCGTGTCCTTGTAGTCCACGTACACGGTCTTGTCCTTGCAGAAAGCGCAGACCTTCTTCTTAGGCTTGCGCACAGGCGGCTTCGCCATGGTGTATCTCCTGTGTGATCAAGAAGTGGGGTACGAGCTGCCCTAGAAGGGCGGCTCGTCCGAGTAGCCGCCGCCAGAGCCCCCGGAGCCGCCGGAGCTTCCGCCCCAGCCGCCCCCGCCCTGCTGGCCGCCGCCGGACGGCGCACTGGTGGCCCAGGGGTCGTCGGCGGGAGCACCGCCGCCACCCTGCGGCTGACCACCGCCGGGGCCGCCGCCCCAGCTGCCGCCGCCCTGCTGGCCGCCGGCACCGCCGCCGTAGCCGCCCTGGCCGCCGCGACCGGTGGTCTTGGTGACCTTGGCCGTGGCGTTCTTGAGGCTGGGGCCGACTTCCTCGACGTCCAGCTCGTAGACCGTGCGCTTGACGCCCTCGCGGTCCTCGTAGGACCGCTGCTTGAGCCGGCCCTGCACGACGACACGCATGCCGCGCTGGAGCGACTCGGCGACGTTCTCCGCCGCCTGACGCCAGACCGAGCAGGTGAGGAAGAGGCTCTCGCCGTCCTTCCACTCGTTGGTCTGGCGGTCGAAGGTGCGGGGAGTGGACGCGACGCGGAACTTCGCGACCGCCGCACCGGACGGGGTGAAGCGCAGCTCGGGGTCGTCGACGAGATTGCCGACGACCGTGATGACGGTCTCGCCTGCCATGGGTGAACCTCTCGGCGGGATTGCTGCTGGCTGCTTGCTGCTACTCGAAACCCGATGACCTCTGAGCTAGGTGCTCAGTGGGTCTCGGGACGGAGGACCTTGGTCCGGAGGACCGACTCGTTCAGGTTCATCTGGCGGTCGAGCTCCTTGACGACCGCAGGCTCGGCCTGCAGGTCGATGACCGAGTAGATGCCCTCGGGCTTCTTCTTGATCTCGTAAGCGAGACGACGACGGCCCCAGGTGTCGACCTTCTCAACCTTTCCGTTGCCCTCACGGACGACGGAGAGGAAGTTCTCGATCAGCGGGGAGACAGAACGCTCCTCGAGATCGGGGTCGAGGATGACCATCACCTCGTAGTGACGCATGTGGAACCCACCTCCTTTGGACTCAGCGGCCACGGTCGTTCCGTGGCAGGAGGGTCGTGATGCGTAAGCAACGGTATCGGCCGCCACTGACAATCCCCCTCGTCGAGTGGAGATCGCGTCGTGGCCTGGACAGACACCGGTGCAGACCGTACAGAGTACCCGCACTCCGGCTTCCGGTTGAAATCCGGTGGCCCATGGCCGCAATCTGTACACATCGGGTGGACGCGGCGCTACGATGCGCCGCCTTCCGGCAAAGCCAGGAGGTGCCTCATGGCACAGGCAATGCGACGTCACTCCTCTATCTCGCTGTTCGCCACGGACGGCAAGCCTCATCCCCTTCAGGACACCCTGATGGCGGTGACGCTGGTACTGGGCGCTCTCGCGTTCATCTCGGCGATGTTCCACAACCTGCATCTGCTCAGCTCGTGGGCGGGGCTCATCGGAATCGCGACAGGTGCCTACGGGCAGTTCATCTCCGCGACGACCCGTGAGCGGTTCCTGCTGATCATCGGGCTGGGCGCGTCCGCGGTGGGGTTCTTCCTCGGGATGGCGCACGGCGGGCTCTTCGGTGGCGTCCTCGGCTGAGGCCGGGGGGCGTCGAACCCAGGGGCGGGGGCGGGAGCGGGCCGACCGGCGGCCCGCTCCCGCGCACAGCCATTCGGGCCCCAGCCTCGGACCAGTAGGCTTCGGCGCGAGAGCCGGAGCCCCTGACCCATGGGGACACACCTGCCGAGGAGCGCCCCGCATGAGCCTGACCCTGAGGACCATCAGTCGTGAGCAGCATCTGGCATACATCCAGACCCTGCCCTCGGCGAGTCACTGCCAGGTCCCGGCGTGGGCGGACGTGAAGACGGAATGGCGCTCGGAGAACCTCGGCTGGTTCGACAAGAACGGTGAGCTCGTCGGCGCGGGCCTGGTGCTCTACCGCCAGCTGCCCAAGATCAAGCGGTATCTGGCGTACCTCCCCGAGGGCCCGGTGATCAACTGGTACGCCCCCAACCTGGACGACTGGCTCCAGCCGATGCTGGCGCACCTGAAGAACCAGGGCGCGTTCTCGGTGAAGATGGGTCCACCCGTCGTGATCCGCCGCTGGGACGCCCCGGCGATCAAGGCCGGCATCCAGGACCCGGACGTGAAGCGACTGCGCGACGTGGAAGCGACGCACATCGAACCGCGCGCGTTCGAAGTGGCGGACAGGCTGCGGAAGATGGGCTGGCAACAGGGCGAGGACGGCGGTGCCGGCTTCGGTGACGTCCAACCCCGCTACGTCTATCAGGTGCCGCTGGCCAACCGCTCGCTCGACGACGTCCTCAAGGGCTTCAACCAGCTGTGGCGGCGCAACATCAAGAAGGCCGAGAAGGCCGGCGTGGAGGTCGTGCAGGGCCGCTACGAGGACCTGGCCGAATGGCAGCGGCTGTACGAGATCACTGCTGAGCGGGACCGCTTCCGGCCGCGCCCCCTCTCGTACTTCCAGCGCATGTGGACGGTGCTGAACAACGAGGACCCGAACCGCATGCGCCTGTACTTCGCGCGGCACAACGGGGTCAACCTGTCCGCGGCCACGATGCTGGTCGTCGGTGGCCATGTCTGGTACTCGTACGGCGCCTCCGACAACATCGGGCGCGAGGTCAGGCCCTCGAACGCGATGCAGTGGCGGATGCTCCGCGACGCGTACGCCATGGGCGCGACGGTCTACGACCTGCGGGGCATCAGCGACTCTCTCGACGAGACGGACCACCTCTTCGGGCTGATCCAGTTCAAGGTCGGGACCGGCGGTGAGGCCGTCGAGTACGTCGGTGAGTGGGACTTCCCGCTGAACAAGCTCCTCCACAAGGCGCTGGACATCTACATGTCGCGTCGCTGACGACGCCGCGGCCGACTCCGTAGTCTCGTACATGTCTCTGATACACCGCAGCCACCAGAAAGGTTCCGGGCCGGCCATGGCGCTCTCCCTCTACGTCGACACCGCTCGCTGGCGGGCGCACCAGAAGTCGGTGATCGACCAGTTCCCCGGTCTCGTCCCGGTCTGCAAGGGCAATGGCTACGGCTTCGGCCACGAACGGCTGTCGGAGGAGGCGTCACGCTTCGGCGCCGACATGCTCGCCGTGGGCACGACGTACGAGGCCGCACGGATCAAGGACTGGTTCAGCGGCGATCTCCTGGTGCTCACGCCCTTCCGGCGTGGTGAGGAACCGGTGCCGCTGCCCGACAGGGTGGTCCGCTCCGTCTCCTCGGTCGACGGTGTGCACGCGCTGGTGGGAGCCCGCGTCGTCATCGAGTGCATGAGCTCGATGAAGCGCCACGGCATCTCCGAGCAGGATCTCGGCCAGCTGCACGCCGCCATCGAGGACGTACGGCTGGAGGGCTTCGCCCTGCACCTGCCGCTGGACCGGACCGACGGTTCCGACGCGGTCGAGGAAGTCATCGGCTGGATGGACCGGCTGCGTGCGGCCAGGCTGCCGCTGCACACGATGTTCGTGAGCCATCTGCGCGCCCAGGAGCAGGCCCGGCTGCAGCAGCAGTTCCCGCAGACCCGCTTCCGCGCGCGGATCGGGACACGGCTGTGGCTCGGCGACCACGAGGCCACCGAGTACCGCGGCGCCGTTCTCGACGTCACCCGCGTGGCCCGGGGGGATCGTTTCGGCTACCGCCAGCAGAAGGCCGCCTCCGACGGCTGGCTCGTCGTGGTGGCGGGCGGCACGTCGCACGGTGTCGGTCTGGAGGCGCCCAAGGCGCTGCACGGCGTGATGCCGCGCGCGAAGGGCGTAGCACGGGCGGGTCTGGCGACGGTCAACCGCAATCTGTCGCCGTTCGTGTGGGCGGGCAAGCAGCGCTGGTTCGCCGAGCCGCCCCACATGCAGGTCTCGATCCTGTTCGTGCCCGCCGACGCTCAGGAGCCGAAGGTCGGTGACGAGTTGGTGGCGCACCTCAGGCACACGACGACCCAGTTCGACCGGCTGGTGGACCGCTAGCAGGCCCTCGTCCCCCTGCCGACTGTCCGGGGACGGACGCGCGCCGTCCCCGGGCGTGCCGCGCTCGCAGAGGGGCTTCAGACGGAAGGATGCGGTCCGGTCTCCCGCCCGCTCCCGGCCTCAACGCCCCACTCGACGCGCGGACCTTCCTCGGCGTGAGCGGCGTGCCGCGGCGGATGCGCCGCCGGCCCCAGCACGAACGCGTCCGGAGCGCCGTCGAGAACGCCCCCTCCCGGATCGTCGGAGCCGTCCTGACGTACCCCGTCCCGTTCCGGCATGAGGATGTCGCGCACGATCACGGCGCACAGGTACAGCGTCCCGAGCAGATGCAGCGCGATGGCCAGCTGGTAGCCCTCTTGCGGCAGCCCCTGGTGCTTGGGGCTGGTCGTGTAGGCGAGGTACATCCAGATGCCCAGGTAGTACATGACCTCGCACGCCTGCCAGATGAGGAAGTCACGCCAACGGGGACGGGCGAGGGCGGCGAGCGGGATCAGCCACAGCACGTACTGCGGCGAGTAGACCTTGTTGGTGAGGATGAAGGCGGCCACGACCAGGAAGGCGAGCTGGGCGAAGCGGGGGCGGCGCGGTGCCCTCAGCGTGAGCAGACCGACGCCCGCGCAGGCCAGGACCATCAGCAGGGTTGCGTAGGTGTTGACCCTCTCGACGTCGATGGACTGACCGGTGCGCTGCGTGATGATCAGCCAGAACGATCCGAAGTCGACCTGGCGTTCCTGGCTGAAGGTGTAGAACTTCTTCCAGCCCTCCGGCGCGAACAGCATCACGGGCAGATTGACCACGAGCCAGGCTGCCGCCGCGCCGAGCGTCGCCGTGATGAACTCCCGCCACTTGCCCGCCCGCCAGCACAGGACGAGCAGAGGGCCGAGCAGCAGCACCGGATAGAGCTTGGCGGCGGTCGCGAGTCCGATCAGGACGCCGAAGGCGAGAACCCTGCCGCGTGACCACATCAGCATCGCCGCAGCGGTGAGAGCCACCGCGAGCAGGTCCCAGTTGATGGTGGCCGTCAGCGCGAAGGCAGGGGCGAGAGCGACGAGCAGCGCGTCCCAGGGGCGCCGGCGGTGGGTGCGGGCGACACAGACCGCGATGACCGCGGCGCAGATCATCAGCAGCCCCGCGTTGACCATCCAGTACATCTGCTGCTGCGCCAGGCCGGAGCCGCCGCCGAGGCGGCCGATCCAGGAGGCGACCTGCATGAAGAGGCCCGTCAGTACGGGGTACTCGAGGTACTCCATGTCACCGGGCAGCCGGTCGAAGTACGGGATCAGGCCTTCGGAGAAGCCGCGGCCCACGAACAGATGCGGGATGTCCGAGTAACAGGCATGGGTGTACTGCGAGCTGGTGCCCCTGAACCATGCCCAGTTGTAGCAGGGCAGCTTCTGCACCATGCCCAGCGCGAACATGCCGATGGCGACCAGCGCCACCACACGCACGGGGGTGAGCGGGCCGTCCCCGCTGCGCGACGCCCAGCGCCCGGCCGGGCCGCCGATCAGCTCGCTGCCTGCCGCGGCGATCCGGTCACGCCGTGTGGGGCGTACGTCGGAAGCCTCGGGGCGTAGGTCAGGCCGTTCGTCGTACACGCTCGTCTCGTCTGCGCTGGGCATGGTGCACATCCTGCCGTACGGGGAGGGGGATACGACGAGGGCCGCCGCTCCGGGGGCTCGGCACGGATGCCGATCCATTCCCGGTGCGGCGGCCTCGTCATGGCCGGTGCGGGTGACCGTCAGCCTTCGCCGTCGGTGCCTCCGAAGAGGCCGCCGCCCCCGTTGCCACCGCCGTTCCCGTTGCCTCCGCCGCCGTCGGCGCCGCCATCGGTGCCGGGTGATGAAGACGGGCTCGACGTCACGCCGCCGTTGTCACCACCCTGATCGGTGCCGCCGTTGCCGCCGCCACCGTCGACGCCGCAGGTCCAGTCCTCCCACGGGTTGCAGGACTCCGAGGGGCCGGGGCTGGTGGACGGGCTGGGTGATGTCGACGGGGACGGGGACGCGGACGGAGACTCGGACGGGCTGCTGCTCGGCGTCGGGGACGGGCTGACAGCACCGCCGCCCCAGACCGCCTCACCGTCGATCGGTTCCGGCTTCGGGAACTTGAGGACCTTGGTGCCCTTGAGCGCTTCAGTCATGTAGTCCTGGAAGATCTCGGACGGGAACGACGAACCGTGGATCTTCTTCTGACCGCCGGTGTCGTACATCTCGAGGAACTCGCGCTTCTTGTTCTTCTCGTTGTCGTCCAGGCGGTACATGTCGATGGCCGTCGACAGCTGGGGCGTGTAGCCGACGAACCAGGCCGACTTGTTGCCGTCCGTCGTACCGGTCTTGCCGGCGACCTGCCGCCCCTTGACCTGGGCGTTGTTACCGGTGCCTTCGGGATCCTCGACGACGTCCCTGAGCACGTCGGTCACGTTGTTGGCGATGTCCTCGTCGAATGCCTGCTCGGCCTTGTCCTCGTGCTTGTAGACGGTCACGCCCTCGTGCTTGACCTCTGTCACCGAATACGGGTCACGCTGCTCACCCTCGGCGGCGAAGGTGCCGTAGGCGCCTGCCATACGGATGGCGCTTGGCTCGGAGATACCGAGCGAGAAGGAGGGCACGTTCGACTTGCTCAGGCTGGACTCCAGCAGACCGGCGGCGATGGCCGCGTCCCTCACCTGCGGGATACCGATGTCCATGCCGAGCTGCACGTAGGGGGAGTTGGCGGAGTGGATCATCGCCTCGCGCAGGCTGATGTTGCCGTAGCTCTGCTGACCGTCGTTGGTCTGATTCCACTCCTTCCCTTCTTCGTTCTGCCAGACGGAACCGTCGTAGTTCTTGATCTTCAGCTTGTTCTTGCCGCTGTACCGGCTCTTGTCGGGGTCGACGATCCGGCGGTCGTCGGGCCCCTGCTCCTCCCCGAGCTCGGGGTTGCGGACGCCGTCGCGCATGGCAGCGGCGAGGACGAAGGGCTTGAACGTCGATCCGACCTGGGCGCCGGTGGCATCGGCGTTGTTGGTGAAGTGCTTGGTGGCGTCCTCACCGCCGTAGATCGCGACGATCTTGCCCGTCCCGGGCTCGACCGAGGCGCCGCCGAACTGGACGTGCGTGTCCGTCTTCGGGCGCTTCTTCGGGTCGATGTTCTCGTCGCGGACCTTCTTGACCGCCTTCTCGAGGGCCGCGACCCGCTTCTTGTTGAAGGTCGTGTAGATCTCGTAGCCGCCCTTGGACAGGTCGACTTCCTCGTCGTGGTTGTTGAGGAAATTGGCCTTGGCCAGGTCGACCAGATAACCGATCTGACCGCCGAGCTGGGCGTTCTTACGGGGCGACTCCGACTTCGGAAGCTCCGTGTACTTCTGGCGCTCCGCCGCGTCGAGGTACTTGTCCTTGACCATCTCGTCGAGGATCCAGCTCCAGCGGATCTTCATCCGCTTGGTGTTGGCCTCCTCGTTCGCCGCGGGGTCGATCGCCGTGGCGCCGGCGGGGTCGTAGTAGGTCGCGCCCTTGAGGAGCGACGCCAGGAAGGCGCACTCGCTCACGTTCAGCTTGTCGGCGTCCTTGTTGAAGTACGTGCGGGCCGCGGCCTGGATGCCGTAGGCGCCTCGACCGTAGTAGGAGGTGTTGAGGTACCCCTCCATGACGTCTTCCTTCTTCATCTCCGTGTCGATCTTCATGGAGATGAAGAGCTCTTGGAACTTACGGCTGAGGGTCTGGTCCTGGTTGTCCAGCATCGCGTTCTTCACGTACTGCTGGGTGATGGTGGACCCACCCTGGGTCTGCTCGCCCCGGGCCATGTTGAAGAGGGCCCGGCCGATGCCCATCGGGTCGATGCCCGAGTCGTCGCGGAAGGTCTTGTTCTCCGCGGAGATGACCGCGTTCTGCATCTCGATGGGGATCTTCGAGATGGGGATGATCTGCCGGTTGACCTCACCACCGGTGGCCACCATCTGGGTGCCGTCGTCCCAGTAGTAGACGTTGTTCTGCGCTCCGGCGATCAACGCCTGCTCGGGCACACCCACCATGGCGTAGGCGATGGTGCCCGCCGTCATCAGACTGGCGAGGAAGCCGAGGAACAGGCCGGTCACGAGCTTCCACGAGGGCACCCAGCGCCGCCACCCGTACCTGTCGTGGCGCGGGTAGTCGATCAGCCTCTTCTTGCCCGGCCGCCCACCACGGCGGCCGGCACCGTCGTATCCGCCGTCACCGCCACCCCCGCCACGACGGCCACCGCGCCCTCCATGGCCGCCGCGCTGTGCGGCGCGGCGCGCCTCGGCGCGACTGCTGTAGGGCCGTTCCT
The DNA here is from genome assembly GCF_040677245.1 of Streptomyces kurssanovii. Lineage (NCBI taxonomy): Bacteria > Bacillati > Actinomycetota > Actinomycetes > Kitasatosporales > Streptomycetaceae > Streptomyces > Streptomyces kurssanovii. The sequence goes on from NZ_JBFAQK010000002.1 coordinate 117,715, forward strand.
CACCATGTGAAGCGGCAGGTGAGGCCGACGTGGCGCCCCGGGGTGGGACGCCCCGGCGGCCTGAAGACTGCTGGGCGGCGCGTCTGGCCGCGGCGCGCCCGCCACCCTGTGGCTGCGGCGGTTTGCGACGGTGCTCGCTCATCGAACGACTACTCCTCGGGCAGGCGAGACGCCTGGAAGCGGCAGTTGAGTTCCGGTCCCCCCGAAATGGATACGGACGAGCTCTGGGAAGGGCTCATCCGCTGTGCATCCACGGCGATGACGCATGGAGACGTCACATGGTTCCCGGTGGTCTGCATCCGCACAGACTACGCACGGCCAAAACCCTCCTAGGCCTGAAGTTCACCCCATTTCAGGCAACTCTCTCCCTATGAATTGACGATGTGACGCCGCTCACCATGGCGCCCCTTGTCGGGACAGTCGCGCCGTTCTATCGTGCTGATGTATCGAGTCGATACATCAGCACGGCATACACGGCCAGGACCGGCGAGGGAGGCGACTGTGAGCAGGCGCTCCGGCATCCTCGAGTTCGCCGTCCTCGGTCTGCTCCGCGAAGCCCCGATGCACGGTTACGAGCTGCGCAAGCGGCTCAACACGTCACTGGGAATCTTCCGGGCCTTCAGTTACGGGACCCTCTACCCCTGCCTCAAGACGCTGGTCGCCAACGGCTGGTTGATCGAGGAACCGGGAAACGCTCCCGAGGACGCCCTCGCAGCCTCGCTCGCGGGCCGGCGCGCCAAGATCGTCTACCGGCTGACGGCGGAAGGTAAGGAGCACTTCGAAGAGCTGCTCTCCCACACCGGCCCCGACAGCTGGGAGGACGAGCACTTCGCGGCACGCTTCGCCTTTTTCGGGCAGACCGAGCGCGAAGTGCGGATGCGGGTGCTGGAAGGCCGCCGCAGCCGGCTGGAGGAGCGTCTGGAGAAGATGAGCGCCTCCTTGGCCCGCACCCGGGAGCGCCTCGACGACTACACCCTCGAGCTGCAGCGGCACGGCATGGAGTCCGTGGAACGTGAAGTGCGATGGCTGAACGAGCTCATCGAGAGCGAGCGGGCAGGGCGGGATCAGAGATCCTCGCCCGAGAGCACCGCGCAGCAGGACAACACATCTGGAGCGACGGGCGGCCTGCCCCGGCACAGGGGTGCCGAGTCTTCCGGAGGGACGCCTCCCGATGACTCCACCCCGCCGGATCCGTCCGACGACCCCGCCAAGTGAAGCCCCGCGCACCGCAGGGTTTCATCCGGAACACCGAGAACACACAGGGAGCAACCGCCAATGGGTTCGGTTCGCGTAGCCATCGTCGGCGTGGGCAACTGCGCCGCCTCGCTGGTGCAGGGCGTCGAGTACTACAAGGACGCCGACCCGGCCGGCAAGGTGCCGGGTCTGATGCACGTCCAGTTCGGCGACTACCACGTCCGTGACGTCGAGTTCGTGGCCGCCTTCGACGTGGACGCCAAGAAGGTCGGCCTCGACCTCTCGGACGCCATCGGCGCCAGCGAGAACAACACCATCAAGATCTGCGACGTGCCGAACACCGGCGTCACGGTTCAGCGTGGCCACACGCTCGACGGTCTCGGCAAGTACTACCGCGAGACCATCGAGGAGTCCCCCGAGGCGCCGGTCGACATCGTCCAGACCCTCAAGGACAAGCAGGTCGACGTCCTGGTCTGCTACCTGCCCGTCGGCTCCGAGGAAGCTGCGAAGTACTACGCGCAGTGCGCCATCGACGCCAAGGTCGCGTTCGTCAACGCCCTCCCGGTCTTCATCGCCGGCACCAAGGAGTGGGCGGACAAGTTCACCGAGGCCGGTGTCCCGATCGTCGGCGATGACATCAAGTCCCAGGTCGGCGCCACCATCACGCACCGCGTGATGGCCAAGCTCTTCGAGGACCGGGGCGTCATCCTGGACCGCACGATGCAGCTGAACGTCGGCGGCAACATGGACTTCAAGAACATGCTCGAGCGTGAGCGCCTGGAGTCCAAGAAGATCTCGAAGACGCAGGCCGTCACCTCGCAGATCCCCGACCGCGACATGGGCGAGAAGAACGTCCACATCGGGCCGTCGGACTACGTGGCCTGGCTGGACGACCGCAAGTGGGCCTACGTGCGCCTCGAGGGCCGTGCCTTCGGTGACGTCCCGCTGAACCTCGAGTACAAGCTCGAGGTCTGGGACTCCCCGAACTCTGCCGGTGTCATCATCGACGCCGTGCGCGCCGCGAAGATCGCCAAGGACCGCGGCATCGGCGGCCCCATCCTCTCCGCGTCCTCGTACTTCATGAAGTCCCCGCCGGTGCAGTACTTCGACGACGAGGCTCGCGAGAACGTCGAGAAGTTCATCCATGGCGAGGTCGAGCGCTAAGCGTTTCCACCTGCCGTCGCGGAGGGTCCCCGGGTCGTACACCCGGGGACCCTCCGCGTGTGTGACCCTTGCTCGCATGCCCGTCGTACGTGATCTGCGCGTACTCCTGCGCCTCGCCGACTTCCGCCGGCTGTTGACCGTGCGTCTGCTCTCACAGGCAGCCGACGGCGTCTACCAGGTCGCTCTCGCCACATACGTGGTCTTCTCCCCGGAGCAGCAGACCTCTCCGGCCGCGATCGCGTCCGCCATGGCCGTCCTGCTCCTCCCCTACTCCCTGGTCGGCCCGTTCGCCGGGGTGCTGCTCGACCGGTGGCAGCGCCGCCAGGTGTTCCTCTACGGGAACCTGCTTCGTGCACTGCTCGCTTGTTGTACCGCCCTGTTGATCCTCCTTTCCGTCCCCGACTGGCTCTTCTACGCCTCGGCCCTGTCGGTCACGGCCGTCAATCGCTTCGTTCTGGCCGGGCTTTCCGCGGCGCTGCCACGCGTCGTTGATTCCGAGCACCTCGTCATGGCCAACTCCCTCTCGCCCACCGCGGGGACGCTCGCGGCGACAGCCGGCGGCGGTCTCGCCTTCCTTGTACGACTGATCGCCTCGGACTCGGACGCTGCGGTGGTCCTGTTCGGAGCGGCGCTCTACCTCGGCGCGGCCCTGGCTTCACTGCGGATGGGCAGAGAGCTGCTCGGCCCGGACCCCGACGTGGTCCAGCCCCGTCTGGGTGCCGCGATCGCCTCTACGGCGCGGGGACTGCTCGAAGGGCTGCGATACCTGAAACAGCGGCCTGCGGCGACCCATGCGCTCGCCGCCATGACGCTGCTGCGCTTCTGCTACGGAGCGCTGACGGTGATGGTGCTCATGCTCTGCCGCAACGCCTGGTCCACCGACGAGTCGGACGGACTCGCGCTGTTGGGACTGGCTCTGGCCGCCTCGGGCGCCGGCTTCTTCGCTGCGGCCGTGCTGACCCCGTGGGCGATCGGGAAGCTGGGCCGGTACGGATGGATGGTGGCCTGCGCGGCGACTGCCGCAGTCCTCGTACCTTCTCTGGCCCTGCCGTTCAGGCCCGGCCCGATGCTTGCCGCGGCCTTCCTGCTCGGGCTCGTGACCCAGGGGGCGAAGATCGCGACGGACACGGTGGTGCAGACATCCGTGGAAGACGCGTTCCGTGGCCGGGTCTTCTCCCTCTACGACGTGCTGTTCAACGTCGCCTTCGTCGGCGCGGCGGGCGTCGCCGCGTTGATGCTTCCCCCCGACGGCCGGTCGGTTCCGCTGGTCCTGATGGTGGCGGGGGTCTATGCCACGGCGGCCGCGGGCCTGGTGCGTTGGGGCCATGCAGGTCGAGTGCTATAGCGTGCCCGCGTCAAACACCGAGAGCACTTTCACAGGGGGAATCCCGCATGACCTATCCGCCGCAGCAGGGACAGGGCCCCTACGGGCAGCCGCCGCAGCAGCCGCAGCCGGGCTACGGTTACCCGCAGCAGCCGCACACACAGCAGCCCCAGCCTGGCTATGGACAGACTCAGCCGCAGCAGTGGGGCACAGCACCGACGCCGCCCCCCGCGCCCTCGGGCGGTGGTCTCAGCCTCAAGAAGAAGTTCCAGATAGTCGTGGGCGTTCTGGCCGTCATCGCCTTCGCCGTGTTCTGGTTCATGGGCCGCGACGATGCCGACACAGCGAAGGCCGGCGATTGCCTCAAGAACAGCGGCAATGACATCAACCCGGATCTCCAGGTCGTCGACTGCGGCGGCGCCGAGGCGGCCTACAAGGTGGTCTCCGTGCACAGCGACACGACGGACCAGAAGGTCTGCGAAGGCAAGGCCGACATCGGTTACTACGAGCAGACCAGCGGTCGGCGCAGCTCCGGCAAGTCGTTCGTGCTCTGCCTGAACGAGATCAAGAAGTAGCCGCTGCAGCGGGGCTTGTTTCACGTGAAACAAGCCCACTCGGCTCGTGGCGACGGCGCGATGTTTCACGTGAAACATCGCGCCGTTTCACGCTCAGCCCTGCTTGGCCCACCACTCCATGAGCGCCGACACCGCAGCGTCGCGCTCCATCGGCCCGTTCTCCAGCCGCAGCTCGAGAAGGAACGCGTACGCCTTGCCGACCACAGGGCCAGGACCGATGCCCAGAACTTCCTGAATCTCGTTGCCGTTCAGGTCCGGCCTGATGGCATCCAGCTCCTCCTGCTCCTGGAGCTGCGCAATGCGGTCCTCAAGACCGTCGTAGGCGCGTGAGAGGGCTGCCGCCTTCCGCTTGTTCCGCGTGGTGCAGTCGGAGCGGGTCAGCTTGTGCAGGCGGTCCAGAAGCGGCCCGGCGTCACGCACATACCGCCGCACAGCGGAGTCGGTCCACTCACCGGTTCCATAGCCGTGGAAGCGCAGATGCAGCTCCACGAGCCGCGAGACGTCCCTGACCATCTCGTTCGAGTACTTCAGCGACGTCATACGCTTCTTGGTCATCTTCGCCCCCACCACCTCGTGGTGATGGAAGGAGACCCGGCCGTCCTGCTCGAAGCGGCGAGTCCGGGGCTTACCGATGTCGTGCAGCAACGCGGCCAGCCGGAGCACCAGATCGGGCCCGTCCTTCTCGAGGGCGATGGCCTGGTCCAGCACGGTCAGCGAGTGCTCGTAGACGTCCTTGTGCCGATGATGCTCGTCACTCTCCAGACGGAGCGCCGGCAGCTCGGGCAGCACATGGGTGGCAAGGCCCGTGTCGACGAGGAGCGACAGTCCCTTACGGGGGTGTCCGGACATGAGCAGCTTGTTGAACTCGTCACGCACCCGTTCGGCCGAGACGATCTCGATGCGCTCCGCCATGGCCTTCATGGCAGCGACGACGTCCGGCGCCACCTCGAAGTCGAGCTGCGCGGCGAAACGGGCGGCCCTCATCATCCGCAGCGGGTCGTCGGAGAAGGACTCCTCGGGAGTTCCGGGCGTACGCAGAACCTTCGCGGCAAGGTCCTTGAGACCCCCGTGGGGATCGATGAACTCCTTGGCCGGCAGCGCAACGGCCATCGCGTTGACCGTGAAGTCACGCCGGACCAGGTCCTCCTCGATCGAGTCGCCGTAGGACACCTCCGGCTTACGTGACGTCCGGTCGTATGCCTCCGAGCGGTACGTCGTCACCTCGATCTGGAAGGGCTGGACCGCGTCACCGACGCGTCCGGCCTTCTGAGCACCGACCGTGCCGAAGGCGATACCGACGTCCCACACCGAATCCGCCCACGGCCGGACGATCTTCAGCACATCCTCGGGGCGGGCGTCCGTCGTAAAGTCGAGGTCATTGCCGAGCCGACCGAGCAACGCATCACGGACCGACCCTCCGACCAGGGCAAGACTGAATCCGGCATCCTGGAAACGGCGCGCCAGGTCGTCGGCGACGGGTGACACCCGCAGCAGTTCGCTCACCGCGCGGTGTTGCGCCTGGCTCAGGGCAGTGGGGTTGTCTTCATTGGCGTTCGGCACAACAGAAAAGGGTACGTGCCCGGGCCGACCGGGTCGTCCCTGTTTCCGGCGCCCCGCCGGTCCGTTCCGATCTTGTGGGGCACTCCGCGGCACTTGAACACAGCGGGCCTCGTTACCATGCGTGGACGCAAGAGCAGAGAACCACCAAGGACAGCAGACGACGAGGGACGGGCGAGCGCGTGGCCGAGGCGGCAGACTTCCAGGGGATGCGTAGTTCTCCTGCGCGCCGGTGGCTGCGTCGCACAGCCTCCCTGATCACCGGCGTGCCACTCCTGACCGGACTGCTGTGCGGCCCGGCAGCACCCGCGGCACAGGCCGCGGAACCCACCGGATCCCGGACCGTGGATGTGTCGCTGGACACGGTGACGCCGGAAGCGCCCGGGAAGGACGACACGATCACGGTCTCGGGGACCGTGGTCAACGAGGGTCGACGAACGATCACAGGCGCACACGTCGATCTCCGGGTGGGCCCCAAGCTGGCCGGCAGAACAGGCATCGACCGGGCCGCCGAGAGGACCGGCTACACCTACGGTGTGGACGGCCCGACGGTCGACGACAAATACAGCGTCGAGCTCCCGAAGCTCGCCTCGGGCATCAGTTACGACTTCAAGCTCTCGGTGCCCGCCGAGGAACTCGATCTCGACGACAACGGAGGCGTCTACGAGCTCGGTGTGTCCCTGACGGGGCAGACCTCGAGCCAGTCCTTCGAGCGCGTCCTCGGCATCGAGCGGACCTTCCTTCCGTGGCAGCCGGAGAGCTTGGAGAAGAAGACACGGCTCACCTATCTCTGGCCGCTGATCTCCTCGACCCACCTCACGTCGGAAACCGGCTCGGACGAACAGCAGACCCCTGTCTTCGAGGACGAGGCGCTGGCGGCCGAGCTTGCTCCCGGCGGGCGGCTCGACCAGCTGGTGTCACTCGGCAAGGAGCTGCCGGTCACCTGGGTCATCGACCCGGACCTACTGGCCACCGTCGACGCCATGACGCGGAGCTACCGGGTCAAGAGCGGGGACTCCACGGTCGCCGGCAGGAACCAGGCCGTCGCCAAGCGATGGCTGAGCTCGGTCGAGGCCGCGGTACAGGGCAAGAAGGTGGTCGCCCTCCCGTTCGCGGACCCGGATCTCGCCTCGCTGGCGCACAGGGGCAAGTCGGTCTCCGGCTCGCTCAGCCATCTCCAGCCGGCCACCCAAGTGTCGGAGATCACAGTGGAGACGATTCTCCATGTGAAGCCCTCCGTCGACTTCGCCTGGCCGGTGGACGGCGCGATCGACTCGTCGATCGTGGACGTGGCCACCTCGGCCGGCGCACACAAGGTGATCGCGCGGAGCGACAGCCTCCAGGACAACCTGTCGTACACCCCCACCGCGGCCCGTCCCATCGGTGGCGGCACCACGGCCGTGGTCGCGGACGCCCGCCTGTCGACCGCCTTCCAGGGCGACATGACGGACGCCGGCGACTCCACGCTCGCGGTCCAGAAATTCCTGGCACAGTCGCTGGCCCTCAGCCTCCAGGACCCCGAGAAGCAGCGGAGCATCGTCGTCGCCCCGCAGCGCGTGCCCACAGTTGCCCAGGCCCAGTCCATGGCGCGCGCCCTACGTGCCCTCGAGCCCAAGCGCTGGACACAGCCGATGGACCTGGTGGCGGCGGCGTCCGCCGAACCGGACGCCGATGCGAACACCAAGGTGCCCAGCGCTGCCCAGTACCCTGCACGGCTGCGCCGACAGGAGCTGCCGGTCCAGGCCTTCGAGAACATCGGCGAGACACAGAGCACGCTGGACAAGTTCAAGGTCATCCTCACCTTCGCCGACCGCGTGGAAGCCCCCTTCGGCAGGGCGATCGACCGTGAGCTGTCGACGGCGTGGCGGGGCAAGCCCGAGGCGGCTCAGCGCTACCGCGACGAGGTCCAGTCCTATCTGCGGAGCCTCACCGAAGAGGTCCGGCTGATCGAGAAGTCGGACGTGACCCTCTCCGGTCGCAGTGCGACCATCCCCGTCACGGTGCAGAACCAGCTGGTCCAGGGCATCGACGACCTTGTGCTGCGGCTGAGGTCCAACAACCCGAACCGTCTCCACTTCGATGGGGACAAGGGCATGGCGGAGCAGCCGATCAAGGTCGAGGGAGGCCACAGCCAGTCGGTGAAGTTCCCGGCGGCGGCCAATGCCAACGGTCAGGTCCAGATGACCGCCCAGCTCTTCACGAAGGACGGCACACCGTACGGCCCCGAAATGTCGTTCACGGTGAGGGTCTCCGAGATCACTCCGACCGTCATGCTCGTCATCGCCGGCGGTGTTCTCCTGCTCGTCCTCGCAGGCATCAGGATGTACACCCAGCGCAAGCGAGCTGCCGCCGGGGAGACCGGCGATGCCGAAGAGCCCGGGACCTCGGACACGCCGGACACAGAGGGCGGCGGCAGCGGCTCGGATCCAGGGCAGCCGAGTGACCTCGCCCCTGACACCGGACCGGAAAGCGGCAACCCGTCCGGCGCTGGTGAGAAAGTGGACCGTTGAGCGATGTCGTGGCCGGTCGGCCGGGGACGATGAGGTGGGGTAGTCATGAACGCGCCGTACGACGGTGACCGCGGTCAGGGCGCGGGCGGTGACCCCGCAGGCTCCTTTCCGCCGCAGCAGCCCTCGTCAGACCCGTATGCGCAGGACCCCTATGTCCAGGACGCCTACGCCCCGGATCCCTTCCAGGCTCAGGACCTCGCGGCTCAGGACCCGGTGAACGAAGCGCTCTACGACCGCTCCGCGCACCCCCCGCCGCCTCCCGGCACCTACGAGGAGCCGCAGCCGCTCTACCAGCAGCCCGCGACGCCCCAGTACGCCCCGGACCCCCGCATCTGGGCGCAGACCCCGCCACCGGAGCCGGAAGGCCCCTCCCGCCACCTCCCGTACGGCGACGACGCGCGGACCACACAGTTCACCGGAGTCGACGACCTGGTCACGCGGGCCGGCGAGGAGAAGCCGGAGCCCGACGCGTTCGCTCATCTCTTCAAGGACCAGCAGTCCTCGGTGCCGCCGCCCGCTCCCGAACCGATGCCGGCGCCGCCTGCGCCCAAGAAGCCCGCCGGCCGGGCCACGGGCCTGCTGAAGTCGAGTGCTGTGATGGCGGCCGGAACCCTGGTCTCCCGCCTCACGGGCTTCGTACGCAGTCTCGTGATCACCGCCGCCCTCGGCGCCGCGCTCCTCGGCGACACGTACACCATCGCCTACACGCTGCCGACGATGATCTACATCCTCACGGTCGGCGGCGGGCTCAACTCCGTCTTCGTTCCGCAGCTGGTCCGTGCGATGAAGAACGACGACGACGGCGGCGAGGCCTACGCCAACCGTCTGCTCACGCTCGTGATGGTGGCTCTCGGCGCGATCGTCGCCGTCGCCGTCTTCGCGGCACCGCTGCTGATCCGGCTGATGTCGGACACGATCGCGAGCGATCAGGCGGCCAACAGCGTCGCGGTCACGTTCGCCCGCTACTGCCTGCCCACGATCTTCTTCATGGGCGTCCATGTGGTCATGGGCCAGATCCTCAACGCCCGCGGCAGGTTCGGCGCGATGATGTGGACCCCGGTCCTCAACAACATCGTCATGATCACCACCTTCGGGCTGTTCATCTGGGTGTACGGCACCTCTGCCGAATCCCAGATGGGTGTGCAGACGATTCCCGCGGAGGGTGTCCGGCTGCTGGGCATCGGGACGCTGCTCGGTCTCGTCGTCCAGGCACTGGCGATGATCCCGTACCTCCGGGAGACGGGCTTCCGTTTCCGTCCCCGGTTCGACTGGAAGGGGCACGGTCTCGGCAAGACCGTGAAGCTGGCCAAGTGGACGGTCCTCTTCGTCCTGGCGAACCAGGCGGGAGTGCTGGTCGTCACCCAGCTCGCCACGGCCGCGGGCGAGGCGTCAGGAAAGCAGGGCGCGGGCTTCATCGCCTACACCAACGCCCAGCTGATCTGGGGCATGCCGCAGGCCATCATCACCGTCTCCGTCATGGCTGCCCTGCTGCCGCGCATCTCCCGCGCGGCCCACGACAACGATCCCGGTGCCGTCCGCGACGACATCTCCCAGGGCCTTCGCAATTCGGCCGTCGCCATCGTTCCCGTGTCGTTCGCGTTCCTCGCGCTCGGACTGCCCATGTCGACGCTGCTCTTCGCCTCCACCGGTACCGAGGCGGCCCGGGGCATGGGCTTCATCCTCATGGCCTTCGGACTCGGCCTCATCCCGTACTCCGTGCAATACGTGGTGCTGCGCGGCTTCTACGCCTACGAGGACACCCGGACGCCCTTCTACAACACGGTCATCGTCGCCGTCGTCAACGCCGGTGCTTCCGCCCTTTGTTACGTGCTGCTGCCCGCCCAGTGGGCGGTGGTCGGCATGGCAGCCTCCTACGGGCTCGCCTACGCCGTCGGTGTCGGCGTCGCCTGGCGGAGGCTCAAGAACCGTCTCGGCGGCGATCTGGACGGCGCTCACATCATGCGCACCTATGCACGGCTGTCCATGGCGTCCGTCCCCGCGGCAGTGGTCGGCGGCGCCGTGGCCTACGGCATTCTGACGGGACTCGGCAGCGGCGCGGGGGGCTCCGTGGTCGCGCTCGTCGTCGGCGGCGTCGCACTGCTGGGAGTCTTCTTCGTGGCAGCGAAGAGGATGCGTATCGAGGAACTCAACGCCATGGTCGGCATGGTCCGTGGCCGGCTCGGCCGCTAGACGCCGTCACACGCACGCCGACGGCCGGCTTCGGGCAGGTTCCGCACAACCATCGTCGGACGCCGTGTGTCGTGCATAGCGTCGGACTGTGGGCACAATTGGCATGGCTGTTGGACATGGCGCAACGGATGGGGAGGCAGGAACGACGGTGGCGGAACGTAGCACGGCTGCCGTCGACGTGGCCGACAACGGCGGGGACGAACCGCTGACCGCGAAGGCGGGCAAGGCCACGACCGACGGGGCGGCAGACACCCAGGCGGCAGAGTCTCCGGCAGCGGGCTCTCAAGACGCGGCGGAAAAGGCCGCGCTCGACAGGGACGGCGAACGGCAGGGCGGCGAACCGTCCTACTCGACGCCCGAACTTCACAGCGGTCACAAACTCGCCAGACGCTATCGGCTCGAGGAGTGCGTCACCCGTCTGGACGGTTTCAGCAGTTGGCGCGCCGTCGACGAGAAACTCCGGCGCGCGGTCGGCGTGCACATCCTGCCGGCCGACCACCCCAGAGCACGCTCGGTTCTGGCGGCTGCCAGGTCCTCGGCCCTCCTCGGCGACCCCCGTTTCGTCCAGGTCCTCGACGCGGTCGAGGAGAACGACCTCGTCTACGTCGTGCACGAATGGCTGCCCGACGCCGTTGAGCTGACCGCCCTCCTGGCCGCCGGCCCGTTCGAGCCGCACGACGCGTACCAGCTCGTCGACCAGGTCTCCCAGGCGATGGCTGCCGCCCACCGGGAGGGACTCGCCCACCTGAGGCTCACCCCCGGTGCTGTGCTGCGCACCTCGACAGGGCAGTACCGGATCCGCGGACTGGCGGTGAACGCCGCCCTGCGCGGTATCTCCGTCGACGGCCCCCAGCGCACCGACACCGAAGCCATCGGTGCCCTCCTGTACGCGGCACTCACCCAGCGCTGGCCGTACGAGAACGACGCGTACGGCCTCACGGGCCTCCCCAAGGGAGTCGGCCTCGTGGCTCCCGACCAGGTGCGGGCCGGCGTCCACCGCGGCCTGTCCGAGCTGGCCATGCGGGCCCTGGTCAACGACGGCGCCACCGCGTCCCGCCAGGAACCGCCCTGCACGACGCCTGACGAACTGGCCAAGGCCGTCGCCGCGATGCCGCGCATCCGCCCGCCGGAGCCGGCCTTCACGGCACCACCCGAGTACCAGCGCACGACCTATCAACAGGGCAACTACGCCCGCCCCGCGCCCATGCCGGGAGCCGGCGCCGCCCAGCCGACGCCGACCCCGCCGCCGCCCTTGCAGACCCGTACGGGCAAGGCCCTCAAGTGGGCCGTTTCGGCACTCCTCATTGCCGCTCTCGGACTCGGTAGCTGGCAGGTCGCCGACAAGTTGCTGGACAACCGCAACGGCTCGGAAGAGCCCGGGACCTCGGAGACCGAGACCACGAACCAGGACGGGGACAAGCCCGACGCACCCGTGCCTCTGGCCGTCCAGGACGCCCAGGAGTACGCACCGGACGGGTCGCCGCAGAACGCGAACAACGTCGGGGCCACTCATGACTCGGACAGCACCACCTATTGGCGGAGCCGGAGCTACTTCGACGGACCGGATCTGGTGCCGTCCGTGAAGCAGGGCGTGGGCATCGTCTACGACCTCGGTTCCGACAAAGACGTCGCCGGCGCGTCCATAGCGTTGCGCTACGGCGGAGATCACACCACCATCAGCGTCTACGCCGTTGATTCGCTGAATCCGTCCGGTCCGGTCAGCTCCATGAAGCAGATCGCAACCGGCCGTACCAGCGATTCCACTCTGAAGGTGACCGCCAAGGCGCCGGTGAAGAGCCGGTACGTGCTGCTGTGGATGACGGCGATGCCGTACTCGCCGCAGGACGAGTACAGCGATCCGGGCTACAAGCAGGGCATCACGGACGTCGCCTTCACCGGCTGACACGGAGGTATGGGAGGGGGCTCACCGTTGGACGACGCGACACTCGGAGACGTAAGCGACCAGGACCTGCTGGCCCGCCACGTCGACGGGGACCCGGACGCCTTCGGCGAGCTCGTACGTCGCCACCGCGACAGGCTGTGGGCCGTGGCGTTGCGCACGTTGGGGGACCGTGAAGAGGCCGCCGACGCGGTTCAGGACGCTCTCGTATCGGCCTTCCGCGCGGCGCACACCTTCCGGGGTCATTCGGCCGTCACGACGTGGCTGCACCGCATCACGGTCAACGCCTGCCTGGACCGCGCACGGAAGGCTGCCTCACGCAAGACCTCGCCCGTGGACGACACGGAGCGCCTGGAGCAGCTCCTGGAGCCCCACGAGTCGGCAGAGGCTCCCGCCGAGCGTCACGATCTCCACCGGGAGCTCCTGGCCGCCCTGGCGAAACTTCCGGTGGACCAGCGCGCGGCGCTGGTACTCGTGGACATGCAGGGCTATCCCGTCGCCGAAGCCGCGCGCCTGCTGGATGTCCCTACGGGAACGGTGAAGAGCCGCTGTGCCCGGGGCCGCGCCCGTCTCCTGCCCATGCTCGCGCATCTGCGTGGTCAGGCCGGGGATAACACCGACCTCACCATGGGAAGGAACCGGACGCCGGGGACATCCGTCCCACCGGCGTCTGGACCAAGAGAGACAGGGCCGAGTGACCCTGCGGCAGTGAAGGGCGGAGGTGGGCGCGCGTGACATCGACCGACACGACTGGGCACCCGCACGTCTCGGAAATCTCCGACCTCACCGAAGGCCTTCTCCCGCCGGCACGCACGGCCGAGGTGCGCCGTCACCTCGATGACTGTCCACTGTGCGCCGACGTGCAGACGTCTCTTGAAGAGATCCGTGGTCTGTTGGGCACCCTGCCGGGGCCTCCACGCATGCCTGCCGACATCGTCGGCCGAATCGATGCCGCTCTGGCCGCAGAGGCTCTCCTCGAAGCCACGGCACCTGAAGATCGAGCGCATGTTTCACGTGAAACAGTGCCTCGCTCGCCGGCAGCAGAGACTGCGTCGACGTCCGTCCGACCGGCAGGACACCCCCGTGCGACGACCGGTCCGGGTCGAAACGGACGGGCTCGTCGTCGACGCGGTGCCGTTCTCGGCGCCGTCTTCGGGGCCGCCGCGGTAGGCGTCGGCGTGATGTTCCTCCAGTCGGCCCAGATGAACACTGCCAACGACGCTTCGGCCGGCAAGAAGGAGACGAGTGTGAGCTCCGCGGCGCGGGACACCGTGGAGTTCTCTGGCAGCACCCTCGAACGTCGGGTCCAGTCACTGCTGGCGGCCGGACCGGCGCCAGAGGCTGAGCCCAGGATCGAGAAGGTCCCCTCCCTCGAGAGCGGGCCCGCCACGATGTCGCCCAAGGACGCTCCGGACGCCGCGGTGCCTGCCTGTATTCAGCAGGGAACCGGCCGGACGGACGGCCCCATCGCCGCTGAGCGGGGCACTTATGAAGGCGTCAACGCCTACCTCGTCCTGATGGCACACGCCAGGGACAGCACCCAGGTCCAGGCCTACGTCGTCGATGCCGCATGCGTGGATCACGCGGCGAAGTCGCCCGGAGAGCTGCTCCACACGGAGTCCTATCCCCGCCCTTGAGACATCGTCTGTGCCGCTCCGGCTTCACGGGAATGCAAGCCCCGTAGGATCCGTTGGGTGGGGTGAGAGTCCATGAACCCGCCCCGTAGGCAGTAGGCAGTCTGCAGAGACGAGGAACAAACCCGTGAGCGACGTCCGTAACGTGATCATCATCGGCTCCGGGCCCGCGGGCTATACAGCGGCGCTCTACACCGCGCGGGCATCGCTTCAGCCGCTGGTGTTCGAGGGAGCTGTCACCGCCGGCGGTGCGCTGATGAACACGACCGAGGTGGAGAACTTCCCGGGCTTCCGCGACGGCATCATGGGGCCCGACCTCATGGACAACATGCGCGCTCAGGCCGAGCGCTTCGGAGCCGAACTCGTGCCCGACGACATCGTGTCCGTCGACCTCACCGGCGACATCAAGACCGTCACCGACACGGCCGGCACCGTCCACCGCGCGAAGGCCGTGATCGTCACCACCGGCTCCCAGCACCGCAAGCTCGGCCTCCCCAACGAGGACGTGCTCTCCGGCCGCGGTGTCTCCTGGTGCGCGACCTGTGACGGCTTCTTCTTCAAGGACCAGGACATCGCTGTCGTCGGCGGTGGCGACACGGCGATGGAGGAAGCCACCTTCCTCTCCCGCTTCGCCAAGTCCGTCACGATCATCCACCGACGGGACACCCTGCGGGCCTCCAAGGCCATGCAGGAGCGGGCCTTCGCCGACCCGAAGATCTCTTTCGCCTGGGACAGCGAGGTCGCCGAGATCCACGGTGACCAGAAGCTCGCGGGTCTGACCCTGAACAACACCAAGACGGGCGAGAAGTCGCCGCTCGCGGTGACGGGTCTGTTCATCGCGGTGGGCCACGACCCCCGGACTGAGCTGTTCAAGGGACAGCTCGAACTGGACGGCGAGGGCTACCTGAAGGTCGACGCCCCGTCGACCCGCACCAACGTCACCGGAGTGTTCGCCGCCGGTGACGTCGTCGACCACACCTACCGTCAGGCCATCACGGCCGCCGGGACCGGCTGCGCCGCTGCCCTGGACGCGGAGCGCTTCCTCGCCGCTCTTTCGGACAGCGAGAAGGCGGCCGAGCCGGAGAAGACCCCCGTGGTCTGACCATCCCTGGACCACCCCACCCCACACCCCGCAGAGAAGTTAAGGAGGCCGCCGTGGCCGGCGCCCTGAAGAACGTGACTGATGACTCCTTCGAGGAGGAGGTCCTCAAGAGCGACAAGCCCGTGCTCGTGGACTTCTGGGCCGCCTGGTGCGGTCCGTGCCGCCAGATCGCGCCGTCCCTCGAAGCCATCGCGGCGGAGCACGGCGACAAGATCCAGGTCGTGAAGCTCAACATCGACGAGAACCCGGCCACCGCAGCCAAGTACGGCGTCATGTCGATCCCGACGCTGAACGTGTACCAGAACGGCGAGGTCGCCAAGACCATCGTCGGCGCGAAGCCGAAGGCCGCGATCGTCCGCGACCTCGAGACCTTCATCGGAGAGTAGAGACGTCTCCGCTGTTTCACGTGAAACATGAATGGGCCCATCCCCAAGGGGGACGGGCCCATTCTCACGTTCGCAATCAGAGAGGCCGCAGTGCCGGCTCCTTCTGCACTGCTCCCAGCAGGCGGTCCAGAGCCAGCTCCACATCTTCCTTCCAGGAGAGTGTCGTGCGCAGCTCCAAGCGCAGGCGTGGATATGTGGGGTGCGGTCGGACCGTCTTGAAGCCGACCGCGAGGAGATGGTCGGCCGGCAGGACACAAGCCGGTTCCTGCCACCGTGCATTGCCGAATGCCTCGATCGCACGGAACCCCCGGCGCAGCAGGTCCTTGGCGACCGTCTGGACGATGACCCGCCCAAGGCCCTGCCCCTGATAGCCAGGCATGACCCACGCCGTCATCAGTTGGACCGCGTCGGCTGCGACGGGGCTCGTGGGGAAGGCGGTGGAGCGCGGTACATACGCAGGCGGGGCATAGACAACGAAGCCCACCGGAACCTCGTCCACGTAGACCACGCGACCACAGGAACCCCACTCGAGGAGGACAGCCGAGATCCAGGCCTCCTTCTCGAGCTCAGGGGTTCCGGCCTTTACCGCGGCTTCACCGCTGACCGGGTCAAGTTCCCAGAAGACGCACGCACGACAACGCTTGGGAAGGTCCGAAAGGTTGTCCAGCGTGAGCGGTACGAGCCGACGCCCCATGGAGGCTGTTCCTCACTTCCCTCGTGTGCCGCGCTGCGAGCATCTGCCAGCCTGCTCCGCTCGAGGAGGAAGCTGCTGACGAAGCCGCTCACCGCCCCGAGCCCCAGGCCTGCCATCACCAGTCGGCCGCAGATCACCGATCGCATGGCCTTGCCTCTTTCCGAAGTGGCTCAAGGAGGATGCGTCATACCAGAACGCATCGTATCCACCCGACCCCGGCACGGATACCGCACCAAGCCGAAGGGGCGGGTGGTGTTCCGGAGCACGGAACACCACCCGCCCCTTCAGACAGCTTCGACACCGCCGAGCAGAGGAGACTCAGGCGTCGTCGTCCTCGGCGGAGCCCTCGCCGAGTCCCTTCTCCAGCACGCGTCCTTCACCAGGAGCGAGCGTGCCCAGGATTCGCTCAAGGTCGTCCATCGAGGCGAACTCGACAACGATCTTGCCCTTCTTCTGACCGAGGTCGACCTTCACTCGCGTCTCGAAGCGATCGGAGAGCCGAGAGGCAAGATCCGTGAGTGCCGGGGACAGCCGGGTGCCGGCCCGGGGTCCCTTCGGCTTGGGCGCGGTCTTGGGGTTCGAGTTCAGCAGCGTCACGATCTCTTCGACGGCCCTGACCGAGAGGCCCTCGGCGACGATCCGGTGCGCCAGCCGGTCCTGCTCCTCCGAGTCGTCCACAGAGAGCAGAGCCCGGGCGTGCCCGGCTGAGAGCACTCCCGCCGCGACCCGGCGCTGGACGGGCGGGGAAAGCCGCAGCAGGCGAAGCGTGTTGGACACCTGCGGGCGAGAACGCCCGATCCGGTCCGCCAGCTGATCGTGGGTGCAGTTGAAGTCCTTCAACAGCTGGTCGTAGGCGGCCGCCTCTTCCAGCGGGTTCAACTGGGCCCGGTGCAGGTTCTCCAGGAGAGCATCCAGCAGCAGCTTCTCGTCATCGGTGTCCCTGACGATTGCGGGGATCCGATCGAGGCCGGCCTCCCTGCAGGCCCGCCAGCGACGCTCACCCATGATGAGCTCATAGCGGTCCGGGCCCAACTGCCGTACCACAACCGGCTGAAGGAGCCCCACTTCCTTGATGGAGGTGACCAGCTCAGCGAGGGCATCCTCGTCGAAGACTTCGCGCGGCTGACGCGGGTTGGGCGTGATCGCGCCGAGCGGTACCTCGGCGAAATGCGCACCAGCCGGAGAGCTCGCCGACGTGCCCGCAGCCTCCCCTTCCTGGGCGGGGGCCGCTGCCTGGGGCGTCACTGCTGTGGGCAGCGTGGCGACCTTGGCCGCCGCCACTCCCCGTTCCGCGGTCAGCACAGGGGACGATCCGGGTGATGACTCCGGTCCCGAGGCAGTCGGCTGCTTCTCCTGCGGAGCGGCAGGAATCAGCGCACCGAGCCCACGCCCCAATCCTCTACGTCGCTCGCTCACTGGATCCCCTCCGACATGTTCTGCTGACTGTTCTGGCCCACCTGGGCGTGGTGCGGGTCGTACTGCACTCCGACCCCACGCAGCGCGATCTCGCGTGCGGCTTCGAGATACGACAGGGAACCGCTGGACCCCGGATCGTAGGTCAGCACCGTCTGCCCATAGCTCGGCGCCTCCGAAATGCGCACCGAGCGCGGGATGCTCGTGCGCAGGACCTCTTCGCCGAAGTGACTGCGCACCTCGTCCGCGACCTGCGAGGCGAGCCGTGTCCTGCCGTCGTACATCGTGAGCAGGATGGTCGAGACATGCAGCGCCGGGTTGAGATGGCCGCGCACCAGGTCCACGTTCCGCAACAACTGCCCGAGCCCCTCCAGCGCGTAGTACTCGCACTGGATGGGGATCAATACCTCAGCGCCGGCGACCAGCGCGTTGACCGTCAGCAGGCCCAGCGAGGGCGGACAGTCGATGAGGATGTAGTCCAGCGGCTGCTCATAGGCCTGGATCGCCCGCTGCAGTCTGCTCTCCCGCGCCACCAGCGACACCAGCTCGATCTCCGCACCGGCGAGATCGATGGTGGCGGGGGCGCAGAAGAGTCCTTCGACGTCCGGGACCGGCTGGACCACTTCGGCGAGAGGCCTGCTCTCCACCAGGACGTCATAGATCGAGGGAACTTCCGCATGATGATCGATCCCCAGAGCCGTGGAGGCGTTTCCCTGCGGATCCAGGTCGATCACCAGAACGCGCGCGCCGTGCAAGGCGAGCGAAGCGGCGAGATTGACCGTGGTGGTGGTCTTACCTACGCCGCCCTTCTGATTGGCAACGACCATGATGCGTGTCTGCTCAGGTCGGGGCAGACCCTCACCGGCACGCCCCAGCGCCTCCACGGCCAGCTGAGCAGCACGGCCGATGGGGGTGTCATCCATGGGGGGCGGTGTTTCACGTGAAACATCGTCCCCCGCGGACTCGGTACGGGGACCGGGGACCGGATCGGTCATCGGTCCCGCGATGTTGGCGTCGGACCGCAAGGATTCACTCTCCTCGACATCAGGCTCGCAATGAGCAGAGCCTGCCATGCTTTCGGGGTCGCGAACCAGCGAGCCCCGTGGATCTGTGGAGGAATCCACCTCTGTGGACAACTCTGTAGCCCTCAAGAGGGGCCTGCGGCCCTTGATCGGGGCGGCCGCACGGCCGCGGCTGATGATTCCCTGCAGCAGTGAGCGACGTTTCACGTGAAACACGATGCCCAAGCCGCATGACCAGACCGGGACGACACTCCGAAATCAGTACGTATGGCAACGTGTATGGCTCAGCGGCGACGGCGCGTGCGACTGGTGCGAGCCGCTTTCGCCCTCTTCGCGGCGAACCTCACACCGCCAGGGCTCTCCCCGACCTCCACCCGCACGACTGTGGACAGTGGATCAACGAGGCCTTCACCGACCTGAAGGACCGAGGTCTCCACCACACCCAGCTTGCTGAGTGCGGCGCGTGCGCCCTGGATCTCCTCTTCGGCGGTGTCGCCCTTGAGAGCCAGCATCTCGCCGTAGGGCCGCAGCAGAGGCACGCCCCAGCCGGCGAGACGGTCCAGCGGGGCGACTGCCCGCGCCGTGACCACGTGCACCGGAGGAACCTTCCCGAGGACTTCCTCGGCCCGTCCACGCACCACGGTCACATGGTCCAGGCCGAGCAGCTCCACCACTTCCTGCAGGAAGTTCGTCCTACGGAGCAACGGTTCGAGAAGGGTGATCTTCAGATCCGGTCGCACCAGCGCCAGCGGGATCCCGGGGAGCCCCGCGCCGGAGCCGACGTCGCAGACCGTGACGCCCTCCGGCACCACTTCCGAGAGGACGGCGCAGTTCAGCAGATGCCGCTCCCACAGCCGCGGCACTTCGCGTGGGCCGATCAGACCGCGCTTGACCCCGGCGTCCGCGAGCAGCTCCGCGTACCGCACGGCTTCGGGAAAGTACTCTCCGAACACCTTCCGTGCCGCCTCGGGCGCCTGGGGAAGCTGTGCTGCCTCCGTCACGGGGACCGTCCTTCCGTACCGCACTGCCGCAAAGTGGACTGTGGTGGCTGACTAACAGGCTGACAAAGATCGGCCCCGCCTGCGAACAGACGGGGCCGACAGAACAAAGCGGTCAGGCAGGGAGCACGACGACGAAGCGCTGAGGCTCCTCGCCCTCGGACTCGCTGCGCAGTCCCGCCGCCGCGACGGCGTCATGGACGACCTTGCGCTCGAAGGGCGTCATCGGGTCGAGCTTCACCGGCTCACCGGTGCTCTTCACCTCGGCAGCGGCCTTCGCACCCAGCTCGGCCAGCTCGGTGCGCTTGTTCGCCCGGAAGCCGGCGATGTCCAGCATCAGCCGGCTACGGTCGCCCGTCTCCCGATGCACGGCCAGACGCGTCAGCTCCTGAAGCGCCTCAAGAACCTCGCCGTCCTTGCCCACGAGCTTCTGCAGGTCACGGCCGGCGGTGTCGCTGATGATCGAAACCGCAGCGCGGTCGGCCTCGACATCCATGTCGATGTCACCGTCGAGGTCTGCGATGTCGAGCAGGCCCTCGAGGTAATCGGCCGCGATCTCCCCTTCCTGCTCGAGGCGGGTCAGGGTGTCGCCACCCTCGGCGGCGGCGGAGATGGTGCCTTCCGTCACGGATGCTCCTTCTTACTTCTTGGACGACGGGTGCTTGGGCCGCTGCGAGCCCTTGCGCTGTCCGGACTTGGGCTGGCGTGCGGAGCCGGTGGCCTTGTTACCGCCGGCACCCTGCTTGGCGTCGCCCTGGGAGGAACCGGCCCTGGAGCGGCCCTCCGCCGGCTTGTCCTTTTCCAGGGAGGTCTTGGCAGTGGCGCCTGCGGGGTCGGAACCCTTGGCGGCACCCGGCTGGGCCGTCGTGGTCTGGCGCTTGGACTTGCTCTGGCGCTTGGGCTGCTGGCGCCTCTGCGCGGCTCCACCCTCGGCCTCGGCCTCGGCGGTCTCGCTCTTGGTCACCGTGCCGTCCGCCTGCGCGGCCAGGCCGGCCTTGGCGAGACCGGAGATGAACCGGCGCTCGTTGTCGTTGCGGTCGGTCCCCTTGGCCACGATCGCCTGGATGACACTGCGCTTGCGCCGCGAGCGGACCTCGCCCTGTGCGGTGATGCTCTTGAGCAGCCGCTGCAGGTAGTGGTCCTGGGCCTTGCTGCCCGGGGTGGGGTTCTGGTTGATCACGTACATCTGCTGGCCCATGGTCCACACGTTGGTGGTCAGCCAGTAGACGAGGACACCGACGGGGAAGTTGATGCCCATGACGGCGAAGATCAGCGGGAAGATGTACATCAGCATCTTCTGCTGCTGCATGTACGGCGTCTTGACCGTGAGGTCGACGTTCTTCTGCATCAGCTGACGCTGGGTGTAGAACTGCGACGCCGACATCAGGATGATCATGATGGCGGTGACGATGCGGACGTCGGTCAGCGAGGCGTTGAGCGCCTCCACCTTGGCCGGGTCGTCCATGAACTTCGCGGCGATCGGAGCACCAAAGATGTGCGCCTCACGCGCGCTGTTCACGAGATCCTTGTTGAGCACCCCGATCTCGTCACCCGAGGCGATCTTGCTGAGCACGTGGTACAGCGCGAAGAAGAACGGCGACTGGGCCAGGATGGGAAGGCACGAGGAGAGCGGGTTGGTGCCCGTCTCCTTGTACAGCTTCATCATCTCTTCGGACTGACGCTGTCGGTCGTTCTTGTAGCGCTCCTGGATCGCCTTCATCTTCGGCTGGAGCGCCTGCATGTTCCGGGTCGACTTGATCTGCTTCACGAAGAGCGGGATCAGACAGATCCGGATCAGGATCACCAGCGACACGATGGACAGTCCCCAGGCCCATCCCGTGTCAGGGCCGAAGATCGCCCCGTAGAGACTGTGGAACTGGACGATGATCCACGAGACAGGCGTGGTGATAAAACTGAACAGACTGGCAATCGTGTCCACTAATCAGGCTCCTTGAGCATTGGGCGAGGTCTCTGCGGCCGGGCCCTGGGATACGGAGGCCGCTCCCGGGGCAGGCAGATCAGCGGCGGCGTCCCCGCCCTTGCTGTCGCCGCGCAAGGCATTACGCAGCATTTCGTGCCACCGCGGGCGCTTGCGCTCAGGCACGTGGTCCACCCCGCCCGGCGACCACGGATTGCACCGCAGGATGCGCCAGGCGGTCAGCACCGTGCCCTTGACCGCGCCGTGCCGGTCGATGGCCGTGTATCCGTAGTGGGAACACGACGGGTAGTACCTGCAGACGGGCCCCAGCAGCGGGCTGATCGTCCACTGATAGATCTTGATCAGAGCCAGCAGCGGGTACTTCATCGCGCGCCCCCTCCCAGCAGCCGCTGAAGAGCGGCGTCCAGGTCTCGGGCCAGCTGTGCATGTTCGGCGTCACCCGCGCCGGGCAGCGCCCGTACGACCACCAGGCTACCGGGGGGCAGCTCGGAGAGCCGATCGCGTATGAGATGGCGCAGTCTCCGCTTGACCTTGTTGCGGACCACAGCACCGCCCACAGCCTTGCTCACGACGAAACCCGCACACGTCGGGGAGGCGCTCTCCCCAGGCGCGTGCGGGTCCGTTGTGCCGCTGCGAAGGTGGACGACGAGTAGTGGGCGGCCTGCCCTGCGTCCCCGCCGTACCGCAGTCGCGAAGTCCTCGCGCCGCCTCAGCCGATTCTCGGTAGGCAGCACGTCATGACCTGTACGCGATCAGGCGGACAGGTTGGCGCGACCCTTGCCACGGCGGTTCGCCAGGATGGCGCGGCCGGCACGGGTACGCATGCGCAGGCGGAAACCGTGGGTCTTCGCGCGACGACGGTTGTTCGGCTGGAAGGTGCGCTTGCTCACTCGGGGGCTCCAGAAATGATTCGTAGACGGCGGGACATCGCCTGGCTGTCACCGTGCGCCCACGAGAAGCTCGCGTTTACGCCCGTGTGCACCGCTTCACAATCACAGATCGTGATCTTTGCCCATCGGAGGCAGGCGGCAGCAGCCATCGACAACTCGACCTGGTCACGGTACGCGCGGCTGCGCCATCCGGTCAAACCGTCCCCATGGCGTGGTCCACTGTGCACAGGCTGTGGACAACAACTTGAACCACGCGGGTCGCCCTGACTACCGTGGCTGAACTTGGATTCTTTTCCTGCCTGTCTTCCCATCCCGTCCCGAGAACCACACATTCGTGGGACCTGCGAGAGAGCGTGCCTTGTGGCTGACGTACCTGCCGATCTTGCCGCAGTGTGGCCACGAGTGCTGGAGCAGCTCCTCGATGAGGGCCAGCAGGGCGTCGAGCCGAAGGACAAACAGTGGATCGAGCGCTGCCAGCCGCTCGCCCTGGTCGCCGACACCGCACTGCTCGCCGTCCCCAATGAATGGGGCAAGCGCGTGCTCGAAGGCCGGCTCGCCCCCCTCATCAGCGAGACGCTGAGCCGTGAGTGCGGCCGTCCCATCCGGATCGCGATCACCGTCGACGATTCCGTCGGCGAGGGGCCGGTCCCCCAGGGGCCTCCTCAGCAGCAGCAGCCTCGTTACCAGGGACCGCAGCACGACGAGCCCCGGCCCGGAGATCCGTACGACTCGTACGGTCACCGCTCCTCCGACGACGGGCTGCCGACGGCCCGGCCCGCCTATCCCGAGTACCAGCAGCGCCCGGAGCCGGGCTCCTGGCCGCGTACCCAGGAGGACCTGTCGTGGCAGCAGCCGCGGCTCGGGGGCTTCCAGGACCGCGACCCGTACGCCTCCGCGCCGCAGCGGCAGCCTCAGCACGATTACCGGTCGCCGCAGCCGCCCGAGCGCCGGCAGTACGACTCACGTCCGGAGCGGCATTCGATGCAGGAGCCGCAGGCTCCGCACCGCGGCCCCTCGGGAGCTCCTGGGCCGCTCGGCGCTCAGCCGGCACCGGCGCCGGGCCCCGGCGAGCCTCACGCCCGCCTCAATCCCAAGTACTTGTTCGACACCTTCGTCATCGGCGCGTCCAACCGCTTCGCACACGCCGCGGCCGTCGCTGTCGCCGAGGCTCCGGCCAAGGCGTACAACCCCCTCTTCATCTACGGGGAGTCGGGGCTCGGCAAGACGCACCTCCTGCACGCGATCGGGCACTACGCGCGCAGCCTCTACCCGGGGACCCGCGTCCGGTACGTGAGTTCGGAGGAGTTCACCAACGAGTTCATCAACTCGATCCGGGACGGCAAGGGCGACACCTTCCGCAAGCGCTACCGGGACGTCGACATCCTCCTCGTCGACGACATCCAGTTCCTCGCGAGCAAGGAGTCGACGCAGGAGGAGTTCTTCCACACCTTCAACACCCTCCACAACGCCAACAAGCAGATCGTGCTGTCCTCCGACCGGCCGCCCAAGCAGCTGATGACGCTGGAGGACCGGCTCCGCAACCGGTTCGAGTGGGGCCTGACCACGGACGTGCAGCCGCCGGAGCTCGAGACGCGCATCGCGATCCTCCGGAAGAAGGCCGTCCAGGAGCAGCTCAACGCCCCGCCGGAGGTACTGGAGTTCATCGCCTCCCGCATCTCGCGCAACATCCGTGAGCTCGAGGGCGCGCTGATCCGTGTGACGGCGTTCGCGTCCCTCAACCGGCAGCCGGTGGACCTGGGGCTCACCGAGATCGTGCTGAAGGATCTGATCCCCGGCGGCGAGGACGCGGCTCCCGAGATCACCGCCGGCGCCATCATGGCGGCGACCGCGGACTACTTCGGGCTCACGGTCGAGGACCTCTGCGGCTCCTCTCGCAGCCGGGTGCTCGTGACGGCGAGGCAGATCGCCATGTACCTGTGCAGGGAGCTGACGGATCTGTCGCTGCCGAAGATCGGCGCACAGTTCGGCGGCCGGGACCATACGACGGTGATGCACGCGGACCGGAAGATCCGGGCCCTCATGGCGGAGCGGCGGTCCATCTACAACCAGGTCACCGAGCTCACCAACCGCATCAAGAACGGCTGACAGGCCGGCCACGACGGCCTCTGAGGGCGCTCCGGGAACCGTCCCGGAGCGCCCTCAGGCGTTTCGCCCGCACCGGTGTGTTCGAATTCGAGCCGGCCTCGAGCCGTTCTCCACAGTTGTGCGGGGAATCCTCCGTCCACAGCCTGGGGACCAGGAAGTTGTCCACGACCGGTCCACAGGCACACCGACCACCGGGCCGTCACCCCAGGTCAGCCCCTTGGGGATTTGTGGCAAACCACGTTCCACAGACTGTGGACACGAAAAGCTTCCACAGGCTGTGATCGTCGTTGTCCACCGCCGCCCCACAGGCAACGGCCCGTTGCCCACAGCTTCTCCACACCCCTGTCCACTGTTCGGCAACGAAACACACCCGCTCACCGCGTCGAGTGAAAGCCGTCACACCAACGAGGTCGGTTGGCCTGTGGGGAACCGGGGTAAAGCTGGGGACGGGACTGGGGAGAAGTCCCCGCGGCCTGTGCATCGGGTGTGCAGAACTTTCGCGTGTCCACAGAAGCGCCCGGTTGTCCACGGTCCCCGCCCACAGGCGCGGTGGACAAAAAAGCGGGCTTGACCTGGGCAAACGACGTTATCCACCGTTTCCACAGCCCCTACTACTACTCCCACCTAGAGTTACCGGGGAATTCGCTTCGAAGAAGGCCCTGTGCACAACTCGAGCCCGGACCGCCGGGCAGCTCTTGCCACGACTTGACCCCGACCCGCACCGACTGTCGGCGTCGTGCGTCAGACTGGTCCCCGGCATCAAGCCGACGAGAAGGCCAGCAGGGCGAGCCAGCAACAGCAGGAGGCGGTTCCGGTGAAGATCCGGGTGGAGCGCGATGTACTCGCGGAGGCGGTGGCGTGGGTGGCCCGTAGCCTCCCGGCCCGGCCGCCGGCGCCCGTTCTCGCGGGCCTTCTCCTGAAGGCGGAGGACGGCGCCGTCAGCTTCTCGAGCTTCGACTACGAGGTCTCGGCCCGTGTGTCGGTGGAGGCTGAGGTGGACGAGGACGGCACCGTCCTGGTCTCCGGCCGCCTTCTCGCCGACATCTGCCGCGCCCTCCCCAACCGTCCGGTGGAGATTTCCACAGACGGTGTACGAGCGACCGTGGTCTGCGGCTCCTCCCGATTCACACTCCACACCCTGCCTGTGGAGGAGTACCCGGCACTGCCGCAGATGCCGACCGCGACCGGCACCGTGCCCGGTGAGGTCTTCGCCTCGGCCGCTGCCCAGGTCGCCATCGCCGCCGGCCGCGACGACACGCTCCCCGTCCTGACCGGTGTGCGCATCGAGATCGAGGGCGACACCGTCACGCTGGCGTCCACCGACCGCTACCGCTTCGCCGTCCGCGAGTTCCTGTGGAAGCCCGAGAACCCGGACGCCTCCGCGGTCGCCCTGGTGCCCGCCAAGACGCTGCTGGACACCGCCAAGGCGCTCACCAGCGGTGACACCGTCACCCTGGCGCTGTCGGGTTCCGGCGCCGGTGAGGGCCTGATCGGTTTCGAAGGAGCGGGGCGCCGGACCACGACGCGACTGCTCGAGGGCGACCTGCCGAAGTACCGGACGCTCTTCCCGACCGAGTTCAACTCGGTGGCCGTCATCGAGACTGCGCCGTTCGTCGAGGCCGTCAAGCGCGTGGCCCTCGTCGCCGAGCGCAACACCCCGGTGCGCCTCAGCTTCGAGCAGGGCGTGCTGATCCTGGAGGCAGGATCCAGCGACGACGCACAGGCTGTGGAGCGGGTCGACGCGCAGCTCGAGGGCGACGACATCTCGATCGCCTTCAACCCGACCTTCCTGCTGGACGGGCTGAGCGCGATCGACTCGCCCGTCGCCCAGCTCTCGTTCACCACCTCCACCAAGCCGGCGCTGCTGAGCGGCCGGCCGGCCGTGGACGCCGAGGCGGACGAGGCCTACAAGTACCTGATCATGCCGGTGCGGCTGAGCGGCTGATCAGCGGCTTCTGAGCGCTTGACCCCACAGGTGTGCACCCGTGTCCGGGCGTAGGCTCGGACACGGGTAGGTACTGCACACAACGATTGAGGAATCATCTGATGGAGCTCGGTCTCGTCGGTCTCGGCAAGATGGGCGGCAACATGCGTGAGCGCATTCGCCGCGCCGGCCACACCGTCATCGGGTACGACCGCAACCCTGACGTCGCTGATGTCCACAGCCTCGAGGAGCTTGTGGGCAAGCTCAAGGGCCCGCGGGTCGTCTGGGTCATGGTCCCGGCCGGCGCCGCCACGCAGTCCACGATCGACGAGCTGGCCGAGCTGCTCTCCCCGGGCGACGTGGTCGTCGACGGCGGCAACTCCCGCTGGACCGACGACGAGAAGCACGCAGTCGAGCTGGGTCTGAAGGGCATCGGCTTCGTCGACTGCGGTGTGTCCGGCGGTGTGTGGGGCCTGGAGAACGGCTATGCGCTGATGTACGGCGGTGACGCCGAGAACGTCGCGAAGGTGCAGCCGATCTTCGACGCCCTCAAGCCCGAGGGCGAGTTCGGCTCGGTCCACGCGGGCCGGGTCGGCGCGGGCCACTTCGCGAAGATGGTCCACAACGGCATCGAGTACGCGATGATGCAGGCCTACGCCGAGGGCTGGGAGCTCCTGGAGAAGGTCGACTCGGTCACCGATGTGCGCGAGGTCTTCCGTTCCTGGCAGGAGGGCACGGTCATCCGCTCCTGGCTGCTCGACCTCGCGGTCAACGCGCTGGACGAGGACGAGCACCTCGAGCAGCTGCGCGGTTATGCACAGGACTCGGGCGAGGGCCGGTGGACGGTGGAAGCCGCCATCGACAACGCCGTCCCGCTGCCCGCGATCACCGCGTCGCTGTTCGCCCGTTTCGCGTCCCGTCAGGACGACTCCCCGCAGATGAAGATGATCGCCGCGCTGCGCAACCAGTTCGGTGGCCACGCGGTGGAGAGCAAGAAGTAGTCCACAGGCTGTGCACCAGTGGTGCACAGCCATGCCGGGGGAAGGTCGGCGCACACCATGCACGTCACGCATCTGTCGCTGGCCGACTTCCGCTCGTACGCCCGGGTCGAGGTCCCTCTCGATCCGGGCGTCACCGCTTTCGTGGGGGCGAACGGGCAGGGCAAGACGAATCTCGTCGAGGCCGTCGGCTATCTCGCCACGCTCGCCAGCCACCGCGTTTCCTCGGATGCGCCGCTGGTACGGATGGGGGCCGACCGGGCCGTGATCCGGGCCGCTGTGACCCAGGGGGAGCGCTCGCAGCTCGTCGAGCTCGAACTCAATCCAGGACGGGCGAACCGTGCCCGGATCAACAGGTCGTCGCAGGTCAGGCCGCGTGACGTGCTGGGGATAGTGCGGACGGTGCTCTTCGCCCCGGAGGACCTGTCGCTGGTCAAGGGGGATCCCGGCGAGCGCAGGCGCTTCCTCGACGAGCTGGTCACGGCGCGCTCGCCGCGCATGGCGGCCGTGCGCTCCGACTACGAGCGTGTGCTGAAGCAGCGCAACACCTTGCTGAAGTCGGCGGCCATGGCGCGGCGGCACGGTGGCCGTGGCATGGACCTGTCCACCCTCGACGTCTGGGACCAGCATCTGGCTCGCGCGGGCGCCGAGGTGACCGCCCAGCGGCTCGACCTGATCGCCGCCCTGCAGCCGCTCGCGGACAAGGCGTACGAGGCGCTCGCACCGGGAGGCGGTCCCGTCGCGCTCGAGTACCGGTCCTCGGCGGGCCCCATGGACGAGGCGCACGGCCGCGAAGCGCTGTTCGAGCAGCTGACGGCGGCGCTGGCCGATGTGCGCAAGCAGGAGATCGAGCGGGGCGTGACCCTGGTCGGTCCCCACCGTGACGAACTGGTCCTGAAACTGGGGCAGATGCCCGCCAAGGGGTACGCGAGCCACGGCGAGTCCTGGTCGTACGCGCTGGCGCTGCGGCTGGCCTCGTACGACCTGCTGCGGGCCGAGGGCAACGAACCCGTTCTGGTCCTCGACGACGTCTTCGCGGAGCTGGACGCCCGGCGCCGGGAGCGGCTGGCCGAACTGGTGGCCCCTGGCGAGCAGGTGCTGGTGACAGCGGCCGTGGACGACGACGTCCCGGGAGTGCTGGCGGGTGCCCGCTACGAGGTCTCTGGCGGGACGGTGCAGCGCGTATGACCGGCGAGGGCGGCGAGGGGCCGGCAGCGGCGGGGCCGTCGGGCGCCGGCGAGTCCTCCGGCGTGGACCTGGCACGCGTGGCGCTGCGCGCCGCGAAGGAGCAGGCAAAGGCCCGTGGCGCGGCGGCGCAGCAGAAGAAGCAGGCCAGGCGGGGCGGCGGGCTCCGTTCCGGAGCCCGGGCCGACGGGCGCGATCCGCTGCCGCTGGGGGCGGCGATCAACCGGCTGATCACCGAGCGGGGCTGGGAGACGCCGGCCGCCGTGGGCGGGGTGATGGGCCGCTGGCCGCAGATCGTGGGCGAGGACCTGGCCAACCACTGTGTCCCGCTGCGATACGACGAGGCTCCGGACGAGCGCCTGCTGACCGTGCAGTGCGACTCGACGGCGTGGGCCACCCAGCTGCGGCTGCTGGCTCCGCGCCTGGTCGCCCGGCTCAACGAGGACCTCGGGCACGGGACCGTCCGCGCGATCAAGGTGCTCGGTCCCCAAGGCCCCGCGCGCCGGTTCGGACCCTTGCGGGCACCGGGAAGTACGGGCCCCGGGGACACGTACGGCTGACGTCCGGACGTCGCGTGGACACCGATGTGGCAGAAGGAAACCGCCGTCGCGGATGAGGTGTCCCTCACGGTAGCGAGAGGTTGACAGCCCGAAAGCGCTCAAAGCCCGTGTGAGCCTCTTGGAGCCCCTTCCCGGATATGGGGAGTCGGACGGCGATGGTTCAGGGCGCCACAGGCGGACTCAGCTACCGGCAAACCGCCATTAGTGTCGGCGTTACCGGTAGACTGGTGGACAGTCCCGCTTCTGTTGCGGGACACGTCGATTAGATGCCGAACGACGCAGCCGCTCCCGCATGCCGGTGAACGGCTCGTGCTGTGCCAGAAAGGGCGCTTCGTGGCCGATTCCGGCAACCCCAACGAGAACACTCCGTCCACCCCTGCCGGTGGGAACGGCGAGGTCACAGCCTCGTACGACGCCAGCGCGATCACCGTCCTCGAGGGTCTGGACGCGGTCCGCAAGCGCCCCGGCATGTACATCGGCTCGACCGGTGAGCGTGGACTCCACCACCTCGTCCAAGAGGTCGTCGACAACTCCGTCGACGAGGCGATGGCCGGCCACGCCGACGCCATCGACGTCACGATCCTCGCCGACGGCGGCGTACGCGTCATCGACAACGGCCGTGGCATCCCGGTGGGCATCCACCCCGTCGAGAAGAAGCCGGCCGTCGAGGTCGTGCTCACCGTGCTGCACGCGGGCGGCAAGTTCGGCGGCGGCGGCTATGCCGTCTCCGGCGGTCTGCACGGCGTCGGTGTCTCCGTGGTGAACGCGCTGTCCTACAAGCTCGCCGTCGAGATCAGGACGGACGGTTACCGCTGGACGCAGGAGTACAAGTCGGGCGTCCCCACCGCGCCGCTGGAGCGGCACGAGGCCACCACCGAGAC
Source organism: Streptomyces kurssanovii (assembly GCF_040677245.1). NCBI lineage: Bacteria > Bacillati > Actinomycetota > Actinomycetes > Kitasatosporales > Streptomycetaceae > Streptomyces > Streptomyces kurssanovii. The sequence goes on from NZ_JBFAQK010000002.1 coordinate 147,861, forward strand.
CGGCACCTCGGTCACCTTCTGGGCCGACGGCGACATCTTCGAGACGACGGAGTACTCCTTCGAGACGCTCTCGCGCCGTTTCCAGGAGATGGCCTTCCTCAACAAGGGCCTGACCCTGACGCTGACCGACGAGCGCGAGTCGGCGAAGGCCACCGCGGGCGCGGAGACGGGCCAGGAGCCGGAGGACATCGAGCAGCCGGCCCGTACGGTCAAGTACCACTACGAGGGCGGCATCGTCGACTTCGTGAAGTACCTGAACTCCCGCAAGGGCGAGCTCATCCACCCCACGGTCATCGACATCGAGGCCGAGGACAGGGAGCGGATGCTCTCCGTCGAGATCGCGATGCAGTGGAACTCGCAGTACACGGAGGGGGTCTACTCCTTCGCGAACACGATCCACACGCACGAGGGCGGCACCCACGAAGAGGGCTTCCGCTCCGCACTCACCGGTCTGGTGAACCGTTACGCGCGCGAGAAGAAGCTGCTGCGCGAGAAGGACGACAACCTCTCCGGCGAGGACATCCGCGAGGGTCTCACCGCGATCATCTCGGTCAAGCTGGGCGAGCCGCAGTTCGAGGGCCAGACGAAGACGAAGCTGGGCAACACGGAGGCCAAGACCTTCGTGCAGAAGGTCGTCCACGAGACACTGACCGACTGGTTCGACCGCAATCCGAACGAGGCCGCGGACATCATCCGCAAGGGCATCCAGGCGCAGACGGCCCGCGTCGCGGCCCGTAAGGCGCGGGACCTGACGCGCCGCAAGGGTCTGCTGGAGTCGGCGTCGCTGCCGGGCAAGCTGAGCGACTGCCAGTCCAACGACCCGACGAAGTGCGAGATCTTCATCGTCGAGGGTGACTCTGCCGGCGGCTCTGCCAAGTCCGGACGTAACCCGATGTACCAGGCCATCCTGCCCATCCGCGGCAAGATCCTGAACGTCGAGAAGGCGCGGATCGACAAGATCCTCCAGAACACCGAGGTCCAGGCGCTGATTTCGGCCTTCGGCACCGGTGTCCACGAGGACTTCGACATCGAGAAGCTCCGCTATCACAAGATCATTCTGATGGCGGACGCCGACGTCGACGGCCAGCACATCAACACCCTGCTGCTGACGTTCCTGTTCCGCTTCATGCGGCCGCTCGTCGAGGCGGGTCACGTCTTCCTCTCGCGCCCGCCGCTGTACAAGATCAAGTGGGGCCGGGACGACTTCGAGTACGCCTACTCCGACCGCGAGCGCGACGCCCTGGTCGAGCTGGGCAAGCGGGGCGGCAAGCGGATCAGGGAAGACTCCATCCAGCGCTTCAAGGGCCTCGGCGAGATGAACGCCGAGGAACTGCGCATCACCACCATGGACCAGGACCACCGAGTGCTCGGCCAGGTCACGCTGGACGACGCGGCCCAGGCCGACGACCTGTTCTCCGTGCTCATGGGTGAGGACGTGGAGGCGCGGCGTTCGTTCATCCAGCGCAACGCCAAGGACGTTCGCTTCCTCGACATCTGAGTCGGTCTCAGCTGACCGTACGAAAGGACTGAAGACCAGCAATGGCCGACGAGAACACGACAGTGACGCCTGAAGAGGAGCCCATCGTTCCGGGCGTGGGCATGCGCGTGGAGCCCGTGGGGCTCGAGACCGAGATGCAGCGCTCGTATCTCGACTACGCGATGTCCGTCATCGTCTCGCGTGCGCTGCCGGACGTGCGGGACGGGCTCAAGCCCGTCCACCGCCGTGTGCTGTACGCGATGTACGACGGTGGCTACCGGCCCGAGAAGGGCTTCTACAAGTGCGCCCGCGTCGTCGGCGACGTCATGGGCACCTACCACCCGCACGGCGACTCCTCGATCTACGACGCCTTGGTCCGCCTGGCCCAGCCGTGGTCGATGCGCATGCCGCTGGTGGACTCCAACGGCAACTTCGGCTCCCCGGGCAACGACCCGGCCGCCGCCATGCGGTACACCGAGTGCAAGCTCATGCCGCAGTCGATGGAGATGCTCCGGGACATCGACGAGGAGACCGTCGACTTCCAGGACAACTACGACGGCCGCAACCAGGAGCCGACGGTTCTGCCGGCGCGCTTCCCGAACCTCCTGGTCAACGGCTCGGCCGGCATCGCGGTCGGTATGGCGACCAACATCCCGCCGCACAACCTGCGCGAGGTCGCGGCCGGTGCGCAGTGGGCGCTGGAGCACCCGGACGCTCCGCACGAGGAACTGCTCGACGCGCTCATCGAGCGGATCAAGGGCCCGGACTTCCCGTCCGGCGCGCTGGTCGTGGGACGCAAGGGCATCGAGGAGGCGTACCGCACCGGTCGCGGCTCCATCACGATGCGCGCGGTCGTCGAGGTCGAGGAGATCCAGAACCGCCAGTGCCTGGTGGTCACGGAGCTTCCCTACCAGGTCAACCCGGACAACCTCGCGCAGAAGATCGCCGATCTGGTCAAGGACGGCAAGATCGGCGGCATCGCCGACGTCCGTGACGAGACGTCTTCGCGCACCGGCCAGCGCCTGGTGATCGTGCTGAAGCGCGACGCCGTCGCCAAGGTCGTGCTGAACAACCTCTACAAGCACACCGACCTGCAGACGAACTTCGGCGCGAACATGCTGGCGCTCGTCGACGGCGTGCCGCGCACCCTGTCGCTGGACGCGTTCATCCGCCACTGGGTGACGCACCAGATCGAGGTCATCGTCCGGCGCACCAAGTTCCGCCTGCGCAAGGCGGAGGAGCGCGCGCACATCCTGCGCGGTCTGCTCAAGGCACTGGACGCGATCGACGAGGTCATCGCGCTGATCCGGCGCAGCGACACGGTCGACGTCGCACGAGAGGGCCTGATGGGCCTGCTCGAGATCGACGAGATCCAGGCCAACGCCATCCTCGAGATGCAGCTGCGCCGACTGGCCGCCCTGGAGCGCCAGAAGATCGTCCAGGAGCACGACGAACTCCAGGCGAAGATCAACGAGTACAACGCGATCCTCGCCTCGCCGGAGAAGCAGCGCGGCATCGTCAGCGACGAACTCGCCGCGCTCGTCGAGAAGTTCGGCGACGACCGGCGCTCGAAGCTGGTGCCCTTCGACGGTGACATGTCCATCGAGGACCTGATCGCCGAGGAGGACATCGTCGTCACGATCACGCGTGGCGGCTATGTGAAGCGCACCAAGACCGACGACTACCGCTCCCAGAAGCGCGGTGGCAAGGGCGTGCGCGGGACGAAGCTCAAGGAAGACGACATCGTCGACCACTTCTTCGTCTCCACCACCCACCACTGGCTGCTGTTCTTCACCAACAAGGGCCGGGTGTACCGGGCCAAGGCGTACGAGCTGCCGGACGCCGGCCGTGACGCCCGCGGCCAGCACGTCGCGAACCTGCTGGCATTCCAGCCGGACGAGCAGATCGCCGAGATCCTCGCGATCCGCGACTACGAGGCCGCGCCGTACCTGGTGCTCGCCACCAAGGCCGGCCTGGTGAAGAAGACGTCCCTGAAGGACTACGACTCGCCCCGCTCCGGCGGTGTCATCGCGATCAACCTCCGGGAGACGGAGAGCGGCGACGACGACGAACTGATCGGCGCGGAGCTGGTGTCGGCGGAGGACGATCTGCTGCTCATCAGTAAGAAGGCGCAGTCGATCCGGTTCACCGCGACCGACGAGGCGCTGCGGCCGATGGGCCGCGCGACCTCCGGCGTCAAGGGCATGAGTTTCCGAGAGGGCGACGAACTGCTCTCGATGAATGTCGTCCGGCCCGGTACGTTCGTGTTCACAGCCACCGATGGCGGGTACGCGAAGCGGACCGCCGTCGACGAGTACCGCGTCCAGGGCCGCGGCGGCCTCGGTATCAAGGCCGCCAAGATCGTGGAGGACCGTGGGTCTCTCGTGGGCGCGTTGGTGGTCGAGGAGACCGACGAGATCCTGGCCATCACGCTCGGCGGCGGTGTGATTCGTACGCGAGTCAACGAAGTCAGGGAGACGGGCCGTGACACCATGGGCGTCCAACTGATCAACCTGGGCAAGCGCGATGCCGTCGTCGGTATCGCTCGCAACGCCGAGGCCGGTCGTGAGGCCGAAGAGGTCGAGGCGGCCGTCGAGGCCGAAGGGACCGAGGAGGCCGCCGTCGAGGCGACGGCCGAGGCGGCAGCCGAGGGCACACAGTCCTCGGCCGGGGAGCACGAGGAGTAAAGCGTGAGTGGAGCCACGGGCGCCGGACCGGCAGCATCCGGAGCGAACGGTGCCCGTGGCCCTGCCGCGGACTCCCAGGGGGCCACAGTGACGGACACCCGGGGGCAGCAGCCCCCGTACCAGATGTTTGGCGGCGAGCAGCCTGCCCAGCAGCAGGCCGGCCAGCCGTACCACCCGCCGCAGGCGTATCCGTCGCCCGGCGGGACCCAGGGCGGTCAGCAGCGGCCGTCCCAAGGTCCGGGCGCGGGTCCGGGCGCGGCGGTGCGCAGGCCGCGCACAGGGGCCCGTACGACGCCGCGCACGCGCAAGGCGCGGCTGCGGGTGGCCAAGGCCGACCCCTGGTCGGTGATGAAGGTCAGCTTCCTGCTCTCCATCGCGCTCGGCGTGTGCACCGTGGTCGCGGCCGCGGTGCTGTGGATGGTCATGGACGCGATGGGCGTCTTCTCGACCGTCGGCGGCACGATCAGTGAGGCGACCGGCTCCAACGAGAGCAACGGCTTCGACCTCCAGTCGTTCCTGTCGCTGCCGCGGGTGCTCATCTTCACCTCGGTGATCGCGGTGATCGATGTGGTGCTCGCCACAGCGCTGGCGACCCTCGGAGCCTTCATCTACAACCTCTCCGCCGGTTTTGTGGGCGGAGTCGAGCTCACGCTCGCCGAGGACGAGTAGCGCCGCGGAGGGGTCCTCGGATTCCGATTTTGGCGCTGCACCGCGTGTGCGCTAATCTTCAGAGGTCAGCGCGCAGCGCGGAGGGGCTATAGCTCAGTTGGTTAGAGCGCATCCCTGATAAGGATGAGGCCACAGGTTCAAATCCTGTTAGCCCCACAGTGACGACAGGCCCGGACGGAGATTCTCCGCCGGGCCTGTCGCTTTGTGCCCGGCACGAGTTGGTGTGCTGCGGGTGCCGCCGGGCGTAGGTCACCGATCGGTATCGGTCGGTGTGTATAGTCGGGCGCCAGAAGTCCTCATACGTCAAGGAAAGACGAGGTCGCGCGGTGAAGAAGCTTCTCCTGGTCGCACTGGCCGCCATCGGCGGGCTCCTCGTGTACCGCCAGATCCAGGCGGATCGCGCCGAGCAGGATCTGTGGACGGAGGCGACCGACTCCGTGCCCGCAGGTTCGGGTGTGTGAGACGCAACGTTTCTTGGACATGAGCCCCGGTCGCCGTAGCGGCCGGGGCTCTGTGCTGCCCGGCCTGAGGATGCCGCGGCCGGAGGGGCTGCGGATGCCTCTGTCCGGAAAGGAGTCACGGACCGTCATCGGTTGTGACGGGATCCTGTGGATTTCGCTTCCGTGAATGAATTGCTTGCGGTAGCGAACCGTGGGTCGTTCCCGGCTGTGTGGGAAAGCCGCCCCGCCGTGGATCAGGGACCGGACAGGGGCGCCGGTGGTGGCGTGCCGGGATGCCGTGGCGGACCACGGGGGACGATTCGCCCGTGCGCGCAGACAGCGGAGCGGGGTCCGGGGCAGGATGGTCCGGGCCACGGTCGCGTGGTGCCGGGCGCGGGGCGTCCAGGCCCCGGCCGGGGTGTCGTTCCTGGGGCGGCGAGGAGCACGGCGGCCACAGACCGTCCGGCTATCGGCGGACTCATCGACCACAAGGAGAAGCGCGTGAAGAGGCAGCGCGGCAGGGCCCGGGTGGCGCTCGCCGGGGCGGCGGCGTTGTGCGCGGTGGCGGCGCTGCCGGGGCAGTCCTGGGCGGCGGGCCGGCCGAGCCCCTATGCCTTCGAGGCGGAGGCCAAGCCGGTGAAGGGCACGCCCGTCAACATCAACGGCCCCGAGCTGACAGCCGGTTCGGCGTACAAGGACTCGATCAAGCCGGGTGAGAAGCGCTATTACCGCGTCAACCTGGACGCCAGGTCCAACGCCTATGTGTCGGCGGTCGCGGTTCCCCGGCTGGGCACCAAGGTCACCTACGCGGACCAGCTCGAGGTGTCCATCGAGAACGGCTCGGGCACCGAGTGCAGCGACGGTGAGGCGCGGTTCGGGTCGGCCGCCTACCCCCGGCCGGTGGCCGACTACGCGAGCCGCAGGATCGAGAAGGACAACAGCAGCTGTCAGGAGGCCGGGGCGTACTACGTGCTCCTGGAGCGGGACTCGGACGCCGCGTCCACGACCGAACCGTGGGACGTGGAACTCCGCTTCGCCTCCGAACCGGCGCTGAAGTCCGCCGGACCCACCGCGGCTCCCGAGGGCTGGCCCTCCGCCTCGCCCGCGGTACCGGCAGGCGGTCCGCAGCAGCGCCACGGAGGCACGAGCTTCCACGACTCCACCAGCCTCAAGCAGGGCGAATGGCAGGACAGCATCAAGCCCGGCGAGACGCTCTTCTACCGGGTGCCGGTCGACTGGGGCCAGCAGATCTTCGTCCGCGCCGACCTCGCCAACAGCCCGAGCGGCGACGCGGCGAAGAGCGTCGGCAACGCCCTGGTGCTCGCCCTGCACAACCCGGCGAGGGGCTTCGTCGACGACGAGTCGGGCATGTACTACGACGGCAAGCAGAAGTCGGTCTCGCTGGACCCGCTGCCACCCGTGAGGTACGAGAACCGCTACGACTCCGACAGCGCCACCAGCGCCATGCGGTTCGCCGGCTGGTACTACCTCTCGGTCACGCTCAGCCCGGAGATCGAGGAGGCGTACGGCGGCAACGCCGTCCCGCTGACGCTGCGCGTGAACGTCAAGGGGGACGCGAAGGCAGCACCCGCGTACGCCGGGCCGGCCGGTGACTTCCGCGTCACGGAAGACGACCAGGCGGCCGCGGAGAGCGGTGCGAGCGCCCAGGAAGCGGCCAAGAGCGACACGATGATGCTCGTCGCGGTCGGCGGGCTCGGAGCGGGGACCGTGCTGGTGCTCGGGCTCGGCGTCTGGACGCTGCTGGCACGGCGCAGGCAGCCCGTGGACGCGGCACCGGCCGCCTGTTCCGTGCCCGGCCAGGGCGGCCCGCAGGGGCCCGCTCAGGGAGTGGGGCACGCACCCGCCCAGGGCTACGGGTACGGGCAGTACGGGCCGCCGCCGGGGCAGTAGCGGCCGGCCAGCCGGCCGGACGGGCGGTGGTCACCGGTTCCGCGGCGACGGGTGCCGGGGGCGGCACGGCTCTCCTGCCCGGCGACTGCCGCTACGGAGTACGGTCCCGCCCGAGGACTGCTCGGCGGGGAGTACGGCCCTGCCCGGCGACCGTTGCGCAGGGGCAGGCGACGCCGACTCAGACCTGGGTCAGCGCCCAGATGCCCACCGCGAAGCACAGCACAGCGACGAGCAGCACCGGGACCGCGACCTTCGGGGGCGGTCCCGGTCGCTTTCCGGTCCCTGCCGGCGGAACCTGCGGGCCGTGAGCGGTGTAAGTACGAGTAGAGGGACCGCCGTACGACGTCGCCGGCGGCTGATGGGGGGAGGCGGCATGCGCGGTGACAGCATCGGCAGCCTGCACATGGGCGGGGACGCCAGGAGCCGCACCGGCCGGACCGGGGACCGGGCCCGGGACCGAGGGCGGAACGGGTGCGGGACCAGACGCGGGCTGCGCCCCGGCGGGAGAGGCCGGCGGAGCGTGCGGCCCGCCGGTGTGCGGCAGTGGGGATGGCTGCTGTGGTGGCGGAGCCAGATGGAAGCTGCCCGTCTCCGAAGGGGGAGAAGGCGGCAGCACGGCCGTGCTCCGGTCGGCGGCCTGCTGCGCCGTCTCCGGCCCGTTCGGGCCGAACCCCGGCGGCAGCGGACCGAGTTGGTCGAAGATCTCGACGGGCTCCTCGCCCGGTACCGGCTCGGGAAGCAGGTCGACGGCAGCCGTGAGGGCCTTGCGTGCCCCTGTGGCGGTACGGAACCGCGCCTGCGGATCGGGCTGGAGCAACCCTGCCAGCACCTGCCAGAGCGGCTCCGGAATGCCCTGGGGGGCACTCGGTGTGCCGTGGGCGGCGTAGTGCTCGACCAGGGCCTGGGAGTCGGGTTTGCGGCCCTGCAGCAAATAGAGGCCGACCAGGCCCGCCGCGAACAGGTCGGCCGTGAAGTCGGGCTCCGCGCCGAGCATCTGCTCCGGCGCGAAGTAACCCGGCGTGCCCACCACATAGTTGGTCTCGGTCAGCCGGGGCTCGCCCTTGCGCATCGAGATCCCGAAGTCGGAGACCCGAAGATGGGGCCGTCCCTTTCCTGTCGCCTCCATCAGGATGTTGGCGGGCTTGATGTCGCGGTGCACGACGCCTTCCGCGTGGACCGCGGCGAGACCGGACAGCAGCTGGTCGAGCAGGGTGCAGACGAAGCGCGGCGGCAGCGGCCCGTAGTCACCGATGACATGGGCCAGCGAACCGCCGCTCACCAGGTCCATGGTGAACAGAACCTTGTCGTCGTCCGCGGCCCAGCTGGCCGGAGCGAGCACATGGGGATGGTCGATGCGCATCGCCTGCTCCCGCACGAATCGGAGCAGCGTGTGCGCATCGCTCTGCTGGAGAACCTTCGCCGCCACATAACGGCGGCGACGGTGGTCCCAGGCGCGCCAGACGGCGCCGACACCACCGCGCCCGATCGGATCGATCAGTTCGTACCGACCGGCGAAGACCTCACCCATTGTGCTGCGCCAGCTCCCCGTTCCTCATGGAGGCGACCGCCCGCCTCGTTCAGCTCTGGTGCGACTCGAAGTGCGAGACCGCGTCGGCAGTGCGCCCGGCGCCGTACACCCGGAGGAACTCTGCCAGCTCCGGGTGGGTGGGGGCGAGTGAGTCCGCCGCATCGATGATGTCCCCGGCCGCCGCGACGGAGCGCAGCAGGGACTGGATCTCACGCACCACGCGACGGACCGTCGGCGCCCCCGAGCCGCTGGTCGACGGGGCGGTGCTGGTGAGGACCGAGCCGCCCTGAGACTTCTTGATCTCGTCCATCCGCGCGGTCGCCTCCACGGCACTCACACTGCCGTCGGCGACCTGACCTGCCAATTCCTGCAGCGCCTGAACGCGTTGGACCACCGCCGGGTTTCCGATCTTCGCCCGCTGGCCGCTCATCAGCTGGGAAAGCATCGGAGCCGAGAGACCGAGGACGCCGGCGAGTCGCGCCTGGTTGAGCCCCAGGTCATCGATCAAACGACGGAAGAGAGCACCGAGGGGCTCCCCGTACCAGCTGCGCTGCAGTTCCCTGGCTCTTGCGGTTGTCTCCTGCTGCGCTGCGTCCATTGCGTCTCCCCATCGCTTCCCCAAGCGGCTTCGCTGCTGCGAACCTTGTGCTGCATCTTACGGAGCGTGGTCGGTCACGGGGAGTCCCGGCCGGAACCCCGATATTTTTGCAGGATCACGGGGATGACCCGGTACTCTTGTGCACGACGGTTGCCGGGGCACGGTTGCCCACGGCCCTTCCGTCGTTCCGGGGCCTTAGCTCAGTTGGTAGAGCGCTGTCTTTGCATGGCAGATGTCAGGGGTTCGACTCCCCTAGGCTCCACAGCAGGAAGAGGTCCCCCGACCGCGGAAGCCGGTCGGGGGACCTCTTCGTTGTTTCCGCCGACGCGCGCCCCGTGCCCGACGTGATCCGTCGCCGAGCCCCGCGGCGCTCCCTTCCATGTGGCCGCCGCCTGCTCCGGGACCAGCGCGCCCGTTCTCTGCGGGGCGTCCGCCGATTCCTTTCCCGGCACCTTCATGCCCGTTTCCGGGGTCTGCACCATGCTGCACGAGCGGCTGCAGCAAGCTGACACTTCTTTCCCTTCTGGCACCCCCGTCCCACTGGCAGTCTTCTCGTACAGGCAAACGGGCCGGGAACAAAACCCGGAAAGTCCAGTAGGGGGAACCATGAAGAAGAACACCGCGCTCCGCACCGCAGGCGCTTTCTTCCTCGTCATCGGCGGCCTTGCGATCGCCGCCGCTCCGGCGCAGGCGAATGAGGCTCCCGGCGCGGGTACCGGTATTCCTTCCTCCATCACCTGGCAGACCACGGCGCCGATCCCGGCCGACGGTTCCATCACCTGGCAGAGCCCGGTTCCGGACGCGTCGGTCCTCGATTCCATCACCTGGCAGGTCGTGGCCCCGGGCCTGCCGAACGGCGACAACTCCATCACCTGGCAGTAATACGCCGGCGGGCCGGTTCGGAAAAAGAAGCTGTCCACGGAGAAAGCGCGAACGAGGAATCATGACAGTGATGCTGGAGGCCACGGAACAGGCGGCCAAGCCCGGCTACAAGCCGGTGGACCTGGACCGGTACCCCGCGGTGGACGCCTTGGTCCAGCGCCTCGGACTCGGGGTCTTCGACCGCGACACGCTCACCGCCCCGGTCGGTCGCAACGACTGCTGGGCCGGGGTCACCGACCGGGGCCACCCCGTCTTCGTCAAGCGCCTGGTCGGTCCCGAGGACGATGTGCGGGCCAGGATGCGCAGGCTCCGGTCCTTCGAACGGTGCGCGCGGACGCTGCCCCTGGACGCGCTGCGCGGGCCCCGGCTGCTCGGCTTCGACGACGCGGCCGCCCTGGTCGCCTTCGCTCTGGTGGAAGACGCGCGCAACGGCGCGGAGCTGATGGTCGACGAGGCCTTCGACGGCGACCTCGCCCGCCGGATCGGCACCGCCATCGGGCTGCTGCACGAAGCACGGCCCGCCGGTTACCAAGAATTCGACGACTCGCCGCCCACCCAGCCTTCCGTACGCCTTCTCCACGGAATTCCGCTGCCGATGTTCGAGAACCTCAGCTTCGGTGAGACGCAGGCCTGGCGGCTCATGCAGCAGGACACGGAATTGGTCCGCGGGGTCACCCGGCTGCGCGAACAGGAGAAGCGGGCTCCCAAGGTTCCTTCTCACTGCGATCTGCGCGTGGACCAGTTCCTGATCAAGGGTGAGGAATTCCATGTGACCGACTGGGAGGAGTTCCGCCTCGCCGATCCCGCCCGTGACGTCGGTTCCTTCACCGGCGAATGGCTCTACCGCTCGGTGCTGGACATCGTGACGAATCGCGGCGACGCGACGACGTTCGAGGTCGAGCTCACCCATGACATCGTGCTCAGCCGCGGCGCGGAAAAACTGGAACGACTTCTTCCGATCATCCGTGAGTTCTGGTCCGGATACCGAAAGGCCCGCCCCGAGATCGACCCGGGACTGGCCCACAGGGCGACCGCCTTCGCCGGTTGGCATCTGCTGGATCGGCTCATGGCCGGCTCGCAGCGCAGCGCACGCCTCTCCGGCATCGAGCGCGCAGCCGCCGGTATCGGCCGCGCGGCCCTGCTCGCCCCGCACAAGTTCGCGGCCACGCTCGGCCTCGACGATTCCGAGGAGATCAGCAGATGACGGCGATCACCGCCGCCACGGCACTGCCGGACCGGCTCGTCAGAGCCCTTCGGGACGTTCACGTCACCGACGACGGCACCACCGCCCGTCTTGGTTCCCGTACGGTCACCTCCGACAACCCACGTGAGATGCGCAGGCTCCTCGCCGAAGCGCTGTACGACGTGCTCCACGCCGGCCAGGATGTGGACAAGGGCGACCTGCCTCTCAATCTGCGTGACGAGAGCTTCGAGAAGGAACTCGCCGCGGTGGTACCGCACCGCGGCACCACAACCCGGGTGCGGGCGCTCGACGCCGGTGACCACACCGCGGCCGGTGACGGACCGCTGCTCGTGGAACGGGACGGCGTCCGCGTGTGGGTTCCCCGCGACCACGTCGTGGACGGCGACCCCGCCGTCCCCGGCAGCATCCTGACCCTGCGCGTCGCCGCGCTGCGACCCGCCCTGTCGCCGGGCTTCTTCATGGTCGACGGCGCGCGCCCCAGGCCGCGCGGCGACCGCACGCTACGGGTGTACGTGCACGTCACGGCCGCCCGGTTCGCGCCGCCCGTGTGGGGACGGGTGCTCGCCCGTCTGGAGGCCGACGGTGTCCCCTACCGCAGCAAGGCGCTGTCCGCCCGTGCGCTGTACCCCCGGCGTGATGCGCTGGTGGTCTATCTGACGGGAGAGGCGGCGGACGCGGCCGGCGCTGTGGCCGAGGCGGTACGCGGCGCTGACGGCGTGGGACCGGAAACGTCCGTGTTCACCCGCGAGTTGGCCCCGGGCGTCTCCGTCGCGGAGGAGCCGGACGACCCGCGACCAGCCATGTCCGGACTGAGCTTCGGCCAGCACCGGGCCACCGCCACCGCGCACGCCCTGCTCGACGCCGCCCGCGGCGACGGACCGTTCGAGGAGCTGCTGGCCGAGGCGCTGAGCGACGCGGGCGCCGACCCGGCCGCCCCGTACCGGAATCTGCCTCGCCGCTGAGGACCCCTGCCGGAGCCGGTTTTTCCCCCGTCCCGGTTCCGGCAGGAAGAACCGCTCACACGGCTGAGGCGGTTGCAGGGGGCGACCCAGAGCGCCCTCTGTTTTCGACTCAGCCTCGTCCGGGCCGGCCGATGCCGACCCCTGCTTCCAGGAGAACACCATGCAGAACAACACCGAGATCATGGACCTCATCGCCAACTACGACGCCTACGCCGATGTCGACGAGCTGAACGTCACGGCCGCCGCGGACGCCCCGGCCACCACCCCGGTCTGCGCCGCGAGCGTCGCCAGCTCCACCTGGTGCGCCTCGGCCGCCTCGGCGATCTCCGGTGCCACCTACGAGGCCGGCTGCTGACACGCACCTCGTGTTCCGGGCGCCACTGCGCGCCCACATCTGACGAGTACCTGACATACGAAGGAGTTTCCATGGACAAGACCGGTGCGATCACCGAGCTGATCGAGGGCTACGACTCGTACAGCGACGCGGAGGAGCTCAACTCCACCGCCGCCGCCGAGGCCCCGGCCACCAGCGCCCCGTGCGGCGCGGCCAGCGTCTCCTGGCTCGCCAGCCAGTTCACCGTCAAGACGTACAAGGAAGGCTGCTGACCATGGCCGACTTCCAGCAGACGGGTTCCATCAGCGAGCTCGTCGCCGGCTACGACACGTACAGCGAGGCGGGCGAGCTCGTCGCGGAGGCGGCGGCGGATGCTCCGGCGTCCACCCCGACCTGCGCCGCGGCGACCATCTCCTGGCTGGGCAGCCAGCTCACGGTGAAGACGTACAAGGAAGGCTGCTGAGCGGACGGCACCAGCCGGGCGTCCGGGCGTGGCACCGCCGCACCAGCGGCGGTCCCGCCCGGCCCCGCCCGGCCCCTTCCCCGGCACGGACCCGCCCTCAGGGCGAGAAAGGCACGACACCGTCATGTCTGTCACCACAGCGGAACGCACCGAAGGCGCGACCGGGGACGACGCGCTCCGGACCGCCCAGGAGCGCGCCCAGGAACTGATGGGGATGGCCGACATCCTGCGTCCCGCCGCCGTCCGCACGGCGGCCACCCTGCGGCTGGCCGACCACATCGACGCCGGCGCCACCGGCACGGCCGAGCTCGCGAAGCTGACCGACACGCGTCCCGAACTGCTCGACATGCTGCTGCGCCACCTGGTGCGGCTCGGCATCCTCGACCGGGACGAGCACGACGGAAGCTACTCCGTCACAGGCCTCGGCTCGCTCCTGCGTGACGCCGACCCGGCGGGGCTCCGGCAGCACCTCAGCATGGACGGCCTGTTCGGCCGTACCGACCTCGCGCTGATCAACATCCTCCACACCGTGCGGACCGGAGAGCCGGCACACGCCTCCGTCTTCGGCCAGGGCTACTGGGAGACCGTCAACGAGGATCCGCGGTTCGCGGCGGCCTTCCGGAAGGAGGGACCCCAGCAACTGGGCTGGGGCGCCGATTTGATCCACGAGGCCTACGACTGGTCGGACGTGGGATCGGTCACCGACGTCGGCGGCAACAACGGCACGCTCCTCATCGAACTCGCCCTGCGCAACCCGCACCTGCGCGGTCGGGTCCTCGACCTCAAGAACGCCTCCGAAGTGGCGGCACTGCGCTTCGAGGAAAGCGGACTGGACGACCGGCTCACCGCCGAGACGGGCAGCTTCTTCGACCCCATCACCCCCGGCTCCGACGTCTACCTGCTGTCCGCGATCCTGGCGGACTGGGACGACGAGCAGGCAGTCGCGATATTGCGCCGGGTCGCGGAGGCGGCAGGCCACGACGGCCGGGTCCTCATCGCCGACGTCAGCATTCCGGTGGAGGCCGACGGTCCCGCGACCGCCGCCACCGAGCTCTACATCCGTGCCGTGATGCCGCGCCCGGTCCGCACGGTCGCCGAGATCAAGGCACTGGCCGCCACGGCCGGCCTGCGGCTCTCGTGGGAGGGCCCGGCCACCCCGGTCCGTTCCCTGCTGGAGTTCCGCAATGCTTGAGTTCCACGCGCTGCACAAGGCCTTCGGTGAGCGGAAGGTGCTGCGCGGGCTGACGTTCGGCGTCAGGCCGGGCGAACTCTTCGGCTTCTGCGGGGCCAACGGCGCCGGCAAGACGACAGCCATGCGCATCGCACTCGGTGTACTGCAGGCGGACAGCGGCGAGGTCCGCTGGCAGGGCCGGCCGGTCGACGCCGCCTCACGGGCCCGCATCGGCTACATGCCGGAGGAGCGGGGCCTCTACGCCAAGATGACGCCGCGCGACCAGCTCGTGCACTTCGCTGTTCTGAGCGGTGTCGAGCGGGCTGTCGCACGCCACCGTGCGGAGGAGTGGATGGAGAGGCTCGGCGTCGTCGCGGCACCCAAGGACGCGCTGGAGAGGCTCTCGCTGGGCAATCAGCAGAAGGTCCAGCTCATCGCCTCCCTCATCCACGACCCTGATGTCCTGGTGCTCGACGAACCCTTCTCCGGACTCGACCCGGTGGCCGTGGACGCCATGGCCGACGCACTGACGGACTTCGCCCGCCGAGGGGTTCCCGTGGTCTTCTCCAGCCACCAGCTCGACCTCGTGGAACGGCTCTGCGACCGCGTCGGAATCGTCAGGGACGGTGCTCTCGTCGCGGAAGGCACCGTCGAGGACCTGCGCGCCGGTGCCGACCGCGGACCGGTCGAGATCGAACTGAGCGGCGCCCGAGACGACTGGTCCGGCGCTCTTGAAGGCATCGACGGCGTCGAGGTCGTCGGGCAGCAGGGCCGTACGGTCCTGCTCCGGGTGGCCGACGGCGTACCGGCCGCGCGGATCCTCGACGTGGCGGGTGCTGCGGGCGAGGTCGAGCGCTTCGGGCGCCGCATGCCGGCACTCGCCGACATCTTCCGTGAATCAGTGGGGGGTTGACCCCCCGATGGCACCTCAGACGATGAAACGCGACGATCACATGGCACAGCAGACGGAACAACAGTCCGCGGCTCCGACCGGACAGCATTCCGCGGACCACAGGGGAGCCGGGGCCGTGCCGCGGCCAGGTGACGAGACGGGAACGGACCCGCGCCGCGTGCGCGACGGCGCGCTCGTCCTCGCCATCGCCCGCAGGGAACTCGTACAGCAACTGACCAACAAGGCCTTCTGGATGTCGGTCGCGATCACCGCGATCATGATGGCCGTCACCTTCGGTGCCACCAGCCACTTCCAGAGCGGCGGGGGCGAACGGCCGAGCGTGGTCCTCACCGGGGAGCAGTCGGCGCTCGCGCCCGCCCTGAGCCCCCACGCCGACGTCTCCACCGCCCCTGACGCGGACACGGCCCGGGCAGCGGTGCGTGACGGCAAGGCCGATGCCGCCGTGATCGACGGACCGGGCGGCATCGTCGTCCAGCGCGAACTGCCGGAAGAGCTGGGCCGCCTGCTCCAGGAGGCCCACCGGGCCGTCGTCCTCGACGCGTCGCTGCGCGGGCACGGGCTGAGCGCGGCGGAGGCCGCCGAGGCCGCCGCGGTGCCCCCGCTGCCGACCACCACGCTGGACCCGGACGCCGTACGCACGATCCAGCGCACGACCACCGCGGCCACCGCGGTCTTCATCCTCTTCATGCTGATGCTGGTGTCCGGCCTCGCCGTCGCACAGGGTGTCGCGGAGGAGAAGTCCAGCCGGATCGCGGAAGTGCTGCTCGCCAAGGTCAGGGCCCGCCATCTGTTGGCAGGGAAGATCGTGGGCCTCGGCGCCTCGGCCCTGGTCCAGATCCTGGTGCTGGCAACGGCCTGCCTGGGCGCGGCGGTCGCCTTCGGTCTCTTCGAGGCCCCGGCGGACGCCGTCGGTGCCGGACTGAACGTGCTGGTCTGGTTCGTCCCCGGCTACATCCTCTTCGTGACGCTCTACGCGGTGGCCGGCTCTCTCGTCTCCCGCCCCGAAGACGTCAACCATGTGGTCGGACCGGTCAACGGCATCCAGATGCTCGGACTGATCGGGCCCGGTCTGGCCCTGGCCGGGTCGACCGACTCGGCCACCGTCGAGATCCTCTCGCTGGTGCCCGGCGTCTCCTGGGCCGCCATGCCTGTCCGCATGGCCTACGAGGACGTGCCCTGGTGGCAGATCGGCACGGCTTTCGGGCTGATGCTCGTCACCGCCGCCGTACTGATCCGCCTCGGCGGCCGGGTCTACGCCGGAGGGCTGCTGCAGCACGGCGGGATCGTCAAGGTGAAGGACGCCCTGCGCGGCGCCCGTCTCTGAGCCGGACGCCGTCCCTGAGACGGCCCCCGTCTCCGCCCCGCGCCGCCGCACCTCCAGCCCGCCGCGCGCCGCCGTCACGACGCCGCACCTCCAGCCCGCTGCGCGCTGGAAAGAGCTGCCGTGAACGGCTTCGGCACAGCCGCCTGGCCGGCGTGAAGCCGATGCGCGCCGCGCCCGACCACCGTACTGATCTGAGGAGTTGGATGCCATGAAGCACACAGCCGGGCCCGGGGCGGCCCCCGCGGCCGAGCTGAAGGTGCTGCGGGAACTCGCCCGCGGCAACGGACCGCAACTGGCGGCCGTCGGCCTGCTCGCCCTTGTCTCCACCGGGGCGACGCTCGCTCTGCCGCTGGTCGTCGGCAAACTGCTCGGCGCGATCCAGAGCGGGGAAGGCCTTGCCGTATGGGCCACCGTGATGGTGGCCGCGGGATTCGGGTCCGCCGCCGCCGGAGCGCTGGCGTCCTTCCTGCTCGGCCGGATGGGTCAGCGGCTGATCTGCCGGCTGCGGGTGCGGACCATGCGGCACTCGCTCGGTCTGCGGCTCGCTGATGCCCGGCGGGAGGGCAGCGGCAATCTCGTGGCCCGGCTGACCTCGGACGCCGCCCGGATCAAGAACCTGATCGACATCGGCCCCGTGCAGCTGCCGATGGCAGGCATCACCGTCCTCGGCACCCTGGTGGTCATGGGGCTGCTCGACTGGGTCCTGCTGCTGATCACGGTCGGCGCGTTCCTGGCCGCCGTCGGCATCATCACGCTCGTCGTGAAGGGGCTGCGCCGCAAATACGCCGCCGTGGGCGAGGAGGTCGGCACACTCGCCCAGAGCTTCGTCGCCGCACTCGACTCACTGACCGTCATCAAGGCGTACCGGGCCGAGGACGTTGTGTCCGCGAGCCTGGCGGAGCGCGCCCGGCGGGTGGCGAAGCTCGAGACGGATGCCGCGCGCATGGAGTCCTTGATGGTGCCGGTGATCAATCTCGGACAGCAGATCGCGTTGGTCGCCGTCGTCGTCGGCGGCGGTGCGCGCATGCTGGACGGCCACCTCGTTCTCGCGGACTTCGTCGCCTTCCTTCTCTACCTGCTGCAGCTGACCGCTCCGCTGATCATGGCGGCCTCCGGGGTCAGCGGGATCCAGCTGGGCCTGGTGGCCCGTAAGCGGTTCGAAGACATCTTCGCGCTGCCGGCCGAGGAGGGCACCTACTCGCCGACCGTGTCGGAAGCCGCGCCCCTGTCCGCCTCCGTGCAGACACGAGCCGTAGCCTCCGCAGAGGTTCCGGCCGTCCGCTTCGAGGATGTGGTGTTCGGCTACGAGGCCGAGCGCCCGGTGCTGCGCGGCGCCCGCTTCACTGTTCCCGGTCGGGGACTTACCGCGGTCGTGGGTCTGTCCGGCTCGGGGAAGACCACAGTCCTCTCTCTGATCGAGCGCTTCATGGAGCCCGACAGCGGCCGCATCGAGGTCCACGGCCGGAACCTGGCCGACTGGTCCCCGGCCGATCTGCGGAGCCGTATCGCCTATGTCGACCAGGCATCCACCCTGCTTCAGGAGTCCGTGCGGGCCAACCTCGTCCTCGGACGCCGGCGGCCTGCCGACGACGCCACCCTCTACTCCGTACTGGACAGGGTCGGTCTCGCCGAGGACATCCGGGCGCTCCCCGAGGGTCTGGACACCGTGCTCGACGGCGCCACCGGGCTGTCCGGCGGCCAGCGGCAGCGACTGGCGCTGGCCCGTGCGGTCCTGGCCGACGCGGACCTGGTGCTCCTCGACGAGCCCACCTCGCATCTGGACAGCGTCAACGAGCAACGGCTGCGACTGGCCGTCGACCGACTGGCGGCAGAGCGTGCCGTGGTCGTCGTCGCCCACCGGATCTCCACCATCCAGCACGCGGATCACGTGGTCGTCATGGACCGGGGTGCCGTCATCGACGAGGGAGGGCACGCCGCTCTTGTGGACCGCTGCCCGGCCTACGCCGAGCTCGTGGCAGGCCAGTCGCTCGGTGCGGATTTCCGCGCCCCCATCGCCGCCTGACCGGCTCCCCGCCTTGGCCAGACCGCCGGCTTGTTTCACGTGAAACATCGTCCGGCCGCCACCGCCCTGCCACGTTTCACGTGAAACACGGTCGGGCCGACATCGCCCCGACACCGTTCCCAGGAGCCTTCATGACCGGCACCGCCGTCTCCGCAGCCACGCCTCAGTACTCGGTGCTGATGCCCTTCACCCCGTCGCGTCCGGAGCAGGCACTGCCGTACGCGGCGCTGACCCAATGGACCGGCGCCCACCGGCTGTGGCAGGGCCAGTCCTCCGTCGGTGAACCGCACCAGACGTTCGCCTACATGGCCGCCTCCGGCTTCCGCGTCCCGGCCGGTACCGGAGTGACCGTGATGCCGCTGCGTCACCCGTACGAAGCCGCACTTCAGGCACAGTCGCTGGCGGTCACCATGAACCATCCCGTGGTGGCGGGCTTCGGCCCAGGTGCCGGCGTCCTGCAGAAGAACCTGCTCGGTGCTCCCTATCGCAGTCAGCTCGGCGCGTGCCGGGAGTACGTCACGGCTGTACGCGGGCTGCTGGACGGTGAAGCGGTCGACCTGGACGGCGAGTTCTTCCGGGTCCGCGGCCGACTCCCGGTGCAGCCGCGGCCCGAGGTGGAGGTAGGGCTCGGAGTACTGCGCCCCGGAATGGCCAGGCTCGCCGGTGAGGTCGCCGACACGGCCATCACCTGGCTGACCCCCGCGAAATACCTGCGCGACGTGGTGGTGCCGGCGCTCGAGGAAGGCGCGGCACGCGCCGGACGTGACCGGCCCCGGCTGGTGGCCATGGTGCCGGTGGCCCTGGCCGCGGACGGCCGGGAACCGACGGATGTGGCACTCGCCAGCAACTCGGCCCACATGTCGCTGCCGCACTACCGGGACATGCTGCGCCGGTCCGGAATCGATGTGGACATGGAGACCGACCCGGTGGCCAGTGCCAAGGCCCTGATCGAGGGCGGCGCCTTTGTGTACGGCGGGCCGCTGGACATCGCCGAGGCGTTCGCCGAGTACCGAAGCGCCGGTGTCGACGAGATCGTCCTGAACGTCTCCGGGGTTTTCGCCACCACCGGGACCCGGACAGCCCTGAAGGAACTGGAAACGCTCCTGCGTGAGGTGCTCTCATGACCCGAACCCCGCTGTGGTCCCCGCAAGCTCCCTCCCCCGCACGGACCCTGCTGCCCCGCTCGCCCGCGGCTCCGAATGGTGTGACTCCATCCGCCGATGCTTCGTCGGCAGCGCGTCCAGTGGCTGCTCCGTCATCACAGGAGTCACCGGCGCCGACGCCACAGGCACCTGAACTGGGCGTGGAGCGACTCCTGGTGGTGAGCACCGGCTCCGCGTACGCGACCAGCCTTCCCTTCTGGCTCGACTGGCTGCGCGCCTCCTACACCGGCCTCGAAGTGTCCGTCGTCCTCACCGGCAGCGCCCGGCGGTTCGTCACCCGGCAGGCGCTCGCCCACCGGGTCGCCGGCGACGTCCTCTTCGACGAGTGGCCGGAGGACGAGGTGCACGCCCGCCATGTGGCGCTCGCCGAATGGGCCGAGGCACTCGTCGTCTACCCCGCGACGCTCCACTACACGGCACGTCTGGCCCTCGGCCTCGCGGACAGCCCTTCCCTGCTCGCCGCCCAGTGCACCCGCGCTCCGATCGCCGTGGCGCCCGCACTCCCGCCCGGCGGTCTCGACAGTCCTGCCTTCCGTGAGCACTGGTCGCAGCTGTCGGCCCGTCCCAACGTCGTGATGGTGCCGCCCGAGCAGGGCCGGAGCCTGACCACCGGCCGTATGGAGGCATGGGTCCCACCGACCCTGCCCGAGGTGATCGAGCGGCTCGAGGGCCGACGCGTCCAGCTCGTCGACGACCAACGTGTCCACCCGGAAAGAAAGGCGCTGCTGTGACGCTCCCGACCATCGAAGCGGGCGCGGTGACCCGCTACGGCACCGGCCTGCTGCGCACCGAGGTCCGTCCGTTGCCCGGCGGGCTCCACCAGTGGCGCAGGTCTCCCGGTCCGTATGCTCCCGCTCCGTTCGTTCCCGTGCCGCGTACACCGCTCGCCGTGACAGGTCCCGGTGCCCGTGTCGTCTTCGGCGCGGCCGACGGCAGCGGCCGCACGTACCACCTCGAGGGGGAGCACTCCGTCGCGTATCTGCTGCTCACGGGTGGCCCAGGTGCCGTCCCACCGCAGGCACTGCGGGACCTCGGCACGACCCTGAGGGTGCTGCACGACGTGCCGCCGCCGGCCTCGGCCCGCGCCCACGGGTCCCGCGGGCTCGACCGGCTGGACAGCTGGCTGACCGGCCGCGCCCCGACACCGCGCGCGGCACATGCCGCCGAGCAGATGCGCAAGGCGCTCGGTGACCCGGCATGGGCGACGGTACGGGGATGGCACCAGCGGGTCCTCGGGGACACTCCCACGGTGCTGGCCCACGGTGCGGCCGGCCTGGGCTCGCTGATAGCCGGCCCGGACGGTTCGGCCACGCTGCTGGCCGGTGAGGACCTGAGCGTCCTTCCCTGGTACGTCGACATCGGCTGGATCATCGGCGAACTCGTCGAACTCAAATGGCAGTTGGGCGGCGACCCCGTCGCCTGGCAGGCCCACATCGACGCTCTGTGCGAGGGGTACGGCCGTGATCCGGGCGCCGACTGGCAGTGGCTCGCGGTGCTGCGCATCATGCTGCACGTCCACGACATCGCCGCGTATCTCGACGAACCGGTGGACAGCTTCCAGCAGTACGCCGACTTCCTGCGCTTCCTCATCGGCCTTCGGGGAGCGGTGACATGACGCTGGCGCCGCCGGCCACCGCCGGCCTGGACCGTTTCACGCTGCCCAACGGACTGCGGGTGCTGCTGCAGCATCAGCCGGGCATCCCGCGGGCGGCCGTGTCCGTGCACTACGGCGTCGGATTCCGCTCCGAGCCACCCGGCCGCGAAGGCTTCGCACACCTCTTCGAGCACCTCATGTTCCGTGGCAGCGCCAGCCTTCCCGGAGGCCGGTTCTACGACCACGTGCACCGGCTCGGCAGCCGTGCCAACGGAACCACGCACCAGGACTACACGGACTACTACCAGGTCGCGCCGGCGGAGGCCCTGGAACAGGCGCTCTTCGCGGAGGCCGACCGGATGCGGGCGCCCCTTTTCACAGAACTCCACCTCGCCGAACAGCTGGCAGGTGTGGCGGAAGAGATCCACGGCGCGACCACGGACCGGCCTTACGGCGGCCTCCCCTGGCCGCTGCTGCCCGGGGTTCTCTTCAGCCGGCATGCCAACGCCCATGACGGATACGGCGATCCGGGAGTGCTGGCGCAGACCACGATCGAGGACTGCGAGGAGTTCTTCACCGCGCACTACGCACCGGGCAACGCGGTCCTCACCGTTGTCGGCGCGGCCGAGCCGACTGTCACCCGCGCGCTGATCGAGCACCATTTCGGCGGTATCCCCGCTCGTCCGCATCCCCTGCCACCCACCCTTCACGAGCCCCTTCCGACGGCGGACCGCTGGGCCAGGTACCAGGAGCCCGGGGTCAGCGCCACCGTGCTGGCCATGGGCCACCGCCTGCCCGACCCGGAGACCGATCTGCCCGGATATCTCGCGCATGCCGTCCTGGCCGCACTGCTGAACCGACACGGGGCCGCCGCCCTCGGCCTTCCCTCTGCCGCCGCGAGCTGTGGATTCTTCGGGCCGCTGGACGCCAGGGACCCGGATCCGCTGGTGGTGACGGCCGTCCTTCCGGCCGGCCGGACCCCCGAGCAGGTGGTCCGTGCGATCAGCGACCGGCTGCGTACCTGGGCCGAGGATCCCGGCCTGGACGACGCCGTCCCCCGGGCGGCCCGGCTGATGGCGGTGGAGCACGAGCGCGCCCACGCGGACATCGAGACAAGGTCCCGCGCGCTCGGCCGGCTGGAGAGCCTGTTCGGCAGAGCGGAACTGCTCGAAGAGCTCCCTGGGCTGATCAGGGCCGTGAGAACCGATCAGGTGGCCGAGGCGGCTCGTGCACTGGCGCAGCAGCCGAAAGCGGTCCTGGTCATCGAGCCGGGCGACCGTCGCACCCGTCCCGTTCCGGTGCGCCCGGATGGCCCGTCGGCGACCGCGGCCGGCCGGGCCGCGGAGGAGGTCGGCGCGTTCCCGCGCCCCGGCGCTCTGCCGGTGCCCGGACCCGGAGCGCCGCTCGAGCCGGGACGCCTGCCCACCCGGGAAGTGGAACTGCCCGGAGGCCCGCGTGTGGTCGCGGTCGCCGATCGCCGCTCCCCTCTGGTGGAACTGCGCTGGCGAGTGCCGCTCGGGCGGGCCGGATGGCGTAACCCGGCCGCCGCCCGCGAACGGTTCCGTGTCCGTGCCCGGCACATCCGTGCCGCCGCGCGGACCGAGGACTTCGGCGGATCGCTCGCTGTCGCCGTCGACGGTGAATGGCTGGACGTCTCGGGTCACGCACCGACCGGACGGACCGCCGACTGGCTGACGGTGCTCGCCGACCTGGCGCCCGCCATGTCCGCCGAGCGCTCGACCCTCGATCGTCCGGGTACGCCGGATTCCCCGCGTACTCCGGATGAGGAGCTCGACGACCGTGTGCGTGCGCAGCTGATCCCGCACGCCACGGTCGGCGCCGGCACGCTGATCGCCGTAGGGGAGCTGGACCCGGACACCCTGGTCGGCCGGGCGGCGGACACGCTCGACCCCTGGACCACGGTGTGCGAGCAGTCCGCATCCGCGCCGGAAACCGCCGGGCCGCCGTACAGGCAGGACGACGGACCGCCGCGGGAGTTGCACGCCGTCGACGGCACGCATGTGCGGCTTCTGCTGTCCGTCATGGAGCGGCCCGTCACCGGTGCGGCCGACGAGGCAGCACGGTTCCTGGCCACGGCGGCCATGGGCGGTTTCTTCGGCGGCCGGCTCGCCGGGCGGTTCGCGGACCGCACGGTCGCGGGCTTCGAGATGTACACGGGGCGGGACACGGTCTGCGGGGTGCCGCGTGCCTTTCTGCGCGGACGAGTGCCTGCCGACGCTGTGGAGGAAGCGTGGGCCGGCATCCGCGCCGAGGCCGGCCGGCTTGCCGCCGAGCCCTTCACGGAACGGGAACTGCGGCCCGTACGTGACTTCTGCGCCGCCCAGTTGCTCGCCGCATTCGATTCCCCGGCGGCCCGCGCGGACCTGCTCCGGCGAACGGTGTCCAGCGGGGGCGATGCCGGCCTTCCCCTCCTGCTGCCCGGTCTGCTGCGTGTGGTCGCCGCCGAGGACGTCTCCCGCGCGGCCGGGCGGCTGTTCCTGCCACGGTCCGTGCCGGCGGCCGCCCACTGAGGTGGGGACGACGGAAAGCGCCACCGGGTCGGTCGGGACCCGGTGGCGCCGTAAGCGGGGAGGCGGAGCAAGGACGATGGGTGGGAGGTCAGGAGTGGCCGGGACGGGTGACGGCGCGGTCCGCCTGACGGCCCAGGACCACGGTCAGGGCGAGCGCCACGAGACCGGCGGCACTCGCCGCGCCGGTGAGGTCGGTTCCCAGACCGAGTCCGAGGCCCACCGCGGTGACCACCCCGAGCAGTACGAGGTAGAGACCGAAGAGGTTGCGCGAACCGGTCGCGGAGAGCGCCTTCGTGGCGGCGCGGCCACGGGTGCGGGACGCGGCCCAGGTCAGCAGGGAGGGGCCGAGGACGGCACCGGCGATCGGGCCGGCGGGCACGAGGCTGCCACCGATGTCGATGCAGACGAAGGCGACGGCGAGCGACGCGCCGAGCCCCGGGTAGTACCACCAGGGACTCCTGCCGGGGGATGTGTCCTGTCGGCCGTCACCGGTGCTGTGTGGGGGGTGCACTGATTCGTTTGCCATGCACAGAAAGCTAGTTGGGCCCGGACCGGGCAGACAGCCGCGGCGGCTGCAGGATCATGGCCCCCCGCTGCAGCATGCTGTCAGCGAGGGGACCTCCCCGCGGCTCACCCGGGTGCCAGGCTCACCCTGATCCCCACGCACGGGCGGGGGACAGGACGACGGGGGACACGACGGCTCATGCGAGCTCTACCGGGAGGAACCAATGAAGGACGACGGGCCGGCCGAAGCGCCGCCGGGCACCGCTGAGCAGCTGTTGTTCACGGTGGTCCGGACCGACGAGACCGCCGCGCCGGGCCAGACGACGGCGATCCGGCTCATCGGGCTGCTGCCCGCCGACTGGGCATGCGTGTCGACGGTCGGCAACAACGAGATCGCCCTGGGCATCCCTCTGCGCTCCGTTCCCGGAACCCCCGGTGAGATCCGCGCGCGTCTGGAGACGGTGCTCACGGACAGCGCGCTGACCGGGTGGCGCATCAGACCGTCCTAGAAGGCCCCGCAGCGGCGGGCCGGGTGGCCGCCCGGCCGCCCCGCCACCGCGGACCCACGCGTCAGACCCAGCCTCGTTCCCGAGCCAGCAGTGCCGCCTGCGCACGGCTGCCGGCGCCGAGGATGCGGAGCAGGTCGGCGATGTGCCGCCGATAGGTCCGCACGGAGATCTTCAGCTCCCTGGCACCGACCTCGTCCTTCTCGACCCGGCACATGGATTCCAGCACCAGCCGCTCCGTCTCGGACAGCCCGCCGCTGGTGGTGTCCGTCGGATCGGTGAGCTCGGCCAGGGGCTGGGCCTGGTCCCAGATCTTCTCGAACAGCGCCAGGATGTTGGCCACGAGCCCGGTCTCCCGCGCCATCAGCGCGCCCCGTGCCGTGTCCGACGGATCGAGCGGGACGAGCGCCGTGCGCCGGTCGAAGACGATGATGCGCTCCGTCACCTCCTCTGTCACCCGGATCTCGGCCCCGTGCGCGGCGATCTCCCGCAGGTAGGCGAGCGTCGGCGGATCGTCGAGGGCCTCCTTGATGACGATGTTCCGGATGCGCAGGCCCCGCCGCAGGCAGCGCAGGTCCAGGGGGCGCGAGTGCGCGATGCTGTCGGCGGTCAGCGCGGTGTAGGGGTCGACGGACAGCACCTCCTCACGGGCGAAGAAGGCCAGGTCGTCCAGTCGGCTGCGGATCTGCGGAATGCTCTCCATCCGCTCCACGCTCTGCGGCGGGAGCGCGTGCACCCCTTGTTCGGCACAGAGGGAGGCCGTCAAGTGGCGTGCCTGCGTGACGGCTTGCAACTCCTGATGCAGTTCCCGCAGGCGTACGTCGATCAGCTGGTCGACGGCCGTGGCCGGGTCCGCCGCGGACAGGGTGGGGCCGCCTTCGCCTTCCGTGGATCTCAGCAGACGCAGTTCGCACAGCCGGTCCCTGGCGGCCGCGGCGGACTCGAGCGAGGTGTGGAACAGAAGATGGATGTCGTCCGCGGAGGTGTCGGGATTACGCAGGAAGTGCCGGTAGATCGACTCCTCCAGTGCGGAGATACCCAGGACGGACAGGTCGTTGACGGTCAAATCTTGCTCCCCGGTTTTCTGCCGACGCGCCTGGTCAGGTGGCGTGCGCGGCGTTGGGGCTGATCGTAATGGGATAGCAAAGTAGGCAAGTAGCCCCCGTAGCGGCGCGATCCGCGTCTGTCGAATCGGATCCCGGCGCTTCTTCCGTGCCCGTGTTGCCTCCTGAAGGGGGATCAGGCCGGCGCGAGGACGGCGGATCGCCCCCGCGCCGGCCTGCGGACAACAGGCGCCGCGTACGCGCTGACCTGCGCGATCACTGGGTGGCGAGAGGTGGAGGAAGCCCATGGACGGCCTCGGGCGGGTACGCAACTCGGAGGCTGTTCCCCGGCGGGCTGGACCATCCGAGTGGTGTTCATCAGAAGAACTGCGCAGCGGCGGCGTCGCTCCCCCACTTCTCGGAATGCGTACACATCATGAGGAAGGTATGTAAAGCGCTCAACCCGAAAGCGAGGGGTCATGGCCACCTTCAAGGTCAGGAATCTGTGGAACGCGTTCATCACCGCGTTCTTTGCTCTGCTTGCCTCGGTGGGGTTCACCACCGCCGCGACCGCCGCCACGGCACAGCCGGCCGCGCAGTCCCCGGAGGAGCCGGCCGGCGCGGCCCGTCCGAAGGCGCTGCGCGCGACGGTTCCGGCTCAGACCAGGCGGGAAGTCACATGGCCGGCGCCGACGGTGCGCGACCGGTCGCTGCCACCCACGATGAAGCAGCGCATCAGCGCCGAGGCACACGGGTCGTCTCCCGCTGTGCGGCATCTGTCAGGGCTCGACAGGAGCGGCGCGTACCCGGTCGCACCGTACGGAGGCGCGTTCGGCGCCCCCGCGTCACCCGGTGTCTCCTCGGCAGCCGCACCTGTTCCCGCGGTGCCGTCCCCCGCAGCATCCGCCTCCGCCGACGCGGCAAGGCCCACCACCCGCTTCGGTGACAGCCCGTCGATGAGCAACGCCACAGGCGCCGACACTCGGTCCGGCAACCGGACCGCTCCTTCGGCCGCCCCCTCCGCGGACTCCCAGGCCGGCGTCTCCGACGGCTCCTCCGCCGCAACCACGGCCGACGTCGCCGACAGCTCTTCCGGTGCCGCTCCGACCGGTGCTGCCGAAGTCTCTGCCGCGCCGGCCACGGTCTCCCGCACCCTCGCGGCCGTCCCCGCCGAGTCCCCGGCGGACGCCCCCGCAGACTCCGCGGTCGTCCTCACGGCCGATTTCGCGGCCGCGCGCAATGACCAGGGTGACGGCCCCGCACTCCTCGCAGCATGAGGCGCCGGGAGCGTTCTCCACTCCCGGCGCCTGTCGTAGGACGGACAAGTCGTCAGCGGCGGTCCTCGTCGCCCGCCTCGGCCTCGTCCTGCTTCACCTGGACGTCAGGGTCCAGCCCGGCCTGGGTGCTGCCGTCGACCGACGTCAGCGGGGCACGGTCGGAGACCTCCGTCGCAGCGGGCGGTTCCACCAGCCAGTCGGGATTGGCCTGCTTGTCCCACCACTTCCAAGCGGCGAAAGCCCCGCCGGCCAGTACGCCGAGGACCGCGAGACCCTTGGCGAGACGACCGGCCTTCGACCGCCGCTCGTGCTTCCTCACAAGCTTCCGAATCTCCTTGGCCGTCACCTGACCGCGTAGCGCGGCCAGAGCGGCAGCCGAACGGGCCGTAGCCTCCTCACGAACGGGCTGAGCCACGGCCATCGCGTGCTCGACACGCGGGACGGTGTAGTCGGCCGCCTGACGGGCGGCCCTCCTGGCCTGTACCGCTGCGCGGCGCGCGGCCACATCGACTTTCGGCGGTACGTGTGGTGCGACACGACTGCCGTACTGAACACGGGCCGCGGTAGCGGCCTGCGAAACCTTCGGCGCGAGCCGTACGCGGGCCTCGTGCGCATAATGCGCGGCCTGGTCCTTGGCCGTGCCGGCGTAAGGCGCCACCACGTCCGCGGCGTGCAGCACGCTGTCCTTCGCCGTACCGGTCGCGGCGCGCACGCTGTCCATGCGGGTCACGGGATCCTCCTCCTCGGTGGCGTTCTGAGGGTGACCGGGGTTGTCCCCAGTTGGGGTACAGTCCCGCCTTTCCACCCGATTGAAAATCATGCCCGTTGAACGCCGCCCCGGCATGCGGGGCGGGCATCCGGGTCATGCCGGGAGCTTGTGGACGACGATGCCACGGATCCCCCCAAAGCGTGCCGCTCGGGCGACGACCCGGCGGCCTTTCTCCGTGAGCGGCTCTTCCGTGCAAGGATCGGGAGACGTCAGAGAAGACTTACGGAAGGCAGATCGTGGCCGAGCAGCTTTACGCCACCCTGAAGACCAACCAAGGCGACATCGAGATCCGGCTTCTGCCGAACCACGCGCCCAAGACGGTCAAGAACTTCGTCGAGCTCGCGCAGGGCAAGAGGGAGTGGGTCAATCCGGCGACCGGCAAGAAGTCCACGGACAGGCTGTACGACGGCACGGTCTTCCACCGCGTGATCAGCGGCTTCATGATTCAGGGCGGCGACCCGCTGGGCAACGGCACGGGCGGCCCGGGCTACGAGTTCGAGGACGAGTTCCACCCGGACCTGGCCTTCGACAAGCCGTACCTGCTGGCCATGGCCAACGCCGGTCCGGGGACCAACGGCTCCCAGTTCTTCATCACCGTGGCCCCGACCGCGTGGCTGACGCGCAAGCACACCATTTTCGGTGAGGTCAGCACCGACGCCGGCAAGAAGGTCGTCGACGCGATCGTGGGCACCCAGACGAACCCGCGCACCGACCGGCCCGTCAACGACGTCGTGATCGAGTCCGTCGTCGTCGAGACGCGCTGACGCCCGCCGCAGGCGGTTTTCCCCAGGGGAACCTTTGCGCCCCGTCCATCCGTAAGGATGGGCGGGGCGACGTCGTGAGCCCAGATTGGTGAGGTGATCCCATGGACCAGGCGCCAGGCGGTCCGCAGGAGCCGGGGGACGCCCACGGCCTGCGCAGTTGCTACCGCCACCCCGGCCGCGAGACGGGCATCACGTGCACCCGTTGCGAGCGGCCGATCTGCACGGACTGCATGGTCGACGCGTCTGTCGGGTTCCACTGCCCGGAGTGCGTCCGCACCGGTTCCGGTACGGGACACCACCCGAACGCGACCCGGCCGCGGACCATCGCGGGTGGTGCGATCACGGCAGACCCACGGCTGATGACAAAGATCATCCTGGCCCTCAACATCGCCATGTTCGGTCTGGCGCTCGGGCTCGAGGACCAGTTCGTCCACCGGTTCACGATGATCGGCTACGCGTACGACCGTAGCCTCGCGGAGGTCGTGGGCGTCGCGGACGGCGAGTGGTACCGCCTGGCCACGGCGATGTTCCTCCATCAGGAGGCGTGGCACATCTTCTTCAACATGCTGCTGCTGTGGTGGCTGGGCGGCCCGCTGGAGGAGGCGCTCGGGCGGGTGCGCTACCTCGCGCTCTACCTGATCTCGGGCCTGGCCGGCAGCGCCCTCACCTATCTGCTCGAGACGCCGGACCAAGGGTCGCTGGGCGCCTCCGGCGCGATTTACGGCCTGCTCGGCGCCACCGTGGTGCTGATGCGCAGGCTGCGGCAGGACCTGCGTCCGATCATGGTGCTCATCGCGATCAACCTGGTCATCACGTTCTTCTGGGCGAACATCGCCTGGCAGGCGCACATCGGCGGCCTGGTCGCCGGAGTCGTGATCGCGTACGGCCTGGTGCACGCACCGCAGGGAAAGCGCCGCAACGCCGTGCAGCTCGCCGTCTGCGCGGCGGTCCTACTCCTGAGCGTCGTCGCTGTCGTGGCCAGGACCGCCGCCATCACATGACCTGACAGCAACGGGAGTGGAGCTTTCCCCAGAGTTGTCCACAGCGTGTGGCGGATCTTGTGCATCGTGTGTGGAACAAGCGTGCCCCTTGTCCCTGACCTGGGTTTTTTCAGGAGAGACAAGGGGCTGATCGCTTCACCGGCCCGGCTGCCGCAGTCACATCGGCGTCAACGGGCCGAGAGTTATCCACAGATCTTCTGACCTTTTCCCCGGCCTGTGGAAAACGGTGTGGACAACTGGGGACCCGGCCCCGTGCCCGGCTGCGGAGCAGCTACTTCCACTGGGTGGAGACGCCGAACCCGGCGGCGATGAAACCGAAGCCGGCGACGATGTTCCAGTTGCCGAAGCTCTTGATCGGCAGGTCGCCCTCGGTCACGTAGAACAGGACGATCCAAGCGAGTCCGATCAGGAACAGGGCGAGCATCACCGGCGCGACCCAGCTGCGGTTGGTGAGCTTTATGGTCGCCGCCTGCTTCGCGGCCGGAGGCGGCGTGAAGTCGGCCTTCTTGCGGATACGTGACTTCGGCACGAGGGACTCTCCTGTCGATGCGCTGCGTTACCGCGCAGGGAACTGTGGCTGGCGCCGGGGCCGGAGCCAGGGGGGCCACTGCCGCCCCCGGGCGTCCGTTAGCGTAGTGCTTCCGCGGTGCCGAAGGAGATAAGGGTACGTTGAGCAATTCTGCCGACTCCCCGCAAGGCCCCGTTCGCCGCTCGAAGTGGCGACCGGTCCGGCTGCTGACGGCTGCCGTTTTCGCCCTCGCGGGGCTGATCTTCGTGACCAGCTTCAACACCGCCAAGGGTACGGACCTGCGCACCGACGACTCCTTGCTGAGGCTCTCGGACCTGATCAAGCAGCGCAGCGAGAAGAACGGCGACCTCGAGGAGTCCACCTCGGCCGTGCGCGGCGACGTGGACGCCCTCGCACAGCGCGACGACGGCTCCACCGAGGCCGAGGACGCGAAGCTGGCGGCGCTGGAGAAGACCGCGGGCACGGAGCCCCTCAAAGGCAGTGCCCTGACCGTCACCCTCGACGACGCCCCGCCGGACGCCCGGGCCGCCCCCGGCTACCCGGAGCCGCAGGCCAACGACCTGGTCATCCACCAGCAGGACCTGCAAGCCGTCGTCAACGCCCTGTGGCAGGGCGGCGCCAAGGGCATCCGCGTCATGGACCAGCGGCTGATCTCCACCAGCGCCGTGCGCTGCGTGGGCAACACGCTGATCCTCCAGGGCCGGGTCTACTCACCGCCCTACAAGGTCACCGCCGTCGGTGACCAGGACGTGCTCAAGAAGGCACTCGCCGACTCTCCCGCGATCCAGAACTACCAGCTGTACGTGGAGGCCTACGGTCTCGGCTGGAAGGTCGACGAGAACGAGACCGTGACTCTCCCCGGCTACTCCGGCACAGTGGATCTGCACTACGCGAAACCCGTCGGGTAAGCCTGCCTGTGGCGCTTGGGGGAGCCGGTGTCGATATCGGTGCGTGCGCTCGTGAGGACCTTCAGCGAGCTGTGCATCACCATCGGCGCCCTGATCGTGCTTTTCGTCGTCCATCTGCTGTTCTGGACCGGGATCGAGGCCGACAGGGCCACGGCCGGCGAGATCGGCAGACTGCGGGCCGACTGGGCGGCGAACGCGCCCGAGCCCGGCAGTGCACCCGCACCCGGGCCGACGGCCACGGCGTACGAGCCAGGTGAGCCCTTCGCGGTCATGTACATCCCCCGGTTCGGCAAGAACTGGGACCGGCCCGTTCTCCAGGGCACGGAGCCCGGGGTGCTCAGGAAGGGGCTCGGGCACTACGCCTCCACGGGCAGGCTCGGAGCCACCGGCAACTTCGCGGTCGCGGGCCACCGTCGTACGCACGGAGACCCGTTCAAGGATTTTCCGGAGCTGCGTCCCGGTGACGAAGTCGTGCTCACCGACGGTACGACCTGGTTCACCTACCGCATCGCGAACAGGCCCCACCGGACCGTCCCCGACGACATCGGCGTGATCGAACCGGTGCCCCGCCCGCTCCGGCGGGAGGCGGCACCCTTCGACGAGCCGGGGCGCTATCTGACACTCACCACCTGCGAGCCCGAGTGGGGCAGCAGCCACCGTCTCGTCGTCTGGGCGCACCTCGATGCGACCCACCCTGTGACCGACGGCGAACCACCGGCTTTGCGCAGCTGACCCACAGGCCTCCGCGGCCCTTTAGTCTGGTGCCGTACCGAACGGAAAGGGACGGCATGTACGGCTGGATCTGGCGGCATCTGCCGGGCAACGCGTGGGTGCGGGCGGCTCTCTCGCTCGTGCTCGTCCTGGCGGTCGTCTACGTGCTGTTCCAGTACGTCTTCCCGTGGGCCGAACCGTTGCTCCCGTTCGGTGACGTGACGGTCGACGGAGAGGGAGCAGCCCGATGAGCGCGCGCATTCTCGTCGTCGACAACTACGACAGCTTTGTCTTCAACCTCGTCCAGTACCTGTACCAGCTCGGCGCGGAGTGCGAGGTGGTGCGCAACGACGAGGTCGCCCTCGAGCACGCGCAGGACGGCTTCGACGGGGTGCTGCTGTCACCCGGTCCCGGCGCTCCCGAGGAGGCCGGCGTGTGCATCGACATGGTGCGGCACTGCGCGGCCACCGGAGTGCCCGTGTTCGGCGTGTGCCTGGGCATGCAGTCGATGGCCGTCGCGTACGGCGGGGTGGTGGACCGGGCCCCCGAGCTGCTGCACGGCAAGACCTCGCCGGTCACCCACGAGGGCACGGGCGTCTTCGAGGGCCTGCCGTCACCCTTCATCGCGACCCGCTACCACTCGCTGGCGGCGGAGCCGGCGCGGTTCCCGGCCGAGCTGGAAGTGACGGCCCGTACGGCGGACGGCATCATCATGGGGCTGCGCCACCGTGAACTGCCGGTCGAGGGCGTGCAGTTCCACCCCGAGTCGGTTCTCACCGAACACGGCCATCGGATGCTCGCCAACTGGCTGGAGCAGTGCGGCGACGCCGGGGCTGTCGGGCGTTCGGCGGGACTCGCACCGGTGGTGGGCAAGGCTCTGGCGTGAGCGCCGTGCGCCCGGGGCACGAGCACGAATACGAGTACGAGGGCCGGTACGGGTACGGCCCCGAGGGGCAGGAGCCCGCGTACGACCCGTTGACGGACCCCCTGCCTCCTGACCGGCAGGGCTCACCGTGGTTCCGGGCGACGAACATCCCGCCGGAAGCGGACGACGCGGCACCGGACTTCGGCGCCACCGGCATGGCGGCGCCCGCCGGGCCACAGCGGCAGGAGCCGGAGCCGCAGGAGTGGGCGGCGCTCCAACAGCCCCTGAACGCCGCGGAGGAGCCCCCGCACGACTGGTACGCGCCCGGGGCGGCGGCGGACCCTGTCACGGCCTCCTTGCCCGCACAGGCGCCCGCGCCGGGGCAGGAACAACGGCGAACCCCCGTGTCGGACCCGATTCTTGTGCCCGACGACGAGACGGTGGCCCTGCGCACGTCCGACACCCGCCGTGCGGCGGAGACACCACCGGGTCCGGGGCGGGCCGAGCGGCGACGCGCCGCCAAGGGCCGCGGTCGCAGACGCGCTTCCGCCCCGGCAGCGGCACCGGTGGCCGGGGAGCCGGGGAAGCCGCTCTCCCGGGTCGAGGCCCGGCGTGCGGCGCGTGCCGCGAAGGACAGCCCGGCGGTCATCGCCAGCCGTGCCATCGGTGAACTGTTCATCACCTTCGGCGTATTGATGCTGCTGTTCGTCACCTACCAGCTGTGGTGGACGAACGTGCTCGCCGGACAACAGGCCGACAAGGCGGCGAACAAGATCCAGGACGACTGGGCGAACGGCCGCAAGCCCGACGCGTTCGAGCCCGGTCAGGGATTCGCCATCATGTACATCCCCAAGCTGGACGTCGTCGTGCCGATCGCGGAGGGCATCGACAAGCAGAGCGTGCTCGACCGGGGCATGGTCGGCCACTACGGCGAGGGAAAGCTCAAGACGGCGATGCCCGAGGACAAACAGGGCAACTTCGCGGTCGCGGGCCACCGCAACACCCACGGCGAGCCGTTCCGGTACATCAACCGCCTCGAGCCCGGAGATCCGATCGTCGTCGAGACGCAGGACACGTACTACACGTACGAGATGGCGAACATCCTTCCGCAGACCTCGCCGTCGAACGTGAGCGTGATCAGTCCTGTACCGGCGCAGTCCGGGTTCAAGGGGCCCGGCCGTTACATCACATTGACGACCTGCACCCCAGAATTCACGAGTACATATCGAATGATCGTGTGGGGCAAGATGGTCGAGGAACGGCCGCGCAGCAAGGGCAAACCCGACGCGCTCGTCGGCTGAGACACCTCAAGACAGGGAACAGGTGCAGTGGCACGTGCACGAGGCCGGGTCGCCGGCGCCATCAGTGTCTTCGGAGAGCTGCTGATCACCGCGGGTGTGGTGCTGGGGCTCTTCGTCGTCTACTCGCTGTGGTGGACCAACGTTCTGGCCGACCGCGAGTCGTCCAGGCAGGGCGACCGGATCCGCGACGACTGGGCGAACAGCGGCCCCGGGGCGCTGGACACGAAGGACGGCATCGGCTTCCTCCACGTACCCGCGATGGGCGACGACGAGGTCCTGGTGAAGAAGGGCACGAACACCAAGGAGCTCAACAACGGCATCGCCGGTTACTACACCGAGCCGATCAAGTCGGCCCTCCCCTGGGACGACAAGGGCAACTTCACGCTGGCCGCGCACAGGGACGGGCACGGAGCCAAGTTCCACAACATCCACAAGATCAAGAACGGTGATCCGGTCGTCTTCGAGACCAAGGACACCTGGTACGTCTACAAGGTCTACAAGACGCTGCCGAAGACGTCGAAGTACAACGTGGAGGTCCTGCAGCCGGTCCCGAAGGAGTCCGGGAAGACGAAGCCGGGCCGCTACATCACGCTGACGACGTGCACGCCGATCTACACCTCGGACTACCGGTACATCGTGTGGGGCGAGCTGGAGCGCACGGAAAAGGTCGACGCGAAGCGCACGCCTCCGGCGGAGCTGCGCTAGGTTCCCACCGCCCCGGACGCGGGTGAGCCCCGGCACCCTTGGGGGTGCCGGGGCTCACTGCTTGCCGTTCGCGGAGGCGGGCGTCAGTCGTCGCCGCCGATTCCGCCGAAGAAGCCGCCGCCGTCGTTGCCGCCGTTCCCGTTGCCGCCGTTGCCGCCGTCACCACCGATCGTCGTGAGGACGATCGGTGTGGTGGCCGGGTCGGCGGGAGTGCCGGGGGGAGGATTGGAGCCGGTGACGATCGCGTTGTCGTCGCCCGGGTTGCCGGGCGCGACCTGTACGTTGGTGAAGCCGGCCTGGGCAAGGATCTGCTTCGCCTCACCGACCCGCTTGCCAAGGATCTGGGCGGGGACCGGTACCTGGGTCTGGGCCGGGCCCTTGGAGACCTGGAGGGTGACCTTGCTGCCCTTGGCCACCTTGCCGGGCTGCGGGTCCTGGGCGACGACCTGGTTCGCCGGCTTGTCCGAGTCGACGTCGACCCTGACGACCTCGAACCCGAGCAGCTCGAGCTGGTTCTTCGCCTGTTCGAACTGCTGGTCGACGACGTTGGGCAGGTCCCGCTTGGCCTGCTTGGCGACGGTCAGTGTCACCGTCGCGCCGGTCTCGGCCATGGAGCGGCCTTCGGGGGTCTGCTCGAGGACCGTGCCGGGCTCCTCCTCCGCGGACTCGACTTCCTTCGTCTCGACCTCGAACTTGTCAGCTTCGAGGATCTCCGTCGCGGATTCGACGTCCTTGTCCACGACGTCCGGGACCTTGACCTTCGGCGCGCCCTCCGAGACGACGACCTGGATCGTCTCGCCCTCGTTCATCTTCTCCGGGGGCGCCGGGTCCTGGGAGCAGATACTGCCCTTCGGCTGGTCGCAGCGCGCCGTGCTGGCCTGGGAGACCTCCACCTTGGAGTTCTCGGCCGCTCTCTGGGCGTCGCTCATCGTGAGGCCGACCAGCCGCGGCACGTCCACCTCTGCGGTGCCGCCGGTGGGACCGAAGAGGGACTTGCCGATCAGCACCGCGCCGACGAGCACCAGGATGCCCGCGAGCACCAGCAGGATCGTCGAGGTGTTGGACTTCTTCTGGCGGCGGCGGTCCGGACGGTCGTCGTAGGAGCCGAAGCCGCCGTCGTCCGGGTTCATGGGCGGCAGCATCGACGTCTGGCCGGCCGGGTCGGCCTGGCGCAGCGCCGCGGTCTGCTGGTCGTCCCCGTAACCGCCGCCGTAGCCGACCGCACCCATCGCGGCCGTGGCCGCGACCGGCTGGCCGTCGAGGCACGCCTCGATGTCCGCGCGCATCTCGTCCGCGGACTGGTAGCGGTAGTCGGGGTCCTTGACGAGCGCCTTCAACACGATCGCGTCCATCTCGGGCGTGATCTCGGGGTCGAAGTTGCTCGGCGGCTGAGGCTCTTCCCGTACGTGCTGGTAGGCCACCGCCACCGGGGAGTCGCCCACGAAGGGGGGACGCACGGTGAGGAGCTCGTAGAGCAGGCAGCCGGTGGAGTAGAGGTCCGAGCGGGCGTCGACCTGCTCGCCCTTGGCCTGCTCCGGGGAGAGGTACTGGGCGGTGCCGATGACGGCGGCCGTCTGCGTCATGGTCATGCCGGAGTCGCCCATGGCCCGGGCGATGCCGAAGTCCATGACCTTGACCTGACCGGTGCGCGTCAGCATGACGTTCGCCGGCTTGATGTCACGGTGGACGATCCCGGCGCGGTGCGAGTACTCCAGCGCCTGGAGGATGCCCACGGTCATCTCGAGCGTGCGCTCGGGCAGCAGCTTGCGGCCGGAGTGAAGCAGCTCACGCAGCGTGGAGCCGTCGACGTACTCCATGACGATGTACGGGATCGAGACCCCGGACCCGCCGGCGCCGCCGTCGTACACCATGTCCTCGCCGGTGTCGTAGACAGCGACGATCGCGGGGTGGTTGAGGGAGGCGGCAGACTGGGCCTCACGGCGGAACCGGGCCTGGAAGGACGGGTCGCGGGCGAGGTCGGCCCGCAGCGTCTTCACGGCGACAGTGCGGCCGAGCCGGGTGTCGTGGGCGAGGTAGACCTCGGCCATGCCACCACGGCCGAGCACCGAGCCCAGTTCATACCGGCCGCCGAGGCGACGCGGCTCTTCCATAACTGTTCCAGCCCTCTCCGTCAGTCCCGACCGCACCCGTGTGTGGTCCTCCGGTGTGCTGTTTCGCGCAAAGGCTACCGGGCACGCCGTACTTGATCCGCCCGCAATCGGCAGCTGATACCCGACCGGTATCGCAATGTGCAGGTATGGAGGCCGGGAGTGATCCTCGTCACTGCCTGTCGCCCAGCACCGCCTGCATCACGGCCTTGGCGATCGGGGCCGCGAGGCCGCCACCCGAGATGTCGTCACGGCGGGCGTTGCTGTCCTCGACGACGACCGCGACGGCTACCGGTGAGCCGTTGTCGGTCTTGGCGTACGAGATGAACCAGGCGTACGGGTTCTTGCTGTTGTTCTCACCGTGCTGCGCCGTACCGGTCTTTCCGCCGACCTTGACGCCGTCGATGGCGGCGTTGCCGCCGGTGCCGTTCTCGACGACGTTCTCCATCATCTGCTGGAGCAGCTGGGCGTTCTCCGCGGAGATCGGCCGGCTCATCTCCTCAGGGTCGTTCTGCTGGATGACGTCCAAGTCGGGGGAGACCAGCTTGTCGACCATGTACGGCTTCATCAGCCTGCCGTCGTTGGCGATCGCCGCCGTGACCATCGCCATCTGCAGCGGGGTGGCCGCGGTGTTGAACTGGCCGATGGAGGACTGCGCGTTGCCGT
Organism: Streptomyces kurssanovii; assembly: GCF_040677245.1. Classification (NCBI taxonomy): domain Bacteria; kingdom Bacillati; phylum Actinomycetota; class Actinomycetes; order Kitasatosporales; family Streptomycetaceae; genus Streptomyces; species Streptomyces kurssanovii. The sequence continues at coordinate 185,392 of NZ_JBFAQK010000002.1, forward strand.
CCCGGCTCATCTTCTTGTCGTAGACGGAGGCGGCGGCACGGATCGGGGTGTCGATCTCCGTGTTGTTGAAGCCGAACTTCTCCGCCATCTCGACCATCTTGTCGCGGCTCACGTCATCGCCCAGCTTGGCGAAGACGGAGTTGCAGGAGACCTCCATGGCCCTGTTCAGGGTGGCGTTCTCGCAGCCACTCGCGTGGTTGACCATGGGGGTGCGGGTGCCCGGCAGGATGTACGGCTCCGGAGTCTCCGTCGGGTCGTTGATGTCCTTGACCGCACCGTATTCGAGTGCCGCGGCAGCCGTGAGCACCTTGAACGTGGAGCCCGGCGGGTACGTCTCGCGCAGCGCGCGGTTGAGCATCGGCTTGTCGGGGTCGTTGGTCAGCGCTGTCCACGCCTTCCCGTCCTTCTCCAGACGGCCGGCGAAGGACGAGGGATCGTACGACGGGGTGGAGGCCAGGGCGAGGATCTTGCCGGTCTTCGGGTCGATCGCCGCGACGGCGCCCTTCTTGTCGCCGAGTCCCTTGTAGGCCGCTTCCTGCGCCTTGCCGCTGAGGGTGGTGACGGCGTTGCCGCCCTTCTTCTTGTCGCCGGTGAACATCGCCATCGTGCGGTCGAAGAAGAGCTGGTCCGAATTGCCGCTGAGGATGCCGTCCTCGAGCTTCTCGAGCTGATTGGCACCGAAGACCTGCGAGGCGTAACCCGTCACGGGAGCCCACATGGGCCCGTTGGTGTAGGTCCGCTTGTACTTGTAGTAGTTGTCGTCCGTCTCGACGGAGCCGGTGATCGACTTGCCGTCGACGATGATGTTGCCGCGTTCGTGCGCGTAGCGCTCGATCTCGACGCGCTTGTTGTACTTGTTCGCGTTGAGCTCGTCGGCCCGGACGTACTGGAGCCAGTTGTCCCGGATCATCAGGGCGAGGACCAGGATTCCGCAGAAGATCGCGATCCGGCGCAGAGGCTTGTTCACGGTCGGACCACCTGGGTCATCTCGGCGTCAGGGGACGGTGCGGGGGAAGGCGCGGGGCGGCGCGCGGTGTCGCTGATACGGATCAGGATGCCGATCAGCGCCCAGTTGGCGATCACGGACGAACCACCGGCCGCGAGGAACGGCATCGTCATACCGGTCAGCGGGATGAGGCCCATCACACCGCCCGCGACGACGAAGACCTGGAGCGCGAACGCGCCGGAGAGGCCGATCGCGAAGAGCTTTCCGAACGGGTCGCGCGCGGCGAGGGCCGTGCGGACACCGCGCTCGATGATGAGTCCGTACAGGAGCAGGAACGCCATCACGCCCGCCAGGCCGAGCTCTTCGCCGACGGTGGCGAAGATGAAGTCGGAGTTGGCGGCGAAGGCGATCAGGTCGGAGTTGCCCTGTCCCCAGCCGGTACCCAGCGTTCCACCGGCGCCGAACGACATCAGCACCTGGGTCATCTGGTCGCAGGCGTTCAGCATGTTCGAGCCTTCGGGGGCCGTCTCCAGGCATCCGAACGGGTCGAGCCACGCTGCCACACGGGACTGGACATGGCTGGCGAACGAGGAGACGACGACGGCTCCGCCCGCGGACATCAGCAGACCCATGACGATCCAGCTGGTCCGCTCGGTGGCGACGTACAGCATGATCACGAACATGCCGAAGAACAGCAGCGAGGTGCCGAGGTCGTTCTCGAAGACCAGGATGAGCAGGCTCATCGCCCAGATCGTGAGGATCGGTCCGAGGTCACGACCGCGCGGCAGATAGAGCCCCATGAACCGGCGGCTGGCGAGGGCGAGCGCGTCACGCTTCACCATCAGGTAGCCGGAGAAGAACACCGCGATCACGATCTTCGCGAACTCACCGGGCTGGATGGAGAAGCCGCCGACCCGGATCCAGATCTTGGCGCCGAAGACGTCCGCGCCGAGCCCCGGGACGAGCGGCAGCAGCAGCAGGACGATGGAGACCGCCATCGAGATGTACGTGAAGCGCTGCAGGACCCGGTGGTCCTTCATGACCAGCAGCACGCCGACGAACAGCGCGATGCCGAGTGCCGAGTACATCAGCTGGTTCGTCGCCTGCGGGGCGAAGTCGCTGCGCGCGAGGAGCCGGGGAGACTGGTCCAGCCGCCAGATGAGCACCAGGCCGAGGCCGTTCAGCAGTGTCGCCAGCGGCAGCATCAGCGGATCGGCGTACCTGGCGAACCGGCGCACCACGAGGTGGGCCACGCCCGCGAGCAGGCCGAGGCCGAGGCCGTAACCGAGGACGCCTGCCGGCAGCTCGCCGTCGAGGGCGAGGCCGACGTTGATGTAGGCGAACACCGGGATGGCGACGGCGAAACCGAGCAGCATCAGCTCGGTGTTCCGCCGGCTCGGTGCGTCGATCGCGCCGATCGTGGTCGTGTTGGTGACAACGCTCATGGTGGAGAAGGCCCCCTACGGACGATTACTGCTTGCCGCAGTTCGAGGCCAGCTTCTGCTCCTCCTCCGAGAGGGTGGGACCCGGGGAGGGAGAGGCTGCGGTCGGCTTGGTCTGTGCGTCCTGGGTAGTGGGCGTGCCGGCGGTGCCGCCGGCCTCGCCCTCGCCGGGAGGCGGGGTGCTCGCGCGATCGGCCGCCTCGCGCCGCTCCTCGTTCTTCTTGCAGGCGCCTGCCTGCTTGGCGAGCTCGTCGATCTTCGCGCGGGCCGTGACGAGGCTGTCCTCGGTGATCGTCGCCTCGACCTGCTTGCGCTGGTAGGGCGGTAGGTACTTGAGTTCGATCTCGGGGTGGTCCTTCTCGACCTCCGAGAGCGAGAGCCAGGCGAGGTCCTGGCTGATGCCGCGGTACAGGGCTACGTGCTCGCCCTTGGTGCCCACGTAGTACTGGGTCTGCGTCCAGCGGTAGCCGCCGTACAGACCGCCGCCGAGGACCGCCAGCGCGAGCACGGTGTACAGCGAGCGCTTCAGCCACTTACGGCCTCCGCGCTTGACGAAGTCGTCGTCCGTGTAGGCGCCGAAGCTGCCCTCGGGGGGCATGCCGCCGTAGCCGCCGTCGCCGGATCCGGGCGGGCCGAAACTCCCGTTGGGGGCCTCCGGCGCGGAGGGACGTCCCAGTCCCGCGGCGCGGCCGGCCGGCGTCTGCATGGCGCCGCCGTCGTTCAGCTGGTGCTGGTTCTCGGCGACCGCGCCGACGACGACGGGGGTGTCGCTGAGCTGCCCGGCCAGGGTGTCGCCCGAGTCGGTGTCGAGGACGTCGGCGACGATGCAGGTGATGTTGTCGGGACCGCCGCCGCGCAGGGCGAGCTGGATCAGGTCCTGCACGGTCTCCTGCGGGCCCTGGTAGCTGGCGAGCGTCTCCTCCATGGTCTGGTGGGAGACGACGCCGGACAGCCCGTCGGAGCAGATCAGGTAGCGGTCACCGGCGCGGACCTCGCGGATGGAGAGGTCGGGCTCCACATGGTCGCCGCTACCGAGCGCGCGCATCAGCAGGGAGCGCTGCGGGTGGGTGGTGGCTTCCTCTTCGGTGATCCGGCCCTCGTCCACGAGCCGCTGTACCCAGGTGTGGTCCTGGGTGATCTGCGTCAGCACGCCGTCGCGCAGCAGGTACGCGCGGGAGTCGCCGACGTGGACGAGGCCGAGCCGCTGGCCCGTCCACAGCAGGGCGGTGAGCGTGGTGCCCATGCCCTCGAGCTGCGGGTCCTCCTCGACCATCATCCGGAGCTGGTCGTTGGCACGCTGAACGGCGGTGCCGAGCGAGGTGAGGATGTCGGAGCCGGGCACGTCGTCGTCGAGGGTGACCAGCGTGGAGATGACCTCGGAGGAGGCGACCTCGCCGGCCGCCTGGCCACCCATGCCGTCGGCGATGGCCAGCAGACGGGGGCCGGCGTAACCGGAGTCCTCGTTGCCCTCGCGGATCATGCCTTTGTGCGATCCGGCGGCGAAACGCAGAGAAAGACTCATGCGCACCTCACCCGTCGGCTCGCCGGTCGACTGTCGCGCCAGCCGGTCTCGAGCCACACTGCCCACCCTCCGGTCGGGAGCCCGTGCCGGTCGCCGGTGGGGACCGCTGCGGCTCGCTCGCTCCGCTCGCTCATTGTCGTACTACTTCCGCAGCTCGATGACGGTCTTGCCGATGCGGATCGGCGCGCCCAGCGGAATCGGTGTCGGGGTGGTGAGTCGGGTCCGGTCGAGATATGTGCCGTTGGTGGACCCGAGATCCTCGACGATCCACTGGCCGTCACGGTCCGGGTAGATCCTGGCATGCCTGCTGGACGCGTAGTCGTCGTCCAGCACGATCGTGGAGTCGTGCGCCCGGCCCAGGGTGATGGTCTGGCCCTGGAGGGCGACGGTGGTGCCTGTGAGTGTGCCTTCGGACACGACCAGCTTCGTCGGCGCTCCACGCCGCTGGCGGCCGCCGGCCTGTTGGCGCTGCTGCGGCGGCGCGGCGTTCTGGCGCGGCTGCTGCGGACGCGCGTCGGCGCCGCGGCGCGAACCGCGCTGCGTCACCCGCGTACCGAACAGATCGCTGCGAATGACCTGGACGGCCACGATGACGAACAGCCACAGAACGGCCAGGAAACCTAGCCGCATGACCGTCAGGGTCAGCTCTGACATTGCCCCCGCTTCACCCTTCGGCTTGCCGGTAAACGATGGTGGTGCTGCCCACGACGATCCGCGAGCCGTCGCGGAGCGTAGCGCGGGTGGTGTGCTGCCCGTCCACCACGATGCCGTTGGTGGACCCGAGATCCTGGATCGTCGAGGGCGTTCCGGTCCGGATCTCACAGTGCCGGCGCGATACGCCGGGGTCGTCGATCCGCACATCGGCGTCGGTGCTGCGACCCAGCACCAGCGTCGGGCGGGAGATCTGATGGCGGGTGCCATTGATCTCGATCCAGCGTCGTACTTGTGCGTTCGGCATGGCGCCCGGGCCTGCTGCGCGCTGGCCCGCAGCGGGGCCGGGACGCGGACCCGCGGCCATGCCGGGAGGTGGTGCGGCCGGCATGGGAGGAGCACCGGCTGGAGGGTAACCGTAGCCGCCGGCGGGGCCGGCCACTGCCTGGGGGCCTCCGCCGGGCCTGCCTCCGGGGGCCTGTGACGTACTCGACGCCAGTGTGCGGCTGCGTACCCGGTACAGACCCGTGTCGAGGTCGTCCGCCTTCTCGAGGTGGACCTTGATCGGGCCCATGAAGGTGTAGCGCTGCTGCTTGGCGTAGTCACGGACCAGGCCGGAGAGCTCGTCGCCGAGCTGGCCCGAGTACGGGCTCAGGCGCTCGAAGTCGGGCGCGCTGAGCTCGACGATGAAATCGTTGGGGACGACGGTCCGTTCGCGGTTCCAGATCGTCGCGTTGTTGTCGCACTCCCGCTGGAGGGCGCCCGCGATCTCGACAGGCTGGACCTCGGACTTGAACACCTTGGCGAAGGTGCCGTTGACCAGACCTTCGAGACGCTGCTCGAAACGCTTCAGGACTCCCATGGGGCACCTCCTCCGTTGCTGTCGTCCTGGTACTGCTTACTGATCGTATCCACGCGTCGGGAAATCGGCTGGTTCCCCTTGTCTGCCCCGTCGATGAGTGTCACCTCTCACACCGGATCGTAGAGGCGGCCTCCTGACAGTGTCCCGCACCCGGGGTGCATACAGGAGGAGTGGGGGGCGCCGCCGTTCGTTCCCCCGACCGCTCGCTTCGTTCCCTGTTCGTTCACCGGGCCACCCAAACAAACGGATGTGAATCCACCCTGTGCAGCGTGCTAATCTTCTGCATGTCGCCAGGGGGTCGCACCGAACAGGTGAGGCACTCGAGCACAACACCCAATGCGCGGGTGGCGGAATAGGCAGACGCGCTGGATTCAGGTTCCAGTGCCCGAAAGGGCGTGGGGGTTCAACTCCCCCCTCGCGCACAGCGGAGAAGGGTCTCCACCGGACGAAAGTCCTGGTGGGGGCCCTTTTCTCATGCCTCGGAGCGGGTCGGGCGCGTACGTCGGTACGCCGGGGCCACCGCTGATGTTTCACGTGGAACGTCCGCCGGCCGGCGACTGATCGGGATCGGTTCCGCCCTGGCTGCGCGGCTTGTACCGGGGTTTTCCACAGGGGCAGACGGCCGTCGGGACACGGCGGTACCGTCAGGGCACTTGATGTTGATGGCGCACGTCGCCGGGGGAGGCCGCGGGCATGAGTGAAACCATGGCGACGGTGTCGGAGCAGCCGACGGAGCCCGGCCGGGAGAGCCAAGGCGGCGCGGCCTCCCGCGGTTCCGTCGGGGTGCCGTGTCCGCGTATTCCCGTGGTGGCGGGGTTCGCACCCCGCAGGGCGTCGGGCGTGACCTCTCCGAAGGACGCCGGCAAGGCGCTTCGTAAGAAGGTGTCACGGTCCTCGCACGACCAGCTCCAGCCCCCGGTGGGGCGCCCGGACGCCGTGCAGGCGGTGGAGGAGTCGAGCCGCGGACGAGTGCCGGAGCTCACTCCGATACGGGTGGGACGGATGGCGGCCTCCCCGTTCGCGTTCCTGCGGGGCGCGGCCGGTCTGATGGCCCACGATCTGGTGGGCACCCCGGTCACCGGTATCGCCGCACAGATATGTGGTGACGCGCACGCCGCGAACTTCGGCCTCTACGGAGACGCCCGTGGCCGGCTCGTGATGGACCTCAACGATTTCGACGAGACCGTCGTCGGCCCCTGGGAGTGGGACCTCAAGCGGCTTGCGGTGTCGCTGGTGCTGGCGGGCCGCGTGGCGGGCGGCAGTGAGGACTCCTGCCGCGCGGCGGCCTTCGACGCCGTGGGCGCCTATCGCCGGACCATGCGGTTGCTGGCCAAGCTGCCGGCCCTGGACGCGTGGAACGCCATCGCCGACGAAGAGCTCGTCTCGCACACGGACGCGCGGGATCTCCTGGGTACGCTGGAGCGGGTCGCGGCAAAGGCCCGCAACAACACGAGTGCGCGTTTCGCGGCCAGGTCGACCGAGGTCGTGGGGGAGGGCGACGATGCCGGCGGGCGTCGCTTCGTGGACGCCCCGCCGGTCCTGCGCCGCGTGTCGGACGAGGAGGCGGCAGCGGTCGCGGCCTCGCTCGGGGAGTATCTGACCACCGTCGCGGAGGACCGTCGTCCGCTGCTCGCCCGCTACGCGATACACGACGTGGCCTTCCGCGTGGTGGGGACCGGAAGCGTGGGGACGCGCTCGTATGTGGTGCTCCTCCTCGACCACCGCGGCGATCCGTTGGTGCTGCAGGTGAAGGAGGCCCGTGCCTCGGCGCTCCTCCCTCACCTGACGTCCGTCGGCTTCCCGGCACCGGACCCGGAGCACGAGGGGCGCCGGGTGGTGCAGGGGCAGAAGCGGATGCAGGTCGTCAGCGACAGCCTGCTGGGCTGGACGACGGTGGAAGGTCGCCCCTTCCAGGTGCGGCAGTTCAGGAATCGCAAGGGGAGTGTCGACCCCGCGGCTCTCACCTCCGACCAGCTCGACGACTACGGCCGGATGACGGGGGCGCTGCTCGCCCGTGCCCATGCCCACAGCGCCGATCCGCGGCTGCTCGCCGGGTACTGCGGCAGGAGCGAGGAGCTCGACGAGGCGGTTGCCGCGTTCGCGGTGACGTACGCGGACCGTACGGAAGCGGACCACGCGGACCTGCTGACCGCCATCAAGAGTGGTCGGACAGCCGCTGAGCTGGGTGTGTGACAACGGGGCCGGCCACGCCCGTAGGCTGGAGCGGTGACTCAGGATGCCGCCGGGGGACCGACGACCCACAACGACGACGACCAGTCTGTGCGGCATGCCGCACAGACCGGCGAGCAGGACCGGCCCGAGGCCAGGCTGGCGAAGGCAGTGGGGGCGGCGGAGCACGCGCTGATCGAGTTCGAGATCGCGGTGGAGACCTTCCGGGTCGAGGTGGAGAACTTTTCCCGGCTGCACCACCAGAAGCTCGGGCCGATGTACGCGCGGCTGGACGAGCTCGACGCGCAGATCGCGGAAGCCCGGGCGGCACGCAGCGGTGATCCGGAGGATCTGCGGAAGGCGCAGGAGGCACGGGCCCTGGTGCTTCCGATGCCCGGCGTCGACGAGCTGTTCCATGACTGGATGGACTCCGAGGGCCTCTCCCCCGAGGCCGCGGCGATGCTCACCGATCAGCCCGTACAGGCGCCGAAGCGGGTCCGGCCGAGCGAAGAGGCACGCAAGCTCTACCGTGAGCTGGCCCGCAAGGCGCACCCCGACCTGGCACAGGACGAGACGGAGCGGGCGCGACGCGACGAGTTCATCGCGCGTGTGAACGCCGCCTACGGTCTCGGTGACGCGGCGAAGCTGAGGGAGCTGGCGGAGGAATGGGCCGCCGGCCCCGCGCCGGCCGCACCGCGTCCCAGTGAGCGCGAGGAGCTCTACGCCCGGCTCGAGTGGCTGGCCCAGCGCAAGGAGCTTCTGACCGTGGTCGCACGGGAGCTGGAGGAAAGCGCGATCGGCGCGATGCTGCGGATGGCGCCCGATGATCCGGACCGGCTGCTGGAGGAGATCGCCGAGCAGCTGCTGGCGCAGGTGGCCGAGCGTGAGGCCGAACTCGCCGCGCTCGTGCAGTAGGTTTTCCGGAGCCCTCGGCAGTCGGGATCCCGCACCGGACCGCTGCGGTACGAGGGCCGGCCCCCACACGAAAGAGAGAAGGCATCACTCATGAACTTCGCCCCGCTGCCCTCCGTGGAAGCCACGGCGGTACCGGACGACGCCCTGGTGCTGGACGTCCGGGAGGCCGACGAGTGGGCTGCCGGGCATGTCGAAGGCGCGCTGCACGTGCCGATGAGCGACTTCGTGGCCCGGTTCGGGCAGGTGACGGAGGCGCTGGCCGACGGGCGCCGCGCCTTTGTGATGTGCCGGGTCGGCGGTCGCTCCGCGCAGGTGACGCAGTATCTGGTGCAGCAGGGCCTCGACGCGGTGAACGTCGACGGGGGCATGCTCGCCTGGGACGGGGCGGGACGCCCCATGGTCGCCGAGAACGGCAGCCCCGCCTTCGTGCTCTGACCGCCCGCGGCCCCGGCGGGCACGCGGTCGGCCGCCCACCGGGCGCTAGTCGAGCGGATGGGCGGCGAGAAGGTCGCCCAGAGCCTCCTCATGAGCGGCGGCGGGACCGAGGGAGAGCTCGAGCTGCTTTGCCCAGGCGTGGTAGCGGTGGAGCGGATAGTCGACGTCCGCGCCGAACCCGCCGTGCAGATGCTGAGCGGTCTGGACCACGCGCCTCACCCCTTCCGACGCCCAGATCTTGGCCACCGCGATGTCGCCGGCGGGCGGCAGCGCTCCGCCGGAGCCGGTGCCGATCCGCCAGGCGGCCTGCCAGAGGGTGGCCTCCATGGCGCGCAGGTCCATGTACCGGTCGGCTGCCTGCACGGCCACGGCCTGGAAAGTGGCCACCGGGAAGCCGAACTGCTCACGCCTGCCGGTGTATTCGCCGGTCATGGCCAGCACCTGCTCCCCGAGGCCGAGCGCCAAGGCGCAGGTGCCCGTGGCGAGAAGGCCGCGGAGAAACTCCCAGGCCTGCTCGTCGTCGATCAGACGGTTCTCGTCGATCCGTACACCGTCGAGGCGGACCTCCGCCAGGCGCTCGCCGTTGGTGGAGATCTGCTCGGCCAGGGCGAGGCCGTCGTGGATCCGAGGGACGAGGGCGAGGACCGGCCTGCCGCCACCTGTGTGGGCGGGGACGGCGACAAGGTCCGCGCACTGTGCCCAGGGCACCGCGGTCTGAGCCCCGTCGAGGATCCAGTCGCCTGTTGACCCGGCCTGACGGTGTGCGGTGACGGCGAGCTCGGCGGCGTCGTGGCCTGTGCGTCCGCTGGCTCCGGCCGTGAGCACAAGACCGCCGTTCCCGACGCGGGGGAGGACCTCTTCCCGGAGCGCGGCACTGCCGTAGCGCTCCACGGTCATGGCGACGGCGCTCGTCTCCAGCAGCGGCACGCGCGCCAGTACCTTGGCGGACTCGCGCAGCACCAGGCAGAGCGCGATGGGATCGAGACCGGCGCCGTCGTGCTCCCGCGACAGCATCAGCCCCAGCAGGCCGGAGTCGGCAAGCCGGGCCCACAGCACACGGTCGAAGTCCTCGGCGACCGCACCGGCGGTCATCGCGGGGCTCGGTACCGCGTCGGGCGCCACAGCCGAGAAAACGGCCTTCGCCGCCTCTGCGGCTGCCAGGTGTTCCTCGGTGAAGGTGAAGTCCACTGCCCGCTCCTTCCAACGACCGCCGTATCTGACGGACCGTCAAGATAGGTCAGGCCGGGCAGGAAGGGAATGGGCGCGGAGCCCGGGAGAACACGGTCGATGGTCTTCCGGGCCGGCCGGCGACGCGCGCCTTTGCGCTGTGTCAGCGGTTTGCCCGCTGGTGGCAGCGGCACAGGCTCCCCTCAGCGGCACGGACTCCCCTCAGCGGTACAGACTCCTCAGCGGTACAGACTCCTCAGCAGTACAGACCTTCTCAGCTGTACCGGCTTCTCAGCTGTGCGGGTTGTCAGCGGTCGAAGTCCAACTCCACCTTCGCCGTGGCGGGATGGGACTGGCAGGCCAGGACATAGCCGGCTTCTGTCTCCTCCGGCTCCAGTGCGAAGTTGCGGTCCATACGGACCTCGCCCGACACCAGGAACGCCCGGCACGTACCGCACACGCCGCCCTTGCAGGCGTACGGGGCGTCCGCCCTGCTGCGGAGCACCGTCTCCAGGAGGGACTCCCCTTCCTGTACCGGCCAGCTCCCCGACCGGCCGTCGAGCGTCGCGGTGAGGGAGGCGTGGGCAGGCGCGGCCATCGCGGCGCGCGTCGGTGCGGAGCCGTCGTCGACGTGGAAGATCTCCTGGTGGATGCGACCGCGGTCCACTCCGAGCCCGCGCAGCGCACGTTCAGCGGCGGTGACCAGTCCGAACGGCCCGCAGAGGAACCACCCGTCCACTTCCGCGACCGGAAGCAGCGCGGGAAGAAGACCGGTGAGCCGCTGCTGGTCGAGCCTGCCCGACGGCAGACCCGCCTGCTGCTCCTCGCGGGAGAGCACGGTGACAAGTTGGAAGCGGTCCGGGAAGCGGTCCTTCAGATCCGCCACCTCTTCGAGGAACATCGTCGAAGCCGCGGTGCGGTCGCTGCGGATGAGGCAGAAGCGGGCCTCGGGCTCGGTCGCCAGCAGTGTGGCGGCCATCGACAGCACCGGTGTGATGCCGCTGCCGCCCACCACCGCCGCGAAGTGGCCCGGCCGCGGCGGGAACAGGAACCGGCCTGCCGGCGGCATGACGTCGACGACGTCACCGACGGACAGCTCCTTGAGGGCATACGTGGAGAACTCGCCGCCGTCGACCAGCCGGATCCCGACACGGAGCACGGGGGCTTCGCCGGCCGGAGCGGCCGGGGAGCAGATCGAGTACGTGCGGCGGATCTCCGCACCGTCGACGAGCCGGCGCAGCGCGATGTGCTGGCCGGGGGTGTGCCGGAAGGTCTCGCGCAGTTCGAGCGGTACGTCGAAGGTGACAGCCACCGAGTCGTCCGTGAGCCGTTCGACCGTGCTGACCCGGAGCGGATGGAACATCTACAACTCCTTGAAGTGGTCGAACGGTTCGCGACAGGTGACGCACCTGCGCAGGGCCTTGCAGGCCGTGGAGGAGAACCTGCTCAGCAGTTCCGTGTCGGTGGAGCCGCAGTGCGGGCAGCGCACCGAGAGCGTGAGCGGCACGGGCCCGTCCGCCGCGTGGGCACGGGGCGGTGCTATGCCGAACTCGTCGAGCTTCCGGCGTCCTTCGGCGCTGATGTCGTCGGTCGACCAGGCCGGGGAGAGGACCTTGACGACGGAGACCTCCGTCATCCCGTGTGCGCGGAGAACCTGCTCTATGTCCGACGTCATCGCCTCGATGGCCGGACACCCTGTGTACGTCGGTGTCAGATCGACCTCGACACTGGTGGGGCCGAGCAGGCGCACGCCGCGGACGACACCGAGATCCTCAAGAGTGAGCACCGGCAGTTCCGGGTCGGGCACCGAACCCGCCAGCCTGCGCAGCTCCGCCTCCAGCGCCGTATCGGCCCCGGTCTTCCCGGCTGTTCCCGTCACCATGACGCCCCCGGGTGGCTGCGGTGCAGGTGCTGCATCTCGGCGAGCATCCGCCCGAACGACTCGGTGTGGAGGCCCTGGCGCCCTGCTCCGGCCGACCAGGCGCCCGTGCGGGCTCCGGAGGGAACGGTGAGCGTGGCGCGCTCGAGAACGGCCGTGACGCGCTCGAGCCAGCGGGCTTCGAGGGCCATCAGGTCCACCTCGAGGCCGTCCACCGGCTCGAACATCTCACCCGTGAACCCCCAGAGCGCATCACAGGCACGCTGCATCCGCTCGTGGCTCTCCGCCGTACCGTCGCCGAGCCGGGCGATCCAGTGCTCGGCGTGGTCCTGGTGGTAGGCAACCTCCTTGACGGCCTTGGCGGCCAGCCCGGCGAACGGGCCGTCTGTGACCGCCAGCTGCCCGTAGAGAAGGTGCTGGTGGACGGAGAAGTAGAACTGGCGGGCGATGGTGTGCGCGAAGTCGCCGTTCGGCTGCTCGACCAGCTGGAGATTACGGAAGGAGCGCTCTTCACGCAGGAACGCCAGCTCGTCCTCGTCGCCCACGAGGGACAGCAGCACGCGCGCCTGCCCCAACAGGTCGAGGGCGATGTTGGCGAGGGCGACCTCCTCCTCGAGGACCGGTGCGTGCCCCGCCCACTCCCCCAGCCTGTGGGAGAGCACCAGGGCGTCGTCGCCGAGCGCCAGGGCCGCGGCGGCGGGCACGCCTGAAGCGGTGGGCTCCGTGCTCGAGGTCACCGTCGGGACGGGCTCAGCCGTCGGCGTCGCGCTCACAGGTGCTTCACCCCTTCCGGGATCTCGTAGAAGGTGGGGTGCCGGTACGGCTTGTCGGCGGACGGTTCGAAGAAGGGGTCCTTCTCGTCCGGTGAGGAGGCGGTGATCGAGGTGGAGGGCACCACCCAGATCGAGACGCCCTCGCTGCGCCGGGTGTAGAGATCGCGGGCGTTGCGCAGGGCCATCTCCGCGTCCGGCGCGTGAAGGCTTCCCGCGTGGGTGTGGGACAGCCCACGGCGCGAGCGCACGAAGACCTCCCACAGCGGCCATTCGGTCGAGCTGCTCATGCCGTCGCCTCCACGGACTCGGTGTGCTGTGCTGGCTGGTGCTTCTCCGCGTAAGCGGCGGCGGCGTCCCTGACCCAGGCTCCCTCTTCGTGAGCTCGCCGGCGCTGGTTGATCCGCTGTTCGTTGCAGGGGCCGTTGCCCTTGAGGACGGCCTGGAACTCCGCCCAGTCGATGGCGCCGAAGTCGTGGTGCCCGCGCTCCTCGTTCCACCGCAGATCCGGGTCGGGGAGGGTGAGACCCAGTGACTCGGCCTGGGGAACACAGATGTCCACGAAGCGCTGGCGCAGCTCGTCGTTCGAATGCCGCTTGATCTTCCAGGCCATGGACTGTGCCGAGTGTGCCGAGGCGTCGTCCGGCGGGCCGAACATCATCAGCGACGGCCACCACCAGCGGTCCACGGCGTCCTGCGCCATCGCGTGCTGCTCGGGCGTCCCGCGGGACAGGGTGAGCAGCAGCTCGTAACCCTGACGCTGGTGGAACGACTCCTCCTTGCAGATCCGCACCATGGCACGGGCGTAGGGCCCGTAGGAGCAGCGGCAGAGCGGCACCTGGTTGGTGATCGCCGCCCCGTCCACAAGCCATCCGATCGCGCCGACGTCGGCCCAGGTCAGCGTGGGGTAGTTGAAGATCGAGGAGTACTTCTGGCGGCCGGTGTGGAGCTTGTCGAGCAGTTCGTCGCGGCTGGTGCCCAGCGTCTCGGCGGCGCTGTACAGGTAGAGGCCGTGGCCGGCTTCGTCCTGGACCTTGGCCATCAGGATCGCCTTGCGGCGCAGCGACGGCGCACGCGTGATCCAGTTCGCCTCGGGCTGCATCCCGATGATTTCCGAGTGCGCGTGCTGGGCCATCTGGCGGACCAGCGTCGCGCGGTACGCCTCCGGCATCCAGTCACGAGGCTCGATCCGCTCGTCGGCGGCCACGGCAGCGTCGAACGCCGCCTCATACGCATCCGCAGTCACTGCCGTCATCCGGACTCCCCTACCGACCGATCGTTCGGTTCATCGGCTTCAATGGTCGGTCGGCGGCCCGTAGGGTGTCAACCCTGTGGATAACCGAGGTGACCGACGGGGATCGGGGCGGGGATGGACTCCTACGAGGACGAGGAAGGCAAAGGCACCGGTTTTCCGGGCGCCGGAACGCCTCCGCTTCCCCCCGCCCGGCAGCCGGAAGACGGCCGTCCGGACGACCGCCGTGAGAGCTGGCCGATAGCCCGGCTCCGGCCTCCTCCTGGCATCCCAGCAGGTCATGCGGAGGTTCCGGGGCCCGCAGCCCCTGCGGAACCTCCCGGTCAGCAGGGCCCTGCCGACTCCGCCAGCGCCGCCCCCGCTCCGCCGGAGCCGACAGCCTCCGGCGGAGGAATGGCCGGACTGTCCCTCCCGTACCAGGTGGCGGCGGCCGTCTCACTCGCGCTGATCGCGGCGGTCGCATGCACCCACCTGGCGATGGTCTTCCTCCATGTCGCCCCGTCCAACACCGTGACGAAGCAGCACGGCGAGGTGGTGGACTTGTGGGTCTATCCCGAGTTCGAGCAGAACTGGAAGCTCTTCGCTCCCAACCCGCTCCAGCAGAACATCGCCGTTCAGGTGCGTGCCCAGTACACGACCGACGACGGCAGCCGCCGCACCAGCGACTGGATCGACCTGTCTGCGGAGGACGGTGCGGCGATCCGCGGCAACCCTCTCCCGAGCCATCTCCACCAGAACCAGCTCCGCCGGGCCTGGGACTTCTACGTGGGCTCCCACGACACCGGTGACAGTCCCAGTGGGCTGCGCGGCCGGCTCTCGGAGACCTACATCCGCCGCATCGTCATGCTGCGCCTCGAGCGGCACGACCTCGGTGGTCCCGTCGAACGCATCCAGCTCCGCGCCTCGACGACATCGATCGAGGCCCCTCGGTGGAGCGACGAGAAGATCGACACCCGGCCCGTCCACCGCGAGCTGCCGTGGTGGACGGTCACCGCGGCGGATCTGCCCGGAGGCGCGCAGAACAAGGACCGCGCCACCGGCCGGACGGAGGCGGCGCGGTGAAGCAGGCCCAGGAGCGCAGGCTCGCCCGCGCCGTTCAGCGCGTCACCGCCACGGCACTCGGCCCGTATCAGAGCGCCGTCGTCCGGATCGGTTTCGGTGCGACCTGGCTGCTGTTCCTGCTGTCCGAGTTCCCCCACCGGCACGACCTCTACGGACCCGACGGTCCGTGGAGCTGGGAAATGGGCAAGGAGCTGATCGCGGACAACGAGGCGTTCAGCGTGCTCCTGTGGTCCGACAGCACCCTGTGGTTCGAAGTCGTCTACGGCGTCGGTGTGCTGTCCAGCCTGCTCATGGTGCTCGGCTGGCACACCCGCGCGGTGTCCGTGCTGTTCATGATCGGTGTGCTGTCCCTGCAGAACCGGTCGATCTTCGTGGGCGACGGTGGCGACAACGTCGTCCACCTCATGGCCGTCTACCTGGTGATGACGCGCTGCGCACAGGTCTGGTCCCTGGACGCGCGGCGTGCGGCACGCCCTTCCGCGAGGGACCGTACGGGCCCGGTCCTGTGGACCGTGCTGGGCGCCCTGCTCTTCGTGGAAACGATCGTGGGCAGAGCCGGCGGGGAATCATGGATCCTGGTCCTGTTGTGGGGCGTGTGGACGGCACAGGGCCTGTGGTGGGCCGTGAACCGCTACGCGCCGGACAGCGAGCCCCGCACCTTGCTGGACGTCCTGGCGAACCTCGTCCACAACGCCGCCCTCGCCGTGATCATGGCCGAGGTCTGCGTGATCTACGCGACCGCCGGCTGGTACAAGATCCAGGGTTCACGCTGGCAGGACGGCACCGCCCTGTACTACCCGCTCAAGCTGGACTACTTCGCTCCCTGGCCGGCGCTCTCCGGGCTCCTCGCGTCCGGCGGGGTGGTGGTCATGCTGCTCACCTACGGCACCGTCATCGTGCAGGTGGCCTTCCCCTTCACCCTGTTCAACCGGCGCGTCAAGAACGTGCTGTTGGTGATCATGATGCTCGAGCACGCCGGCATCGCCGTACTGCTGGGGCTGCCGTTCTTCTCGCTGGCGATGATCGCGGCGGACGCCGTGTTCCTGCCGACCGGCTTCCTGATCGGCCTCGGCGCCCTGGTGGTGCGCAGAAGGGACCGGCTGCTGGCCGGCAGTGCCATTCCGTCCCAGCTGCGGCGCCGAAGCGAGGAACAGCCCCGTACGCTCGTCGGGTGAGCACCACCGAAGAACCGCTGCAGTACGACGAGGGTTACGCCCCCGAGGTCGGCGTCGGCCCCCACCCGCTGCCCTGGCCGCAGGGCGAGCGCTACGACCCCGAACTGCTGGCCGCGGGCGACCGCCGCAATGTCGTGGACCGGTACCGCTACTGGACCCGCGAGGCGATCGTCGCCGATCTGGACACCCGCAGGCACGGGTTCCATGTGGCCGTGGAGAACTGGGGCCACGACTTCAACATCGGCTCGGTGGTGCGCACCGCCAACGCGTTCCTGGCCAGGGAGATCCACATCATCGGACGCAGGCGCTGGAACAGGCGCGGCGCGATGGTCACCGACCGGTACCAGCATGTGCGGCACCATCCGGACACGGCCTCGCTGACCGAGTGGGCGGCTGCGGAGGACCTGCCGATCATCGGTATCGACAATCTGCCGGGGGCCGTGCCCATCGAGCGGACCGAGCTGCCGCGCCGGTGCGTGCTTCTCTTCGGCCAGGAGGGCCCGGGCCTCACTGAGGAGGCCCGCAAGCACGCGTCCATGGTGTGCTCGATCGCGCAGTTCGGTTCGACGCGGTCCATCAACGCGGGTGCGGCGGCGGCCATCGCGATGCACGCCTGGGTGCAGCGGTACGCCGATGTACCGGCTCCGCGGGAATGACAGCCGCTTCCCTCTGAGAACCCGCCGGACGGGGTGACCTTCCCCGTCGGACCTGTGCCGCGCGGCTCGGGGCCGAGCCGGAGGGACTGCGGGGTGCAGGCCCCGCAGTCCCGTACCCGTCAGGCCTGGCGGCGGACCTCCACCACACGGAAGCGGTTGGCGACGAACGCGGCGTCGCACAGGGCCGCGTTCGCGGCGGGGTTGCCGCCGGAGCCGTGGAAGTCGGAGAACGCGGCGGTCTGGTTGACGTACACCCCGCCGGTCAGGTTCAACGAGAGCTGCGCGGACTCCTCGAAACAGACGTCCTCGATCGCGCGCTCCGTCTCCGTGGACGTGGTGTACGCCCCGACGGTCATCGCACCCTTCTCGCGGACCGTGCGGCGCAGAAGATCCAGGGCGTCGGCCGTGGAGTCCACGGCCACCACGAAGGACACCGGACCGAAGCACTCGGAGAGATACGCGGGCTCGGTGTCCGCCGACTCCCAGTACTTACGGGCGCCGTCGAGCTTCACGATCACGGGCGTCCGTACCGTCGCGCCCGGGAAGTCGGGGTTGGGCACCTCCCGCGATTCGAGAGCCACCTCGCCCAGGTCGGCCGCCGCCTCGAGCCGCGCCTTCACATCGGGGTTGACCAGGGCGCCCAGCAGCGCGTTCGCCCGGGCGTCGTCGCCGAGCAGACCGCCCACGGCGGCGGCCAGGTCCGCGGCCACCTCGTCGTAGCTCTTGGGGCCCGACTCGGTGGTGATGCCGTCCCTGGGGATCAACACGTTCTGCGGGGTGGTGCACATCTGGCCGCTGTAGAGGGACAGCGAGAAGGCCAGGTTGGACAGCATTCCCTTGTAGTCGTCGGTGGAGTCGATGACGATCGTGTTGACGCCGGCCTTCTCCGTGTAGACCTGCGCCTGACGGGCGTTGGCCTCCAGCCACTCGCCGAAAGCGGTGGACCCCGTGTAGTCGATGATCTTGATTTCGGGGCGCGTCGCGAGGATCTTCGCGATGCCCTCCTCCGGGCGCTCGACGGCGAGACAGACCAGGTTCGGGTCGAAGCCCGCCTCGGCGAGCACCTCGCGGGCCACCTTCACGGTGAGGGCCAGCGGGAGCACGGCCCGGGGGTGCGGCTTCACCAGGACCGGGTTGCCCGTGGCCAGGGAGGCGAAGAGGCCCGGGTAGCCGTTCCACGTCGGGAAGGTGTTGCAGCCGATCATCAGCGCGATGCCGCGACCGGCGGTCGTGAACGTCTTCCGCAGCTGAAGCGGGTCGCGCTTGCCCTGGGGCTTGGACCAGTCAGCGGCGGCGGGGGTGCGGGTCTGCTCCGCGTACGCGTACGCCACGGCCTCCAGGCCGCGGTCCTGGGCGTGCGGGCCGCCGGCCTGGAACGCCATCATGAAGGCCTGCCCGCTGGTGTGCATCACCGCGTGCGCGAACTCATGGGTGCGGGCGCTGATCCGGGAGAGGATCTCCAGGCAGACGAGGGCACGCGTCTCGGGGCCGGCCTCGCGCCAGCCCGCCATCCCGGCGCGCATCGCGGGCAGCAGTACGTCCAGGTCGGGATGCGGATACTCGATCCCCAGCTCCGGTCCGTACGGAGAGACCTCGCCGCCGGTCCAGCCGTCGGTGCCGGGCTGGTCCAGATCGAAACGGGAGCCCCGGAGTGCCTCGAAGGCGGCCAGGCCGTCGGCGGGCGCGCTCTCGCCGTACGCCTTGGGGTGCTCGGGATGCGGAGACCAGTACGCCCGCGTACGGATCGCCTCGAGGGCCTGGTCGAGCGTGGGCCGGTGGGTCTCGGTCAGCTGCATGCGGACCAACTCCTCGTCGAGCTGGGCAGGGGAGTGATGACAGAGTTAGAGTAACCGAACGATCGGTCGGTACAAGGGGGCCTGTCGAACCTGTGGACAACTCATCGGGGAGGATCGCCTCCATGACCGCCATCGACTCCACGACCGCGATCGGCACGAGCCGCACCGTCGCCGTCGTCGGCACCGGAACCATGGGCCAGGGGATCGCGCAGGTGGCCCTGGCCGCAGGCCACCCCGTACGTCTCCACGACGCCGTTCCCGGCCGGGCCCAAGAGGCGGCGGAGGCGATCGGCGGGCGCCTGGACCGGCTCGTCGAGAAGGGGCGGATGACGTCCGCGGAGCGCGACGCCGCCCGCGGCCGGCTGCTTCCCGCCACGGACATCTCGGAGCTCGCCGACGCCGCACTGGTCGTCGAAGCCGTCCTGGAACAGCTCGCGGTCAAGCAGGAACTGTTCACGGAGCTGGAGAAGACCGTCTCCGACGACTGCCTTCTCGCCACCAACACCTCCTCCCTCTCCGTCACGGCCGTCGCCGGGGCGCTGCGCAGGCCGGGCCGCTTCGTCGGCCTCCACTTCTTCAATCCGGCGCCCCTTCTGCCCCTCGTCGAGGTCGTCAGCGGCCACGCGACCGACGAGGCGGCTGCCGAACGGGCCATGGCCACCGCCGCCGCCTGGGGCAAGACCCCCGTGCGCTGCGCGGACACGCCCGGCTTCATCGTCAACCGCATCGCGCGCCCCTTCTACGCGGAGGCGTTCGCCGTCCACGAGGAGCGTGGCGCCGACCCGGCCACCATCGACGCGGTGCTCCGCGAGTGCGGCGGGTTCCGGATGGGGGCGTTCGAGCTGACCGATCTGATCGGCCAGGACGTCAATGAAGCGGTCACCCGTTCCGTCTGGGACTCCTTCTTCCAGAGCCCGAAGTTCACGCCGTCTCTGGCGCAGCGCCGGCTGGTCGAGTCGGGCCGCCACGGCCGCAAGTCCGGGCACGGCTGGTTCTCGTACGCACCAGGCGCCGAGCGCCCCCGGCCGCAGACCCAGCCGCCCGCCGCTGCTCCCACGAGCGTGGTCGTGCAAGGCGACCTCGGTCCCGCGGAGCCGTTGGCGGAACTGATCGAGCGGGCCGGAATCACCGTCCACCGCGAGGAGGGCGACGGCTGCATATCCCTCCCCGGCGGCGCGGAGCTCGGACTGGTGGACGGGGAGACGTCGTTCGAGTTCGACGACGGGATCGTCTACTTCGACCTCGCCCTGGACTATGAGAAGGCGACGCGTATCGCCCTTTCCACGTCCGAGAGCACGCTCAGGAACATGCCCGGCGCGGTGGAGGAGGCCGTCGGCCTCTTCCAGGCCCTCGGCAAGGACGTCTCGCTGATCGGGGACGTACCGGGCATGATCGTCGCACGTACGGTGGCGATGCTGGCGGACTTCGCGGCCGACGCGGTCGACCGCGGTGTCGCTTCCGGCCCGGACATCGACACCGCGATGAAGCTGGGCGTCAACTACCCGGCCGGACCGCTGGAGTGGGGCGAGAAGCTCGGCTTCCAGCGGGTGCGTGCGCTGCTCGACGCCCTTCACGAGCGCTACCCCACCGGCCGGTACGCACCGTCCCTGGCGACCGCGCGCCGCGCCTGCGCCGACACTGACGAGGCGGACGGCCGATGACCACAGCCAGGCGCGACGCGTACACGCCGGAGACGCTGCTCACCGTCGCGGTACGGATCTTCAACGAGCGTGGCTACGACGGTACTTCCATGGAGCACCTGTCGAAGGCGGCCGGTATCTCCAAATCGTCGATCTACCACCACGTCGCGGGCAAGGAGGAGTTGCTGCGCCGGGCCGTCAGCCGGGCGCTGGACTCCCTGTTCGCGATCCTCGACGAGAACGGCGCCAGGCGGGGCCGTGCCATCGAGCGGGTGGAGTACGTCACGCGGCGCACCGTCGAGGTGCTGGTGGCCGAACTGCCCTACGTGACCCTGCTGCTACGGGTCAGAGGGAACACGAAGACCGAACGCTGGGCGCTCGAGCGGCGCCGCGAGTTCGACCAGCGCGTCGCGGACCTGCTGAAGGCTGCCGCCGCGGACGGTGACCTGCGTGCCGACGTCGACATCCGGCTGGCGACGCGGCTTCTCTTCGGCATGGTGAATTCCCTGGTCGAGTGGTACCGCCCGCACCCGGGCGGCGGCTACGACGCGGACCAGGTCGCGGAGACGGTCGTGCAGCTCGCCTTCGACGGGCTGCGCACGGACTCCTGATCCGGCCCGCCCAGGGGCAGCGGCATTCAGGGGGATCCCCGAGGGCGTCAGAGCGGATCGGCGTCCTGGCCCGCCGCCGCCCCGGAACCGGGGACCGGACCGGGGCCGGGATCGAGGTCCGTCTCCTCGAACACCAGCAGCGTCCGGGTCGACAGCACCTCCGGGATGGCCTGGAGCCTGGTCAGGACCAGTTCACGCAAGGTGCGGTTGTCGGGCGTGTGCACCAGCAGAAGGACGTCGAAGTCCCCGCTGACGAGCGCGATGTGGGCGGCGCCGGGGAGCGCCTGCAGCTGTTCCCTGACCGTCCGCCACGAGTTCTGCACGATCTTGAGGGTGATGTAGGCCGAGGCCCCCTGGCCCGCCCGCTCATGGTTCACCCGCGCGCTGAAGCCGCGGATCACGCCGTCGTCGATCAGCCGGTTGATCCGGGCGTACGCGTTGGCGCGGGACACATGCACCCGGTCGGCGACGGAGCGGATGGAGGCGCGCCCGTCCGTCTGGAGCATGCGCAGGATGTCGCGGTCGATGGCGTCCAGCGGGCGCGGCGGAGGGCTCTGCCCTGTGCGGTCCCCGCCGTCGGCCATTTGTTCAGTTGCCATGTCCCCCCGCCTTCCTAGCATGGACGACCTGTCTCCATCTCATGCTGTGGAGAACCGTTTGTCCACAGGCTGCCCGCGCCTGTAGCCAAAATGCGTCCACGACCGAACAATCGGTAGGTGAGGCGCGCCACACACCCGTGCGCCGCCGCCCCGTTTTCTTCATCGCTTTCGTCGTCGCTCCCACGAGGAGGTGCTCGCGTTGAGAAAGAGCAGCATGACGGTCCAGGAGCTGCCCGGTTCCGCTGCCGCCGCCTACCGGCCCACACCGCCCCCGGCGTGGCAGCCCCGCACCGACCCTGCGCCGCTGCTCCCCGACCCCGAGCCGTACCGCGTGCTCGGCACGGAAGCCGCTGCCTCCGCCGATCCCGAGCTGCTGCTGCGGCTCTACGCGGAGCTGGTGCGTGGCCGCAGGTACAACGCGCAGGCCACCGCGCTCACCAAGCAGGGCCGGCTCGCCGTCTACCCCTCGAGCACCGGGCAGGAGGCCTGCGAGGTGGGCGCCGCGCTCGCGCTCGAGGACCGGGACTGGCTCTTCCCCAGTTACCGCGACACCCTCGCGGCCGTGGCCCGCGGCCTGGACCCGGTCCAGGCCCTGACACTGCTCCGCGGCGACTGGCACACCGGATACGACCCGCACGAGCACCGCGTCGCGCCGCTGTGCACGCCGCTGGCCACGCAGCTCCCCCACGCGGTGGGACTGGCGCACGCGGCCCGGCTCAAGGGTGACGACGTCGTGGCGCTGGCCATGATCGGTGACGGCGGCACCAGCGAGGGCGACTTCCACGAGGCACTGAACTTCGCCGCCGTGTGGAACGCGCCGGTGGTCTTCCTCGTGCAGAACAACGGTTTCGCGATCTCCGTCCCGCTGGCCAAGCAGACCGCTGCGCCCTCCCTCGCCCACAAGGCCGTCGGTTACGGCATGCCGGGCCGGCTCGTCGACGGCAACGACGCGGTCGCGGTGCACGAGGTGCTCGGCCAGGCCGTCGCCCGTGCCCGTCGCGGTGGCGGACCCACCCTGATCGAGGCGGTCACCTACCGCATGGACGCCCACACCAACGCGGACGACGCCACCCGCTACCGCGCGGACAGCGAGGTCGAGACCTGGCGCGCGCACGACCCGATCCAGCTCCTGGAGCGGGAGCTGACCGAGCGGGGACTGCTCGACGACGGGACCAGGCAGGCCGCCGCCGAGGCGGCGGAGACCATGGCCGCCGATCTCCGGGAGCGGATGAACGCCGACCCGGTGCTGAACCCGATGGATCTTTTCGAGCACGTCTACGCCCGGCAGACCACGCAACTGCGTGAGCAGGCCGCGCTGCTCCGGGCCGAGCTGGACGCTGAGGAAGAGGCACGATGACCACGGCCGCGGTGAAGCCCGCAACCATGGCCCAGGCCCTGCAGCGCGCGATGCGCGACGCGATGGCCGAGGACCCGACCGTCCATGTCATGGGGGAGGACGTCGGCACGCTCGGCGGCGTCTTCCGGGTCACGGACGGGCTCGCCAAGGAGTTCGGCGAGGACCGCTGCACGGACACTCCGCTGGCCGAGGCGGGCATTCTGGGCACCGCCGTGGGCATGGCGATGTACGGTCTGCGGCCGGTCGTGGAGATGCAGTTCGACGCCTTTGCGTATCCGGCGTTCGAGCAGCTCATCAGCCATGTCGCCCGCATGCGCAACCGTACGAAGGGCGGCATGCCGATGCCGATCACCGTGCGGGTGCCGTACGGCGGCGGGATCGGTGGTGTCGAGCACCACAGCGACTCCTCCGAGGCGTACTACATGGCGACCCCGGGCCTGCACGTCGTCACCCCGGCCACGGTCGAGGACGCGTACGGACTGCTTCGTGCCTCCATCGCCTCCGACGACCCCGTCGTCTTCCTCGAGCCCAAGCGGCTGTACTGGTCCAAGGCGGAGTGGTCGCCGGAGTCACCGGCCGCCGTGGAGCCCATAGGGCGTGCCGTGGTGCGCCGCTCCGGGCGCAGCGCCACGCTCATCACCTACGGCCCCTCCGTGCCGGTGTGCATGGAGGCGGCGGAGGCCGCGGCGGCGGAGGGCTGGGACCTCGAGGTCGTCGACCTGCGTTCCCTGGTGCCGTTCGACGACGAGACGGTCTGCGCGTCGGTGCGGCGCACCGGCCGGGCGGTCGTCGTCCACGAGTCGACCGGCTTCGGCGGCCCTGGTGGAGAGATCGCGGCCCGGGTGACCGAGCGCTGCTTCCACCACCTGGAGGCGCCGGTGCTCCGGGTGGCCGGTTTCGACATCCCGTACCCGCCGCCGATGCTGGAGCGGCATCATCTGCCGGGAGTGGACCGTGTGCTGGACGCGGTGGCACGGCTGCAGTGGGAGGCGCAGAGCTGATGGCGCAGGTGCTCGAATTCAAGCTTCCCGATCTCGGGGAAGGGCTCACCGAGGCCGAGATCGTCCGCTGGCTGGTGTCGGTCGGCGACGTGGTCGCGATCGACCAGCCCGTCGTCGAGGTCGAGACGGCCAAGGCCATGGTGGAAGTGCCCTGCCCGTACGGCGGCGTGGTGACCGCGCGCTTCGGTGAGGAAGGCACGGAGCTGCCCGTCGGCGCACCGCTGATCACTGTGGCGGTGGGAGCGACGGAGAGCACCGGCGCGGCACCCGCGCGTCCGGAAGCGTCCCCGTCGTCCGGAGACACCGCGGAGTCGTCCGGCAACGTCCTGGTCGGTTACGGGACCGGCGCGCCCGCGGCGCGGCGACGCCGGATCCGGCCCGCGGCCCCGGCGGCCTCCGTCGTCGAGCAGGCGCACGGGCCCAGCAGGACCACGGGACACATGGCAGCGCCGGCTCCGGCGCAGGTCCGGTCGTCCGCCACGGCCTCCGCGGTCGGCGGCACCGCTGTCGCACCGGGCCAGGTCCACCGCACAACGGCCGTGGCGCAGGACGGTCCCGTGGCCGTCATCTCTCCGCTGGTCCGCAAGCTCGCACGCGAGCACGACGTGGATCTGCGGGCGCTCACCGGCTCGGGCCCGGACGGCCTGATCCTGCGGGCCGACGTGGAGCGTGCCCTGCGTGCTCCTGAGACGGCCCCCGCGACGCCCGCCGCCGCGGCAGTGGCCTCGGCCGGCACGGCGCAGGGCGAGCGGGTGCCGCTGCGCGGGGTGCGCGGCGCGGTGGCCGACAAGCTGTCCCGCAGCCGGCGGGAGATCCCGGACGCCACGTGCTGGGTCGACGCCGACGCGACCGAACTGATGGCCGCACGGGCGGCGATGAACGCCGCGGGCGGACAGAAGATCTCGCTGCTGGCACTGCTGGCCCGCATCTGCACGGCCGCCCTGGAGCGCCACCCGGAGCTCAACTCCACGGTGGACATGGACGCCCGGGAAATCGTGCGGCTGCCCGCCGTGCATCTCGGTTTCGCGGCGCAGACGGAGCGCGGACTGGTCGTTCCGGTCGTGAAGGACGCCCACAAGCGGTCGGCCGAGTCGCTGACGGCCGAGTTCGCCAGGCTCACCGAGGCAGCCCGCCAAGGGGCGCTCACCCCGGCGGACCTGACAGGCGGCACGTTCACGCTGAACAACTACGGCGTGTTCGGTGTGGACGGCTCCACGCCGATCATCAACCACCCCGAGGCCGCGATGCTCGGCGTGGGCAGGATCGTGCCGAAGCCGTGGGTGCACCAGGGCGAACTGGCCGTCCGGCAGGTCGTCCAGCTCTCGCTCACGTTCGACCACCGGGTCTGCGACGGCGGCACCGCGGGAGGATTCCTGCGCTACGTCGCCGACTGTGTGGAGCAGCCCTCGGTGCTGCTCCGCACCCTCTAGGGGCAGGCAGAGCCGCGGAGCGCCCGCGGCGGCGGTGAGTATCCGCCGCGGAGCGCCAGCGGCGGAAGAGAGATCGAACCGGGCCTCCCCGCCTGCCGGATCGCGGACCATACTTCAGGAATGACCGCGACTACCGCGTACGACGCCATCGTGCTCGCCGGAGGTGCCGCCAAGCGGCTCGGCGGGGTGGACAAGCCGGCGGTGAGCGTGGGCGGGCGGGCCCTGCTCGACCGCGTGCTGGCGGCCTGCCGCGACGCCGGCCGCACCGTGGTCGTCGGCGGGCGCAGACCCACCCCGCGCCCCGTCGTGTGGGCGCGCGAGGAGCCAGCCGGGGGCGGCCCGCTGGCCGCGCTCGACGCCGGCGTACGGCAGACCGCGGCCGAGTCCCTCCTCGTGCTCTCGGCCGATCTACCGTTCCTCTGCGAGGGGACGGTGCGCCGACTGGTGGAGGCGCTCGCCGCGCGGGACGGCGAGGGAGTCGTTCTGACCGACGCCGACGGCCGTGACCAGCCCCTGGTGGCCGCCTACCGCGCCGAGCCCCTCCGACGTGAACTTGCTCTCCTCGCAACCGAATACGGGAGCCTTTCCGGGCTGCCGCTGCGTCTACTGACCCGGGAACTCGACCTGGCCCGGATCGATGCCGACCCTCTCGCCTCCTTCGACTGCGACACCTGGGAGGACATCTCAACAGCCCGGGCCCGCATCAGGGAGCATGTGTACGTGCTGGATGAATGGATCAACGCAGTCAAGGACGAACTCGGCATCGAGCTGGACGTCGACACCCATGTCCTTCTCGACCTCGCCCGCGACGCCGCCCACGGCGTCGCGCGCCCTGCCGCACCACTGACCACCTTCCTGGTGGGCTACGCGGCGGCCAAGGCGGAGGGGGGACCCGAGGCTGTCGCGGAGGCCGCCCGTAAGGCGGCCGCGCTGGCTGCACGCTGGGCCGAGGAGGCGGAGCAGAGCGCTCGGCCGGACGACCCGGCACCGGACGCGAGTGGTGGTGACGCGGCCCGATGACCGGTCGCGACAGCCAGTCCGCGGCAGCCCCCGGCAACGAGCAGCCGCCGGGGCCCTCCGCCGGAGCGGCACCGCCCGACACGGGCGACCTGGACGGTGTCGACGAAGCACTGGCCCTGGTCGGTCCGAGGCCGGACGACGGAACCGGCCCGGCCGCCGACCCGGTCCCTCCCACCGGTGGCGGCCCCGGCCCGCACCGCCGACGTGCCGCCGCGTGGCCCGCTGCACGGGCCCGGGCCGGGCAGGCCGGCCATGCAGCCGTCCCCCGTACCCGCCGCGTGCCGCTGGACGAGGCGCTGGGGCAGGTGCTCGCCGAGCCGCTTGCGGCACTGTGCGACCTTCCCTCCTTCGACACCTCCGCCATGGACGGCTGGGCGGTCGCCGGCCCGGGACCCTGGACGCTCCGTGGTGACGGCTCGATCCTCGCGGGCCACGGCGACAGCGGGCCGCTGCCCGACGGAACGGCGGTACGGATCGCCACCGGCGCGCGTATCCCACCGGAGACCACCGCGGTCATCCGCAGCGAACACGCCCGGGTCGACGCAGCCGCGCAGCAGCTCCACGCCGATCGTGAAGTGACCCCCGGACAGGACATCCGCCCTCGTGGCCAGGAGTGCCGGACGGGCGACCGGCTGCTGCCGGCCCTGGCCGTGGTGACACCGCCGGTGCTCGGGCTCGCAGCCGCGGCCGGATACGACGAGCTGCTCACGTTCGCCCGTCCGCGCGTGGAGATCCTCGTGCTCGGCGACGAACTGCTCGCCTCCTCCCTGCCCCACGACGGCCTGATCCGTGACGCCCTCGGGCCGATGATCGGCCCATGGCTGCGTGCCCTGGGCGCGGAGGTACTGGCCACACGCCGTCTCGGGGACGATGCCGAGGCCCTCCACAGGGCGGTCACCACCTCGGAGGCGGACGTGGTGGTCACCACCGGCGGTACGGCGGCCGGCCCCGTGGACCACGTTCATCCGGTCCTGCGGAAGGCGGGGGCGGAACTGCTGGTCGACCAGGTCGCCGTACGGCCCGGCCATCCGATGCTGCTGGCGCGGCTTGCTACAGGGAAGTACTTGGTGGGCCTCCCGGGCAACCCACTGGCCGCCGTCTCCGGTCTCCTGACGCTGGCCGAGCCGCTGCTGCGCGGGCTTGCGGGCCGGCCCGCTCCCGCGCCGTACAGCGCCCCCGTGAAGGACGAAGTGCACGGCCACCCGCACGACACCCGGCTCGTTCCCGTCGTGCACCGGGACGACCAGCTGGTCCCTCTGCACTACAACGGCCCGGCGATGCTGCGAGGCACCGCGGCGGCCGACGGGCTCGCAGTGGTCCCGCCGGGAGGCGCGAGAGCCGGTGACGAGCTGGAGGTTCTCGATCTCCCCTGGGCCACCTTGGCGCCTTGGACCCCATCGGACACGGGAAGGTGTTTCACGTGAAACTTCCCGGCCAGGACGCCATGGCCCGGCACGCCGATGAGCACCTCGTCAGCGGCCGTGTGAAACTCCCCCGGCGAATCGTCGAGCGTCCGCTGCGCCAGGTGAGCAAGCGGCTGCTGATGGCGTTGATGGTGCTCGCCATCACGGTGTTCATCGTCTGGACCGACCGAGCCGGCTACCACGACAATTCGGACGAGAAGGTCACGTTCCTCGACGCCGTCTACTACGCCACGGTCACCCTCTCCACCACCGGCTACGGAGACATCGTTCCGTACAGCGACGGGGCACGGCTCACCAACGTGCTGCTGATCACGCCGCTCCGCGTTCTCTTTCTCATCATCCTGGTCGGCACCACTCTCGAGGTCCTCACGGAACGCACCCGGGAGGAGTGGCGGCTGAACCGCTGGAGGTCCAACTTGCGCGAGCACACCGTCATCGTCGGCTTCGGCACGAAGGGACGATCGGCGATGCAGACGCTCTGTGCCACAGGGCTGAGGAAGGACCAGATCGTCATCGTCGACCCGAGCGCCAAGGTGATCGAAGCCGCCAACGCGGAAGGATTCGTCGGCGTCGTCGGCGACGCGACCCGCAGCGACGTCCTCATCCGTGCCGAACTGCAGAAGGCCCGGCAGATCGTGGTCGCACCCCAGCGGGACGACACCGCGGTGCTGGTCACCCTCACCGCCCGCCAGCTCAACCGCGGCGCGAAGATCGTCGCCGCGGTCCGCGAGGAGGAGAACGCCCCGCTGCTGCGCCAGTCCGGGGCGGACGCAGTGATCACCAGTTCCGGCGCGGCCGGACGGCTCCTCGGCCTGTCCGTCCTGAGCCCCAGCGCGGGAACGGTGATGGAGGATCTGATCCAGCAGGGCAGCGGCCTCGATCTGATCGAACGTCCGGTGATAAAGGCCGAGGTGGGCCGCAGTGTCCGCGAGACGGAAGACCTGGTCGTGTCCGTGCTGCGCGGCCACCGCCTGCTGGGATACGACGACCCGGCCGCGAGCCCGCTGCAGCTCACCGACCGGCTCATCACCATCGTGCGGGCGCAGAACGACTCCGCACCGAACTCGTCCGAGTAGCCTCGCCGCCATGTATGCGATCACGATTCCTGAGCCCGGCGGTCCCGAATCCCTGGTCTGGGCGGAAGTTCCCGATCCGGTGCCCGGCGAGGGGGAAGTCCTCGTCGATGTCGCAGCGAGCGCGGTGAACCGCGCCGATCTGCTGCAGCGGCAGGGCTTCTACGACCCGCCGCCGGGCTCTTCCCCGTACCCCGGCCTGGAGTGTTCGGGCCGGATCTCGGCCGTGGGACCAGGTGTCTCCGGCTGGGCCGTCGGCGACGAGGTGTGCGCGCTCCTGGCGGGCGGCGGCTACGCGGAGAAGGTGGCCGTGCCCGCGGGGCAGTTGCTGCCCGTCCCGGACGGCATGGACCTGATCACGGCCGCCGCGCTGCCCGAGGTGACGGCGACGGTGTGGTCGAACGTGTTCATGATCGCCCACCTGCGTCCCGGCGAGACGCTTCTCGTCCACGGTGGCGCGAGCGGCATCGGCACCATGGCCGTGCAGCTGGCCAAGGCCGTGGGCGCGCGGGTGGCCGTCACCGCGGGCAGCCCCGAGAAGCTGGCGCGCTGCGCCGAGCTGGGCGCGGACATCCTGATCGACTACCGGGAACAGGACTTCGTCGAGGAGATCGGCAAGGCCACCGGCGGCGCCGGCGCCGACGTCATCCTCGACATCGTCGGCGCGAAGTATCTGGACCGGAACGTGAAGGCGCTGGCCGTCAACGGCCGGCTCGCCGTCATCGGTCTCCAGGGAGGTGTCAAGGGCGAGTTGAACCTCGGTGCGCTGCTGCGCAAGCGTGCCGCTGTCACGGCCACATCGCTGCGCGGCAGGCCGCTGGGTGAGAAGGCGGCGATCGTGGCCGCCGTACGCGAACACGTCTGGCCCCTGATCGGCGGGGGACGTGTGCACGCGGTCGTGGACCGCAAGGTCCCCCTCGCGGACGCGGCGGAAGGCCACCGCGCGCTGGAGTCCGGTGACCATGTGGGCAAGGTACTGCTGATCGCGCCCGGGCGGTCCTGAACAACCTCCCGGTCAGGGGAGTCGGGCAGACACGCGACGAGGGCCCGGCCACCGACAGGTGACCGGGCCCTCGTGCCGAGACCGGACCGGGCTCGTGCCGAGACCGGACCAGGGCCCTCGTGCCTGAACAAGACCGGACGTGCGGGCCGGATCCGGGACCGGGCCGCATGTGCGGGCCGGACCGGGACCGGACCGGACGTGCGGCCCGATCAGAGACCGGACCGGACGTATGGTGCCGGACTAGAGGTACGGGCCGGAGCGGATCGCGCCGTGCTGACCGCCCTCGTCGTCCTCGTTGGACCCACCGGGCGGCAGTGCGCGCCGCATCTGCTCCAACTGGGCCCGTGCGGCCATCTGCTGGGCGAACAGCGCCGTCTGGATCCCGTGGAAAAGACCTTCGAGCCAGCCCACCAACTGGGCCTGCGCGATCCGAAGTTCCGCTTCGGACGGAATCGCGTCGTCCGTGAACGGGAGGGAAAGGCGCTCCAGTTCCTCCACGAGCTCCGGCGCGAGCCCGTCCTCCAGCTCCTTGACCGAACCGGCGTGGATCTCCTTGAGCCGGACCCGGCTCGCCTCGTCCAGAGGAGCTGCCCGTACTTCCTCGAGCAGCTGCTTGATCATGCTGCCGATGCGCATGACCTTCGCCGGCTGCTCGACCATTTCCGTCACCGGGACCTCGCGCGACTCATTGTCACCGTCACCCTGGCTGAGGGCCATACCGTCCTGTCCCACGACGAGGACGTGTGGGCTCTCCTGCGACCGTTCATTCCTCGGCATCTCCATGCCGCCATTCTCTCGTACATGCGCGTAACCAGACGTGTGCCCCCGTAGGAGAGTGATCCACCCTCCTACGGGGGCACAAAACTGCTGGACATCGACCCGCCGGGACAGGTTTATCCGGTCGGCGCCGGATGCCCTGGGGGCGTGATCAGGCGGCCTCGCGCCGGGCGAGCGCGCCCCGGGAGCGGGTGACCAGGGCCGCCAGGAGGGCGGCGCCCACCGGAACGGCGACCAGCAGAGCGGCCAGCGTCTCCCACGGCACGACGATCGGGACGTACGGCACCGAGTCCAAGCCGCCCCAGCCCTCGTCCAGAGCCTGCTCGTACCAGGCGCGCTGCTGACGCTCCTCGGTGAGCCTCAGCCCGATCGCCGGCAGTACGCCGGCCGCCGAGCCGAGGACGACGCCCATGGCGGCCACCACCCCGCACTGGAAGCCGCTGAGCGTCCTGCGGACCCTCGGCGGGGCTCCGACGGCGGCGAGGGTCTTCAGGTCGGCCTCTGCGTCCGCCTGGGCCAGTCCGGTGGCGATGCCCGCCGCGCCGATCGTGATCAGACCGGCGAACACCGTCAGCGCCAGCAGGACGATGCCGTTGTCGCTGGTGTAGCCCTCCTCGATGTGAAGGCTGACCTCGGCGCCCGTCTTGTCCAGCTCGCCGTCGAGCCGCTGCCGCTGCTCGGTGCTCGGCATCTTGTCCGTCGAGAAGTACGCGCCGAGCGGCACCGTGGTGAGTCCCGCCGACTCGGCCGCGGCGGGCGAGAGCAGAGCGGAGAGGCCGTACGAGTTCGTTTTCGCGTCAGCCGTGTGAGCGGTGAAGGTCTTGATCTCGCCCGGGGGCTGTTGGCCCTTCTCGGCGGCCCTGTCGGCCGCCTCGATGTCGGTGATCAACCGGATGCCGATCTCGCCCTTGCTGTCGATGTTGCGCTTGTCGAAGGACACGATCTGTCCGGCCGCCAAGGCCTTCTCAGCGGCGGGATCGTCGATGCCCAGCACCTTGAGCAGCTTGGCGTCCGCGACGGTCACGCCGCCGTCGACGTAGGCCCCGCCGCCGTCACCCGCCTTGCAGCGCCAGTCCTCGGCCAGCTTGCGGCGTTCCTCCTTGCTGAACTTCTCCGAGGGGTCCTGGTCCGGGTGCGCCGGGTCCACGGCCCACAGCGGGCACTCGTTGGCCTTGGGCACGATGATCTCGTACCGTCCGCACCCCTCCCCGTCGGCGTACATCCCGCAGCCGGCCCTGCCCACGGAGATCCGGTCGACGTCCGCCCGCACGTCCACGGGCAGCAGCTTCTGTACGGTGCTCCGCACGCCTGGTACGTCGCGCCCGCCGCCCTCGTCGATCGTCATGGAGACGGCGCCGTGCGGCAGCTGTGCCTGGTACTGGGCGGCGCCCTCGGCATCAGCGCTCGCGGCGTAGGTGGCGACGGCCACCGTGCCCGCGACGGCGGCCAGCACCGCGGCGACGGCGGGAGCCGTGCGTCCCCGGTTGCGTACGGCGTCGCGCAGGGCGAGCCGGGGGGAAAGCGGCAGGATCCGGCCGATCCGGCCGAACAGGCCCACCAGGGCGGGAGTCAGCGCGACCACGCCCAGCTCGGCCAGGGCACTGCCGCCGGCGACGATCGCGAACTGGTCGGTCATCGTCGACCCGTACAGCGCGATGGAAGCACCGAGAGCCACCGCGATCAGACCGATGACCGGCAGGACACGGCTGCTGCGGCGGACGCCTCGGCGGCCGGTGAGCGAGGCCAGGACAGTCTGCCGCGACGCGGTCACGGCAGGGACGACCGCGGCCAGCAGACCGGTCAGCACGGCGAGCAGAGCGATACCCAGCAGCTCGAGCGGCCGGATGTCGAAGTGGCCGAAGCGCTTGCCCAGGTAGCCCTCGAGTACTGGTTGCAGCAGGAAGGTCAGGGCAAGTCCGAGGACCGTGCCCACGACAGCCGCCGCGACGCCGATCACCAGACCGCCACCGAGAACGATGGCCCGGATGTGCCGGCGGTCACCGCCGTTCGCCCCGACCAGGCCGAGCTGGCGGCGGGAGCGCCGGGCGCCCACGGCGAAGGCAGGGCCGGCCAGCAGGCAGATCTCCAGCATGGCGAGGCCCACGACGGTGCCGACAGCGGCGAGCGCCGCCGCCTTGGCGGCCGTGCTCTCCTCGAAGTTCCCCCAGCCTTCCTCCTGGAAGAGGGGCACCTCGGAGTCGGCCGGCGGGTTCAGCGCCACCGCCCGTGATTCGACTGTCACACCCTTGGTGTTGATGTCCTTGACGATGTTCCACGTGAAACCGCCGGGAACGGTCGCAAGCAGCGTCGTGGAAGGCGAAGCGCCGGACAGTCCCGCTGTTTCCAGCGCCTTGTCGAGCGGCGCGAGCATGGCACCCGGCAGGGCGTTGACCTGGTCCGTGTCCAAAGCGTTGGGGAGTTCGTACGAGCCGACGATGCGGTACGCGCGCTCGAATCCGCGAGCGGTGAGCGTGGAGCCCACCTTGAGGCCGCTGCTCTCGAGGAAGTGCGTGGTCGCGGCCACCTCGTCGGGCTTCTGCGGCAGCCGGCCGCTGACCACGTCCAGGATGCCCTCGGCCATCGGGTCGGACGCGTTCAGCTCACGGATCTCCGTGTGCAGCAGACCGTGTGTCGTGCGGAGCTTTGCGGAACCGACCGTGTCCTTCAGCGTCTTCGCGCCCGCGGGCAGGGCCTTGGTGATGTCCGCCTTCCCGTCGGGCCACGGCTTGCCGTCGAAGTCGCCGACCGGGTTGTAGTTGCTGCCGTCCGGGGACTGCATGAGCGGTACGCCGCCCAGACCCGGGTCGGAGATCCTGCCGTCGGCGGCACCGAGCGAGCGCTCGAGGCCCTGTTCGGTGGAGAGTTCCGCACTGCGGACGGTCAGGTCCGCGGCGCTCACACCGAGGATGGGCAGGGCGATCATGGCCAGGACCAGGAAGCTGCGGCCCTTCGAGCGCCAGGCGTCGCGGCGCGCGATCCGGATCGCGGCGCGCCAGGAGTGGTACCAGGTGATCACAGCTCGGCCGCCTGGCCGGAGAGCAGGGAGTCCGCCTGACTGCGCACGGTCTGGTCGACGACCGCGCCGTCGCGCAGGAACACCACTCGGTCGGCCCAGGCGGCGAAGCGCGGCTCGTGGGTGACCAGGATGCCGGCCGCGCCGGCGTCGCAGCGGGAACGCAGCAGGGCGAGCACGGACTCGCCGGTCTCCGAGTCCAGAGCACCGGTCGGCTCGTCGGCGAGCACGAGGCGGCGGTCACCGACGAGGGCCCGCGCGATGGCCACCCGCTGCTGCTGGCCGCCCGACATCTCGTCGGGGAAGCGGTCGGCGAGGTGTCCGAGGTCCATCTCCTCGAGAGCGGCGACGGCTTCGCCACGGGCCTTCCGGGCGGAGATGCCGTCGAGCTCGCGGGGCAGGGCGACGTTCTCGGCGGCGGTGAGCGCCGGGATGAGGTTGTAGTCCTGGAAGACGTAGCCGATGCTGCGCCGGCGCAGAGCGGCGAGCGTCTTGCGGTCGGCGGTCGTGATGTCGGTGTTCTCGACGATCACGCGTCCGGAGGTCGGGGCGTCGAGGCCGCCCGCGATGGTCAGCAGCGTCGACTTGCCGGAGCCGGACGGGCCCATGACGGCGACGAGTTCACCTGGGAAGACGTCGAGGTTGATACCGCGCAGGGCATGCACCTCGGTGGCACCGCTGCCGTGCACACGCGTCAACTGCTGGAGTTGCAGCACCGGTTGCTGTGCAGGCTGAGGCTGCTGTGACAGCTGATCGGACATAGGTGGAGTCCCCCTTGGTCGGGCGCGTACACACGAGCGGGTGTACGGAGAGGTGAGTGGCCGGCCGGGTGGGCCGATTCGGGTCTGTGGGCCGCGCCGCGGCCGAGCGGCCGGTGCGGAGCGGATGTTCGCCCCTGCGCCTGTGGCGGCCGGCCGGAGCGGGTGCCGGCCCGGTGTGGCGTCCGGCACCCGTCCGATGCCCACCCCCGGGCCTGGTGGCCGTCGAGGGGCGGTGGCCTGAGCGGACGAGCGGTGCCGGCCTGTGCGACGTGCGGTCCGTGCGGCGGACCGGGGCCGGGGCCCTTCGTGGCGGATGCTTCCGGCTCGTCGAACCGGAAGAGCCGGAAGAGCCGGAAGAGCCGGAAGAGCCGGAAGAGCCGGAAGAACCGGAAGCGGGCCTAATCGGGCCGCGCCGGACGGGTGCCCGCCGTGGTCGGGTGCGCCGACGGCGCGGCGGCGGGTGGGGCCGGGGCCGGTCCCGTTCCCCGCCCGGCCGCCGCCGAGAGCCTGATCAACCGCACCTCGCAGTGGTCGAGCCAGCGCGCCTCGGCCTCCGTCTGGAAGATCAGCTGCTCCAGCACGAGCAGCCACGCCACGTCGTCCCGCTCCCGCGAGCCCCCGCCCTCGATCGCGGCGAGCGCCTGCGCCTTCAGACGGGTGTAGTCCTGCATGGCGTTCACCGTGTGGTGGCGCTGGGACTGGATGACGGCACGGATGTCCACGCCCGGTGCGCCGACCGCCATGGCGAGTTTGATGGCCAGTTCGTCGCGGGGCGGACTGCTGCGGTCCACCGGCGTCTCGAACCAGTTCCTGAGCTCCGAGCGGCCGGCGTCCGTGATGACGTACAGCGCGTGCCCGGCCTCGTCCTCGCCGTTCTGCGCGACCATCCCGTCGCGTTCCAGACGGTTGAGGGTCGTGTAGACCTGGCCGACGTTGAGCGGCCAGGTGGCGCCCGTGCGCGACTCGAACTCCGACCGGAGCTGGGAGCCGTAGCGGGGGCCGTGTTCGAGGAGGGCGAGTAGCCCGTGCCTGATGGACATACTCAGTATGTATACCGAGTATGCCGATGGTGGCAACCATCGCTGGAGGGACTCACGGCGTCCCCCTTGAGAGGGACACAGGAGTCAGCGGCGGCGCAGACGCATGCCCAGGAAGCCGATACCGAGGCCCATCAGGGCCATGCCGATGCCCAGGGAGAGCGGTGAGATCTGGTGGGCGACGGGCACCGGCGCGGCCTGGGGTGCCTGGTGGCGGGCGGCGGCGGGCTCGCTTCGGCGGGGGCCGGAGGTCGGCGCGTTCCAGGCGTCGGCGGGCGCCTCCGTCTCGGGTGCCCCGTCCTCCTCCGGAGGGGCATCCTCCGAGTACCGTCCCGTGCGGGACGGCCCGTCGTGGTGCGGCCGGGGCGGCGAAGCCGGCGCCGAGGACTTCGCGGGGGCGCCGGTCCCCGACGGCGACACCGCCGCGGCGGGACTGCCCGAAGGCGTGGCGGAAGGACTCACGCTCGCGCTCGGCGACGGCGTCGTACGACGGCCTGGGCGCTGGCGCCCTTCCCCCGCCTGCCGCCCCGCGAGCGACTTGGAGACGGAAGGTTCGGGGGACGCCTCCCGTGGCTGCCGTTCCCCGGCGTGGGCGGCCGGAGTGGCCAGCAGGAGAAGCGAAGCGACGGTGATCGCGCATCGAGTGCGCAGCGCTGGAGTCACCGGATGACCCCTCCCGTGCCGAGTCGTCGTCACCGACATATCGGAGTCAGCGTCACATGACGCCCTGTCTCCGGCATCTCGGGCATCGGCTCGCCCGGGGCCGTGGGGACGGCGACGGCCCGGTACGCAGGGCGCGTACCGGGCCGTTTGCTTCGTGAGGTGTCCCTGAAGGACCTCCGCAGGGGCTACTCCGGATAGCCGGTGGAGACCTCGAGGTCGAACGTCGCGTCGTCCTCCGACACCTCGACGTCGGCGCCGGGGAACTGGGTCACCACGACGCCCTCGCCCCATTGCGCGTTCGGCACGTCCTTGACGTTGACCTTCCAGCCGGCCGCCTGCGCGCACTCCTTGACCGACAGGATGTCCTTGTAGACGAAGTCGGGGGCCTGGACCTTGGACGGGTCGTCGTAGCCCTCCTGTGCGTCCGAGCACTTCGTCTTGTCGATCTTCCGCTGGCGCTCCGGGCCCTTGTAGCCGGCCTGCTGCGACTCGCCGGCCGTCGGGTCGCCGCCGGCTCCGGTGCTCGGATCGTCGTCCTTGTTCATCGCGATCGCGGTGATGAGACCGCCGACCGCGAGCAGAGCCACGGCGATCGCGCCCACGATCACCGGCATGTTCCGCCTGCCGCCGCCACCGCTGCCGCCGGTCGTGGCGGGCTGCGGAGAGATCGTGTACGGCGGCGGGGTCGAGACCGCCGGAGCCGGTGTCTGGTACGCCGGGGCCGGCGTCGGGTAGCCGTAGTGCGGCGCAGGGGCCGGCGTGGGCGGGCCGTAAGGGCCGGGCTGGTAGGGCGTCTGGACGCCGCTCTGCGGGGGCGGGGCCGACTGGTCCAGAGGCGGGAAGACGGCCGAACCGACTCCGGCGCCGCTGCTCGCCGGCGCGCCGCTGATGATCACGGGCGCGCCGGTCTGTCCGGCGCTCGCGACCCGGGCGCACTCGTCGCGCATGGCCGCGGCGCTCGGAAAACGCTCGTTCGGGTTCTTCTTCAGGGCGCGGGCGACGAGCGCGTCCATCGCGGGGGTGACGGACCGGTTGACGGTGGACGGCGCGACCGGCTCTTCCTGGACGTGCGCGTACGCGATCGCCAGCGGCGAGTCCGCGTCGAACGGCAGCCGGCCGGTCAGCAGCTGGAAGAGCATGATCCCGACCGAGTACAGGTCGGAGCGGGCGTCCACACCGCGTCCGAGGGCCTGCTCGGGGGAGAGGTACTGCGGGGTGCCGACGACCATGCCCGTCTGCGTCATCGACGTGACGCCCGACTGCATGGCGCGGGCGATGCCGAAGTCCATCACCTTGACGATGCCGCGCTTGGTCATCATCACGTTGCCGGGCTTGATGTCGCGGTGGACCAGGCCCATCTCGTGGCTGGTCTCCAGGGCCGCGAGAACGTCGGCGGTGACCTTGAGCGCCTTGTCGGCGGGCATCGCCCCGTACTGCTGGATGTCGGCGGCCAGGACGGATCCCAGCGGCTGCCCCTCCACGTACTCCATGACGATGTACGGCATCAGCGAGCCGTCGAGCTCGTCCTCGCCGGTGTCGAAGACGGACACGATGTTGGTGTGGGACAGCTTGGCGACGGCCTGCGCCTCACGCCGGAACCGCTCGCGGAACGACTGCTCGCGCCCGAGTTCCGTGTGGAGCGTCTTGATGGCCACCTGGCGGTCGAGCGCGGAGTCGTAGGCCAGGTAGACGGAGGCCATGCCGCCTTCGCCGAGAAGATCGCGAAGCTGATACCGGCCGCCCGCCACGGAACCACCCGCATAGCGGCCCTGCGCGCCGTCCTGGCTCATGACTGTGCATCCCCCTCGGCGCGGTGGCCCGACGGCCCGGTCCGCGATGGTTCGCAATTGCTTGCCGATCCTTGTCTCGAGGACCGAGAAACCTGGACCGTGATCCCGTATTACGGGGCAAGTCTGCCGCAGGGGTCCGACACGTCAAGCCAGGTGCCCGTTCCGTGACCGTACGCACAACAAGCGTCTCGGAAGCGTTACAGGAACAGCATGGAATTTGCACGGCTCCGCGCCCAGCAGGTTTGATGGCCGGTCTCTCTCGAAAACCGGCCTGCCGCGCCAAGGCTGTAGCGTGACGTGGCACAGCATCCCGAGAAATGACACCCCGCAGGCAGAGTACGCACGCGGACAGATACGACGGCGAGGACTGATGGCACCCGAACCCGGAGCAGACGGCAGCGGAGTGCCGGATTCTGCGGACGCCTGGGGTGTCGGCGGACTGGTCGGCGACGGCCGCTACCGCCTGACGCACCGTCTCGGCCGCGGCGGCATGGCCGAGGTGTTCGCGGCGGAGGACGTACGGCTCGGCCGTACGGTCGCCGTCAAGCTGCTGCGCCCGGACCTGGCAGAGGATCCGGTCTCCAAGGCCCGCTTCACCCGTGAGGCGCAGTCGGTCGCCGGCCTCAACCACCATGCGGTGGTGGCCGTCTACGACTCCGGCGAGGACGTGGTGGGCAGCCAGACCGTCCCCTACATCGTGATGGAGCTCGTCGAGGGGCGCACCATCCGCGACCTGCTCGTCAACGCGGACGCGCCGCCGCCCGAGCAGGCCCTGATCATCGTCTCCGGCGTCCTCGAGGCCCTCGCGTATTCGCACCAGCACGGCATCGTGCATCGCGACATCAAGCCCGCCAACGTCATCATCACCAACTCCGGTGCCGTCAAGGTGATGGACTTCGGCATCGCCCGCGCACTGCACGGCGCCCAGTCGACGATGACCCAGACCGGCATGGTCATGGGCACCCCCCAGTACCTCTCCCCCGAGCAGGCGCTGGGCAAGGCCGTCGACCACCGTTCCGACCTGTACGCGACGGGCTGCCTGCTGTACGAACTGCTCGCGCTGCGGCCCCCGTTCACCGGTGAGACGCCGCTCTCGGTCGTCTACCAGCACGTGCAGGACATTCCCGTGCCGCCGTCCGAGGTCTCGGACGTGGTGCCGCCCGAGCTCGACGGGCTGGTCATGCGCTCCCTCGCGAAGGACCCGGACGACCGGTTCCAGAGCGCGGAGGAGATGCGCGGACTGGTGCAGTACGGGCTGCAGATGCTGCAGCAGCAGGGCAGCCACAACGGCACCTGGAACACCGGCCCGGTCCAGCTCTACGACGGCGGCGGCACCCCGGCGAGGGGCATGACCGGCGCGACCGCGGCGCACCCGGTGCACGGTG
The DNA here is from genome assembly GCF_040677245.1 of Streptomyces kurssanovii. Taxonomy (NCBI): domain Bacteria; kingdom Bacillati; phylum Actinomycetota; class Actinomycetes; order Kitasatosporales; family Streptomycetaceae; genus Streptomyces; species Streptomyces kurssanovii. Next base: position 224,675 of record NZ_JBFAQK010000002.1, read on the forward strand.
AGACCTCACAGGGCCCGATCCTCCCCCCGATGAACCCGAACGACGGGGGCTACGACGGCGGTTACGGCGCCGGCCGGCGCGGCGGCAACGGCGGCCGGGGCAAGGTGTGGCTGCTCGCGGCCCTTGCGGTGGTCGCGGTGGTCGTGGGCATCGCCTTCGCGCTCGACAGGGCGAACGACGACGGCGGTCCGAAGCCTGGGGACGGCAAGACGGTTTCCGAGACGCCGTCGACTCCGGAGGAGTCGCCCACGCCGACCGAGGAGGAGACCGAGCCGACGGACGAGCCCGACACCTCCACGGGCGGTAACCAGCAGCCGTCCTGGACCCCTTCGGACGTGCCGTCGTTCACGCCGAGCACCCAGCCGACACCGTCCTGGACGCCGTCCCCGACGGGCAAGCCGACCGACCCGACGGGCAAGCCGAGCGAGCCGACGGGCAAGCCGACGGCGACGACGCCGACGGAGGACCCGCCCCCGACCGAGTCGGGCGGTACCACCGAAGGCGGCGGCATCGTGGAGGGCGCCGAAGGCGGCGAATGACGGGCCGGATCCGGTCCTTCCAGGTCCGGCCCCGTACCGCTTGCCGCGGCTGTCACCCGGCGAAGGCGTCGCACACCGCGTCGTACTCCTTCGTCCACCACACCGCCAGGGCCGACACCGCGGGGAACTGCGGGTCGGCCCTTCGGTCGTGCAGCTGGTAGCGCCAGCGCAGTATCCAGAAGTCGTTGAGCCGCTCCCACCAGACCCGGTGGACAGCGGCCCGCAGTTCGGCCGGGTCGGCGCCCGCGGCACGCCGGTACGCCCGTGCGTAGGCCCGCACCTTCGTGAGCTCCAGCCTGCCGGCCGGGAGGACGAAGAAGATCGCCGCCGCCCGCACCGCCTCCTCCGCCCGTGGCTGGACCCCGAGCCGGTCCCAGTCGACGATCGCGGCCGGCTCGGCCCCCCGGTAGAGCAGGTTCAGCGGGTGGAAGTCGCCGTGCACCCAGCCGCCCGCGCCGCCCGGCGGCGGCCTGCGCCCGGCATGGCGCTCCAGCAGCGTGCGCCGCTGCAGGAGGCGGTGTTCCGCGAGGGTGTCGAAGGAGTCGCGGGGCCGGGCCGACCTGGCGAGCTCCAGCAGCTCGTCGATGAGGCTGAACGTCTCTTCGGGATCGGCGCTGACGTGCTCGGTGTGACGGGCGGCGCCGTCGTCCATGACCTGCGCCAGGCACGTGTGGACCAGGCCGAGGAGCGATCCGAGCCGCCGTGACTGGGCGGTGCTGAGCTGGGCGCCGTTGCGGTGACGGCCCTCGATCCAGGGGTGCAGGGCGTAGCAGTGGCCGTCGATCACGGCGACCGTGTCACCGCCCTGGTCCTCCAGAGGCGGCGCGACGGGCACGTCGAGGGCCTGGAGCCGCTGGGTGGCGCGATGCTGCCGCGCGATGGCCTCGTGGTCGCCGTCGAGGTGGTGCTTGAGGAAGTACGCACCGCGGGTGGTCGCCAGGCGGTAGCCGCGGTTGAGGAGCCCCTGGGTGACGGGTTTGCAGGAGAGGGGCTCGCCCGCGTTCTCGTAGCGGCGCAGAAGCACGGAGAGGGGCGGAGCGGTATCAGATGAGCGCGGCACCCGCCAGATGTTAGATCACTCCGTGTGTCGCGCCGAATTCCCTTCGGAGTCGCCCATGGTTCGCACGGTGGCGAAGTGGGGTTCGACGCACAGATATGCCGGCCGGAAGTCCTCGCCGTCGATGCGGTGCGGCCGAGGCCCGAAGCGCGCCAGCTCCTCTTCCGTCGGCCTGACCGTCTCCGCGGTACCGGTGAACTGCACCGACCAGAGAGCCGCCGAGCCGGAGTTGAGGTTGTCCGCGCCGTAGGCGACCACGCTGCCGCAGCCGGCCCGCGGATGCTCGCCGGTGGCCTGCAGGCGCAGCAGCACCCGGCCGTCCGCCACGACGTGGCGTGCGGGGACCAGGACGGGCATGGCCCGGACGCTGGTGGCCAGGAGGCCGTAGCGGACACGGCCGAGCAGCTCGATGGCGCGGAGTTCCTCTGAGGGCATGCCGTCCACTCTTCGTGACCGGCGGCTCCGCAGGGTAGGGCCGCCGGCCCCCGATGTGACGGGACCTAAGTCCCGTGACCTGGCGTGGCGGCGTTGGTCCGAACGAGTGACAGCGGCCGGCTCAGCGGTGCTGACGCTCCGTCTGGATCCTCGCGACGTACGCGGCGGCCTGAGCGCGCCGTTCCATGCCCAGTTTGGAGAGCAGGCTGGAGACGTAGTTCTTGATGGTCTTCTCCGCGAGGTGGAGCCGCTCGCCGATGGCCCGGTTGGTGAGTCCTTCCCCGATCAGATCCAGGATCCTGCGTTCCTGGTCCGTGAGGTTCGCGAGCCGCGAGTCGCCGACCGGCCTGTTCCCCTCGCGCAGCCGCTCGAGGACCCGGGCGGTCGCCACCGGGTCGAGCAGTGATCTGCCCGCGGCGACGTCCCGCACCGCTGCGAGCAGCTCGCTGCCGCGGATCGCCTTCAGCACGTATCCCGAGGCACCGGCCATGATCGCGTCGAAGAGGGCCTCGTCGTCCGCGAACGAGGTGAGCATCAGGCACGTGATGTTCTCGTTCCGCGAACGGACCTCGCGGCACACCTCCACGCCGCTCCCGTCCGGCAGCCGCACGTCGAGCACGGCGACATCGGGAGCGGCCGCAGGGATCCTGACCAGGGCGTCTTCCGCGGTTCCCGCCTCGCCGACGACCTCGATGTCGGCCTCGGCGGAGAGCAGCTCATGAACGCCGCGCCGGACCACTTCATGGTCGTCGAGGAGAAATACAGTGATTTTTCCCTTTTCGTGCACGGAGGCAGTCTCACATATTGACTCTTCCCGTGTCCGGGGTGGCCGGGATAACGTGCCCGTGTTCCGGCGGCCTGCAGGGCTGTGACCAGTGGTTGTTCCCCTATTTCTCGATTTACTTGGAAATCCAAGCAAAATCGCAGGTCAAATGGGGTTTCGCAGTAATGCTGCCCACTGGGTAACGTGCCTGTGACAGGACGTTCGCCGGGGCACCTGTCACGCCTGACTTCCGGCCGCGTCGCACACACCCCGTGCGCGGGCACGGACGTGGGCGAGCCGCACTGGCTTTCCGGCGGACCCCGGGGGCCGGACCGACGGAGGAGCACGCACGTGACCGTGGAGAGCACTGCTGCCGCGCGTAAACCGCGACGCGCCAGCAAGCGCGCCAGCGCCACCAAGAAGCCGCAGAGTTCCGAGCCCCAGCTCGTACAGCTGCTGACGCCCGAGGGCGAGCGCGTCCAGCATCCCGAGTACGACATCGATCTGAGCGCCGACGAGCTGCGCGGGCTGTACCGGGACATGGTCCTGACCCGCCGCTTCGACTCCGAGGCCACCGCCCTGCAGCGCCAGGGCGAGCTGGGCCTGTGGGCCTCGCTGCTGGGTCAGGAAGCCGCGCAGATCGGCTCGGGACGCGCCCTGCGCGACGACGACTACGTCTTCCCGACCTACCGCGAGCACGGCGTCGCCTGGTGCCGCGGTGTCGACCCGACCAACCTGCTGGGCATGTTCCGCGGGGTGAACCACGGTGGCTGGGACCCGACCACCAACAACTTCCACCTCTACACGATCGTCATCGGCTCGCAGACGCTGCACGCCACCGGCTACGCCATGGGCGTGGCCAAGGACGGCGCCGACTCGGCCGTGATCGCGTACTTCGGCGACGGCGCCTCCAGCCAGGGCGACGTGGCCGAGTCGTTCACGTTCTCCGCGGTCTACAACGCCCCGGTCGTGTTCTTCTGCCAGAACAACCAGTGGGCGATCTCCGAGCCCACCGAGCGCCAGACCCGGGTGCCGCTGTACCAGCGCGCGCAGGGATTCGGCTTCCCCGGCGTCCGCGTCGACGGCAACGACGTCCTCGCCTGCCTGGCCGTGACCCGCTCCGCCCTGGAGCGGGCCCGTCGCGGCGAGGGCCCGACGCTCGTCGAGGCCTTCACGTACCGGATGGGTGCGCACACCACCTCGGACGACCCCACCAAGTACCGCCACGACGACGAGCGTGCGGCCTGGGAGGCCAAGGACCCGATCCTGCGCCTGCGTACGTACCTCGAGGCCGAGGGCCACGCCGACGAGGCGTTCTTCACCTCCCTCGACGAGGAGAGCGACGTGCTCGCCAAGCGGGTCCGTGAGGCGGTCCGGGCCATGCCCGACCCCGAGGACATGGCGATGTTCGACCATGTCTACGCCGACGGGCACTCGCTCGTCGACGAGGAGCGCGCCCAGTTCGCCGCTTACCAGGCGTCGTTCGCCGAGGAGGGCAACTAGTCATGGCTGTACAGAAGCTTCCTCTCGCGAAGGCGCTCAACGAGTCGCTCCGCAAGGCCCTCGAGACGGACCCCAAGGTCCTGATCATGGGTGAGGACGTCGGCAAGCTCGGCGGCGTCTTCCGTATCACCGACGGCCTCCAGAAGGACTTCGGCGAGGACCGGGTCATCGACACCCCGCTCGCCGAGTCGGGCATCGTCGGCACGGCCATCGGTCTGGCCCTGCGCGGCTACCGCCCCGTGGTGGAGATCCAGTTCGACGGCTTCGTCTTCCCGGCGTACGACCAGATCGTCACGCAGCTCGCGAAGATGCACGCCCGCGCGCTCGGCAAGATCAAGCTGCCGGTCGTCATCCGCATCCCCTACGGCGGCGGCATCGGCGCGGTCGAGCACCACTCCGAGTCCCCGGAGGCGCTCTTCGCGCACGTGGCCGGCCTCAAGGTGGTCTCCCCGTCGAACTCCTCGGACGCCTACTGGATGCTCCAGCAGGCGATCCAGAGCGACGACCCGGTGATCTTCTTCGAGCCGAAGCGCCGCTACTGGGACAAGAGCGAGGTGGACACCGAGGCCATCCCCGGCCGGCTGCACGCGGCGCGTGTCGCACAGCCCGGGTCCGACATCACGCTGGCCGCCTACGGCCCGATGGTGAAGGTCTGCCTCGAGGCGGCCGCGGCCGCCGCCGAGGAGGGCAAGTCGGTGGAGGTCATCGACCTGCGCTCGATGTCCCCGATCGACTTCGACACCATCCAGACGTCCGTGGAGAAGACCCGCCGGCTGGTCGTGGTCCACGAGGCCCCCGTCTTCTACGGCTCCGGCGCCGAGATCGCGGCCCGCATCACCGAGCGGTGCTTCTACCACCTCGAGGCCCCTGTGCTGAGGGTCGGCGGCTTCCACGCCCCGTATCCTCCGGCGCGGCTCGAGGAGGAGTACCTTCCGGGTCTGGACCGTGTGCTGGACGCCGTCGACCGCTCGCTCGCGTACTGAGGAGTGCCGTGACCATGACTCAAGACACTTCCCTTCGCTTCCGCGAGTTCAAGATGCCCGACGTGGGCGAGGGACTCACCGAGGCCGAGATCCTCAAGTGGTACGTCCAGCCGGGCGACACCGTCACCGACGGCCAGGTCGTGTGCGAGGTCGAGACGGCGAAGGCGGCCGTCGAGCTGCCGATCCCGTACGACGGCGTGGTGCACGAGCTGCGCTTCGCCGAGGGCACCACCGTCGACGTCGGCACCTCGATCATCACGGTCGATGTGGCGCCGGGCAGCGGTGACGCGGCTCCGGCGGAGGCCGCCGCGGTGCCGCCCGCCCAGACCGAGGCGTCGCCCGTCGCCGAGGCCGCCGCAGAGGCGGAGGAGGCGAAGCCGCAGGGCCGCCAGCCGGTCCTCGTCGGCTACGGCGTCGCCGAGTCGTCGACCAAGCGCAGGCCGCGCAAGCAGGTGGGTGCGCCCGAGCAGAACCAGGCGGCCGCGGCCGTCCAGGCGGAGATGAACGGCCACGGCGCGCCGACGGCGCCGCGTCCGCTCGCCAAGCCGCCGGTGCGCAAGCTCGCCAAGGACCTGGGCATCGACCTGGCGACGGTCACCCCGACCGGTCCCGACGGCGTCATCACCCGCGAGGACGTCCACGCGGCCGCCGCCCCGGCCGCCGTCGCGGCACCGGTCACCGCGCCGGCAGCCGAGCCGTTCACCGCACAGGAGCCGCTCGCGGCCCCCGCCGTCGACGCGGGCGCGCGAGAGACCCGGGTGCCGATCAAGGGCGTGCGCAAGGCGACCGCCTCCGCGATGGTCGGCAGCGCGTTCACCGCACCGCATGTCACGGAGTTCGTCACGATCGATGTGACGCGCACCATGAGGCTGGTCGAGGAGCTGAAGACCGACAAGGACATGGCCGGTCTGCGGGTCAACCCGCTGCTGTTGATCGCCAAGGCCCTGCTGGTCGCCATCAAGCGGAACCCGGAGATCAACGCCTCCTGGGACGAGGCGAACCAGGAGATCGTGCAGAAGCACTACGTCAACCTGGGCATCGCCGCGGCAACTCCGCGCGGCCTGATCGTGCCGAACATCAAGGACGCGCACGACAAGACACTGCCGCAGCTGGCATCGGCGCTGGGCGAGCTGGTGGCCACGGCCCGCGAGGGCAAGACCACCCCGGCAGCGATGCAGGGCGGCACGGTGACCATCACCAACGTCGGTGTGTTCGGCGTCGACACCGGTACGCCCATCCTCAACCCCGGTGAGTCCGCGATTCTGGCGGTGGGTGCGATCAAGCTCCAGCCGTGGGTCCACAAGGGCAAGGTGAAGCCCCGTCAGGTCACCACGCTGGCGCTCTCCTTCGACCACCGCCTGGTCGACGGCGAGCTCGGCTCCAAGGTTCTCGCCGATGTCGCGGCGATCCTGGAGCAGCCGAAGAGGCTGATCACCTGGGCCTGACGGGCCTGAAGTCCTGTTTCACGTGAAACGCCCGGCCGGGTGGTCCCGGTCGGGCGTTTCGCGTTGAAGGCGATGTGTTTCATGTGGTTATGCCGGAAATGGCCTTCCGTTATGCGGACGTGACTGCCTGATGCACCTGTGTTGTATCTATGCTGTGCGCATGCCTGCCGCGCCCGTGAAACGACCCCCTGCCGCCGACCGCGTCTACACCCACGTCAAGCAGGCCGTCCTCGACCGGCGCTACGAGGGCGGCACCCTTCTCACCGAAGGCGAACTCGCCGAAGCCGTAGGGGTCTCCCGCACCCCGGTACGGGAGGCCCTGCTCAAGCTCGAGGTCGAAGGGCTGATCAAGCTCTATCCCAAGAAGGGCGCGCTCGTCCTCGCCGTCTCCGCCCAGGAGATCAGGGATGTGGTCGAGACCCGCCTGCTGGTCGAGGAGTTCGCCGTACGCCGGGCCGTGCCCGCGCCCGCGGTGCTCGTCGCACGCCTGGAGGAGCTGCTGGCCGAACAGCGCCGCCACGCCGACGCCGGAGATCTCGCCGCCTTCGCCGTCAGCGACCGGTGCTTCCACGCCGAGATCGTCAAGCACGCGGGCAACGACATCCTCTCCAGGCTGTACGACCAGCTCCGCGACCGTCAGCTGCGCATGGGCGTCGCGATGATGCAGGCGTTGCCGGACCGCATCACCCGCAACCACGACGAGCACGCCGAGATCCTCGAAAGGATCAAGGCCGGGGACGCCGAGGGTGCCGCCGCCTGCGTGCGCGGGCACCTCGGCCGGGTCGAGGACCTGGTCCGGGGTGAGACACGGTGAGCGGCTCAGGCCCCGCGCTGTCCCTGCCCGGTGATCCCCCCGGTGGCCGGCGCGCCGCCGCGGTCTGGGGCATCGGCGTCGCCGTCTACTTCGTCGCTGTCATCTTCCGTACCAGCCTGGGCGTCGCCGGCCTCGACGCCGCCGACCGCTTCGACGTGGGCGCCTCCGCCCTGTCCACCTTCTCGATCCTCCAGCTCCTCGTCTACGCGGGCATGCAGATACCGGTCGGCCTGATGGTCGACCGGCTGGGCACCAAGAAGGTGCTCACCATCGGCGTGGTGCTGTTCACCGTCGGCCAGCTGGGCTTCGCGCTCTCGCCCTCGTACGAGACGGCTCTCGCGTCCCGGGCACTGCTCGGCTGCGGCGACGCGATGACCTTCATCAGCGTGCTGCGTCTCGGATCGCGCTGGTTCCCCGCCCGCCGCGGACCCCTCATCGGGCAGGTCGCCGCCCTCTTCGGAATGGCAGGCAACCTCGTCTCGACGCTCGTCATCGCCCGCATGCTGCACGGTGTCGGCTGGACCGCCACCTTCGTCGGCAGTGCCGCGTGCGGCGTGGTCGTCCTGATCCTGCTCTCGCTCTTCCTCTCCGACCACCCGGAAGGCCACGAACCCCCGCCGGCCCGGCACGCGGGGCCCGCCTTCGTGCGGAAGCAGATAGCCACGTCCTGGCGCGAGCCCGGAACCCGGCTCGGCATGTGGGTCCACTTCACGACCCAGTTCCCCGGCATGGTGTTCCTGCTGCTGTGGGGGATGCCGTTCCTGGTGGAGGCGCAGGGCCTGTCCCGCGAGACCGCGGGCAGCCTGCTGACGCTGGTGGTGCTCTCCAACATGCTGGTGGGCCTGGTGTACGGCCAGGTCATTGCCCGCCACCACGGAGCACGGGTGCCACTGGCGCTCGGCACGGTCGGGGCCACCGCCGCCCTATGGGCGGCCACCATTGCCTACCCGGGTGACCATGCGCCCATGTGGCTGCTGATCACACTGTGTTCGGTGCTCGGCGCCTGCGGCCCCGCCTCGATGATCGGGTTCGACTTCGCGCGTCCGGCCAACCCGCCGGAACGACAGGGCACCGCGTCCGGGATCGTCAACATGGGCGGGTTCGTCGCCTCGATGACGACGTTGCTGGCGGTGGGCGTCCTTCTGGACGCCACCGGCGACGACTACCGCATCGCCTTCTCGTCGGTCTTCGTGCTGGAGGCGCTCGGGATCACCCAGATCCTGCGGCTGCGCGCCCGCGCGGCACGACGCGAACGGGAACGGCTGGTGGCGAGCCGGGTGGAGGCGGTGCACGTCCCGGCCTGAATGCCCGGCCTGAATGCCCAGCCCTGAGTGCCCAGCCCTGAGGGCCCGGCCGAGGACGGGATCCGGCCCTCGGCGGCGCGCACGGGCCCCGGGGCCCCTCCCCGGGCCCCGCAGGCCCGTCTACGGCGTGACCGCGAACTCGCGCAGGATCGCCGCCGCCAGCTCCGTGTCCCCGTCCACCTTGATCCGGTCGGGCACGGCCGCCGCCCGGACGCGTCCGCAGGCCAGCCGGTAGTAGGTCTCCCAGTCCAGGGCGAGGGTCACCAGCGGGCCGAGCGAGGGCGAGCCGTCGATCGAGCCGCGTCCGTCGGAGTCGACCCGCACCGTGCGCAGGAACTCCAGCGGGCCGTGCACATCGAAGACGACGGCCGAATTCGCGGGCGCGCCCGCCTCCTTGGCGACCACCTTGGGCAGGCCCTGGAGAAGCACGTCCCGGGCGACGTACGCGCCGGGGGAGTCGAGGTTGCCGGGCTTGTTCAACGCGGTCCGCAGGTCCTGCTCGTGCACCCACGCGTCGAACGCCCGCATCCGGTAGGCCACTTCGACGGTCTGCTCGGCTCCGAGCGGCGCTCGGATCAGGGCGTCGGGGCTGCGGTTCTCGTTACGCAGCTGACGTGCCCGCCGAATCATCGTGTACTCGAGTTCCGCGGTCATCTCCGGCGCCGTGTGGTGGCGCCGCACATCGACCTGCATCTCCATGTAGCGGGCGAACTCGCTCTGCACATGGTAGAGATCGCGCGGCAAGGAGTGGATGGGCCGCGGGTCGCCGAGCATCTCGCACTCCATGCCGATGACATGCGAGACGATGTCCCGCACCGACCAACCCGGGCACGGAGTGGCGCGGTTCCACTCACCCTCGACGAGCGGCCCGACCAGCTCGGCTATCGCTTCGATGGAGTGGGTCCAGGCATCTGCGTAGTTCTGGAGGCTGGGATGGACGGTCACGGGACCCCTCGGCGGTCGTACGCGGACAAATTGGACTGGCAGCGCTGTGGGGGTCCGGGGGTGGCCCCCGGATGAGCACAGTACGCTGCCCGAAGGCACCCCGGCAGTGCTTTCGTGTGACGATCGTAGGCCCGTGTTGACGGCTCGAATGCCAGGACGGTGGTAGTGTGCGCGCCTCTCTCCTTCAGATCGCAGTAGACCCGGACGAAACGGCCGATTCCCGTAGGCGGCGTGCGGCCTCTCTGGTGCGGGAACAGGCGGGCTCCGAACTGGTGATCCTCCCCGAGCTGTGGCCCGTGGGCGCCTTCGCCTACCAGCAGTTCGAGCAGGAGGCGGAGCAGCCCACCGGACCGACCTTCGAAGCCATGGCCGAGGCCGCGAAGGACGCGGAGGTCTGGCTGCACGCCGGTTCCGTCGTGGAGAAGGCCGATGACGGCACCCTCTACAACACCGCGCTCGTCATCTCCCCCACCGGCGAACTCGCCGCCGTCTACCGCAAGATCCACCGCTTCGGCTTCGACAAGGGCGAGGCCGTGATGATGGGCGCGGGCGAGGACCTGGTGACCGTCCCGCTCCCGGGCGCCCTCACCATCGGTCTCGCCACCTGCTACGACCTCCGCTTCCCCGAACTGTTCCGCGGCCTCGTCGACGCCGGCGCCCAGGCGCTGGTGATCCCCGCCGGCTGGCCCGCCCGCCGCCGCGAGCACTGGACCCTGCTCGCCCGCGCACGCGCGGTGGAGAACCAGGCCTACGTCCTCGCCTGCGGCACGGCGGGCACCCACGCCGGCGTCGAGCAGGCCGGCCACAGCATCGTCGTCGACCCCTGGGGCGAGGTCCTCGCGGAGGCGGGCCCCGGCGAAGAGGTCGTCACCGTGGACCTCGACCCCGCGAAGGTCACCACCACCCGGGACGACTTCCCCGCCCTCAAGGACCGCCGCCTGGGCCTGCCGGCCCCCGCCGCCCCGAGGCTCTGACCGCACGCGTCGAGGGAGGGTCCTTGAGCGGATCCTCCCTCAGCGGTCCTCCCGCTCCTTCTCCGCCATCCGGATCACACACACCGCCACCGCGATCAGCAGCGCCGCGTCCGCGTCCTCCCGTACGACGTCCACCCCGTACGTGTCCCGCAGCGTCAGCCAGCGCCGCGAGATGTGGGCCAGGAGCTCCCCCTCGTACTCGACCGCGAACTCCCGGTCCAGGATCCGCCCGCTGACGTCCAGCTCGGTGCCCTCGGCCAGCGTCACCCGGTAGTGATTGCGCAGCAGTGACATGCGCTTCCTGCGGACGGTGGCCAGCGTCCCGCCGTCCCGTTCGATCGTCATCGCGTCCCGGACGCTGAACATCCGCCGGCGCAGAGTGATCAGCACCCGCCCGTCCGGGTCCTTGATCTCCAGGGTGTCCCGCAGCCGCATGGCCTTCCCGTCGACCAGGAAGGCGTGCCGCCCGTGCTCGTCATCGATCCAGTAGTCGTCGCCGATCGCGAAGATCCTGTCCCGCACCAGATATTTCATGGCGGAATGAGTACCCCCGCGAGGGCGGCGGGACGGGGGTACGGCCGCACGTGCACGCGTTCGGGTGCCCCGCGCGTGCCGGACCGGTCCCGGTCCACGGCCACGACCAGGGGGCGCCGTGGCAGGGCGTCGGCCGCGTTGCCGTACGCGTGATCCGGCGTTCGTACCCGGATGGCAAGCTTTAAGCATGAACGATGCCGCCCCGGCGCCCACCCCCGCGCCCGCGCCCCGCCGTGCCCGTGTCCGTGCCCCCGAGCTGATCGGCAAGGGCGGCTGGCTCAATACCGGAGGGAAAGACCTCACCCTCGCCGATCTGCGAGGGCGCATCGTAGTTCTCGATTTTTGGACGTTCTGCTGCATCAACTGCCTGCACGTCCTCGACGAGCTGCGCGAGCTCGAGGAGAAGCACCGCGACACCGTGGTGATCATCGGGGTCCACTCGCCGAAGTTCGTGCACGAGGCCGAGCACCAGGCCGTCGTGGACGCCGTCGAGCGCTACCAGGTGCACCACCCCGTCCTCGACGACCCCGAGCTCGGCACCTGGAAGCAGTACGCGGTACGCGCGTGGCCGACGCTCGTCGTCATCGACCCCGAGGGGTACGTCGTCGCGCAGCACGCCGGCGAGGGGCATGCGCACGCCATCGAGAAGCTGGTCGAGGAGCTCGAGGCGGAGCACGCGGCGAAGGGCACACTGCGCCGCGGCGACGGCCCCTACGTCGCTCCGGAGCCGGTCGCCACCGACCTGCGCTTCCCCGGCAAGGCCCTGCTGCTGCCCTCCGGGAACCTCCTCGTCTCCGACTCCACCCGGCACCAGCTGGTCGAGATGGAGGCGGACGGCGAGAGCGTCGTGCGCCGCATCGGCGACGGTGAGTTCAACGAGCCGCAGGGGCTCGCCCTGCTGCCGGACGGGCGGGTCGCCGTCGCCGACACCGTCAACCACGCCATCCGCGCGTACGACCCGGCGACCGGCGCGATCGAGCTGCTCGCCGGGACCGGGAAGCAGTGGTGGCAGGGCTCGCCCACCTCCGGGCCCGCGCTCGAGGTGGCTCTCTCCTCCCCGTGGGACGTCGCCTGGTGGCAGGGCCGGCTGTGGATCGCCATGGCCGGCGTGCACCAGCTGTGGACGTACGACCCCGAGCAGGGCACGGTCCAGGTCGCGGCAGGCACCACCAACGAGGGTTTGGTCGACGGGCCCGCCGCCGAGGCCTGGTTCGCACAGCCCTCCGGGCTCGCGGCCACCGAGGACCGGCTGTGGATCGCGGACTCGGAGACGTCCGCGGTCCGCTGGATCGACCGCGACCTTCAGGTCCACACCGCCGTCGGCACCGGACTCTTCGACTTCGGGCACCGCGACGGCGACGCCGGACAGGCGCTGCTCCAGCACCCGCTGGGGGTCACCGCCCTGCCCGACGGGTCCGTCGCCGTCAGCGACACCTACAATCACGCCCTGCGCCGCTTCGATCCCGCGACGGGTGAGGTGACCACCCTGGCGACGGATCTGCGCGAGCCCAGCGGGGCGGTGCTGGTCGGCGAGGACATCGTGGTCGTGGAGTCGGCCAGGCACCGGCTGACCCGGCTGCGGCTGCCCGACGAGGCGGTACGGGTGGAGTCGGTCGCGCACCGTACGCAGCGTGCGGCGACCGACGTCGCGCCGGGCGCGCTCCGGCTGGACGTGGTCTTCGAGGCCCCGGCCGGCCAGAAGCTGGACACCCGGTACGGGCCTTCGACGCGGCTGCTCGTCTCCTCGACCCCGCCGGAGCTGCTGCGTGCGGGCGAGGGGGCGGGGACGGACCTGAGCCGTGAGCTGGACATCGACCCGTCCGTCGGGGAGGGCGTGCTGCACGTCTCCGCGATGGCCGCGTCGTGCGACGACGACCCGGAGAACGAATACCCGGCCTGCCACGTCCACCAGCAGGACTGGGGCGTTCCGGTGCGGATCACGGCCGAGGGCGCGACCCGGCTGCCGCTCGTGCTGGCGGGGATGGACCGGGCCGAGGCCCAGTAGTTCCGGCCCGGCGGAAGCCGCGCCCAGCGGAAGCCCGGATCAGCGGAAGCCCGGACCAGCGGAAGCCGGGCCCGGCAGCGACCGGGCCCGGCGAGCGGCCCGGGAGGAACAGGCTCAGCGGGAAACGGGAAAGGGGACGTGGGGCGGTCAGCGCGCCTTGGCCGCCTCTTCGAGGCCCCGCATCAGGTCGTCCTTGTTCATGCACGGCTGGATCTCGACCTGCGCCCCGAGCTCACGGAAGAGCGGTTCGAGGAGGACCGGCAGCTGGGCGCTGTCCTGCATGTCGAAGACGATGACGCAGGAGCGGCAGCCCTGGTGCGGGCTGAAGTAGGCCGCCTCCGGATCGAGCCGGCCGAGGATGCGGCCCCAGATCTCCTGGATCCGTGCCGGGTCGGTCAGGTCGTTGGTCTGCTTCGTGTCCATGACGGCCCGCAGCATCATCCTCATGACGGTCGCTCCGATCGTGTCGTGCCGAGTGGGCCCCCCTTGCCGCACTCAGCGTCGACCGCCCCGGAGGCGGCGGCAACATCTGCTACGCCGCCCCGGTGGAACCGGGCACTGCCGGAACAGGCCCCCTTCGGGCAGCCTGCGTCACCGTCGCACCCGGCGGCACCCGGCCGCGACCCCTGGGCGGGGCCGCGGCCGGCGCTGTCCTCAGCCCTCCAGGAAGGCGGCGAGCGCGTTGGCGAGCAGGTACGGGTCGTCCGCGCCGCACAGTTCGCGGGCGCTGTGCATCGACAGGATGGCGACGCCGATGTCGACGGTGTGGATGCCGTGCCGGGCCGCCGTGATGGGGCCGATGGTGGTGCCGCACGGCATCGCGTTGTTCGACACGAACGTCTGCCACGGCACGCCGGCCTTCTCGCAGGCCGCGGCGAAGTAGGCCCTGCCCTGGCCGTCGGTGGCGTACCGCTGGTTGACGTTGACCTTGAGGATGGGGCCGCCGTTGGCGCGCGGGTGGTGCGTCGGGTCGTGCCGCTCGCCGTAGTTGGGGTGGACGGCGTGGCCGGTGTCGGACGACAGGCAGACCGTTCCCGCGAAGGCGCGGGCCCGGTCCTCGAAGCTGCCGCCGCGGGCGAACACGGAACGCTCCAGCACCGACCCGAGCAGCGGGCCGTCGGCGCCGGTGTCCGACTGGGAGCCGTTCTCCTCGTGGTCGAAGGCGGCGAGGACGGGGATGAAGGGCAGCTCGGAAGAGGCCGAGACCGCGGTCAGCGCGGCCGTTCCGGCGTGTACGGAGACGAGGTTGTCCATCCGCGGGCCGGCGAGCAGTTCGCGGTCGCGCCCCAGATAGGCGGGCGGTTCGACGGAGTGGGCCATCAGGTCCCATCCGGTGACCTCGCCCTGGGGGATGCCGGACTCCGCCTCGAGGAAGCGGATCAGATCGCCTTCCTCGACATCGCCGAGCCCCCAGATCGGCTGCATGTGGCGCTGCCGGTCGAGCTTGAGGCCGTCGGTGTTGACGGAGCGGTCGAGGTGGACCGCGAGCTGCGGTACACGCAGCAGCGCCCGGTCGATGTTGACCAGCCGGTGGGACCCGTCGCGCAGCGTGAGCCGGCCGGCGAGCCCGAGGTCGCGGTCGAGCCAGGTGTTGAGGAGGGTGCCGCCGTAGATCTCGACGGCGACCTGCCGCCAGCCGTAGGCGCCGGTGTCGGGCAGGGGCTTGACCCGCAGGTTCGGCGAGTCGGTGTGCGCGCCGACGATGCGGAACGGGGTGTGGGCCGAGGCGCCTTCCGGCACGTACCAGGCGATGAGGGCCCCGCCGCGCAGTACGTACTTGCCGCCGGTGGTCCCGTCCCAGGCGTCGGTCTCGAGGACCTGCCGGAAGCCGGCCTTCTCGAGCCTTTCGGCAGCTGCGGCGACCGCGTGGTACGGCGTGGGTGCTGCCGTGAGGAAGGACATGAGGTCGTCGGTGTGGCCGCGATCGAAGCGGGCAGGTTCGCTGCTCATGGGTTCACCTTAACGAGGGGGTAAGTTGCCCGGTCGTCCATCTGTGACACCTGGTCCACAGGGTGCCGGCGACGGCTGGAAACGGCTGCCGCGACGGTCCGGCGGGGCACGGGCCAGGGTACCGAGGGGACGCGGCAGGGCCGCCGTCCGAGGAGTCGGACGGCGGCCCTGTGACGGTCTGACGGGAGCCTAGAAGGCGGCCTCGTCGAGGTCCATCAGCGAACCGTCGACGGTCTCGGCGAGCGCGCGCTCGACGGAGACGCCCGGGAGGACGTTGGCGGCGAAGAACTTCGCCGCCGCGATCTTGCCCTGGTAGAACGGCACGTCCTTGGCGGAAGCGGTCTCGAGCTTCTCGGCGGCGACGGCCGCGCCGCGCAGCAGCAGGTAGGCGACGACCACGTCACCGGAGGCCATCAGCAGGCGGGTGGTGTTGAGGCCCACCTTGTAGATGTTCTTGACGTCCTCGCCGGTGGCGATGAGGTCGTTCGTCATGGTGCCGACGATCGCCTCGAGGTCCACGGCGGCCTTGGCCAGCGCGTCGCGGGCGGATGCCAGCTCCTCGCCGCCGGTGCCGACCGCGAGGAACTTCTTGATCTCCTCGGAGAGGGCGTTCAGCGCCTGGCCCTGGTCGCGGACGATCTTCCGGAAGAAGTAGTCCTGGCCCTGGATGGCGGTGGTGCCCTCGTAGAGGGTGTCGATCTTGGCGTCGCGGATGTACTGCTCGACCGGGTACTCCTGGAGGTAGCCGGAGCCGCCGAAGGTCTGCAGCGACTGGGCCAGCTGCTCGTAGGACTTCTCCGAGCCGTAGCCCTTGACGATCGGCAGGAGCAGGTCGTTCAGCGCCACGAGCGACTTGGTGTCCTCGCCCGCGGCCTCCTTGACGGCGATGTCGTCCTGGATGGAGGCGGTGTAGAGCACAAGGGCGCGCATGCCCTCGGCGTACGCCTTCTGCGTCATCAGGGAGCGGCGCACGTCGGGGTGGTGCGTGATGGTGACCTTGGGGGCGGTCTTGTCCGCGAAGTTCTTGAGGTCCGGACCCTGGACGCGCTCCTTGGCGTACTCCAGCGCGTTGAGGTAGCCGGTGGACAGGGTGGCGATGGCCTTCGTGCCGACCATCATCCGGGCGAACTCGATGATCATGAACATCTGGCGGATGCCGTCGTGCTTGTCGCCGATCAGCCAGCCCTTGGCGGGGTGCTGGTCGCCGAACGTCATCTCGCAGGTGTTGGAGGCCTTGAGGCCCATCTTGTGCTCGACGTTCGTCGCGTAGACGCCGTTGCGCTCGCCCAGCTCGCCGGTCTCCCAGTCGAAGTGGTACTTGGGCACGAGGAAGAGGGAGAGGCCCTTGGTGCCCGGACCGGCACCCTCGGGGCGGGCGAGGACGTAGTGGAGGATGTTCTCCTCCATGTCGTGCTCACCGGAGGTGATGAAGCGCTTCACGCCCTCGATGTGCCAGGAGCCGTCCTCCTGCTGGATCGCCTTGGTGCGGCCGGCGCCCACGTCCGAGCCGGCGTCCGGCTCGGTGAGGACCATGGTGGAGCCCCAGCGCTTCTCGACGGCTATCTCGGCGATCTTCTTCTGCGCCTCGTTGCCCTCGTCGAAGAGGACGCCGGCGAAGGCCGGGCCGGAGGAGTACATCCACACGGCCGGGTTCGAGCCGAGCAGCAGCTCCGCGTAGGACCAGATCAGGGAGCGGGGCGAGGTGGTGCCGCCGATCTCCTCGGGCAGGCCCAGACGCCAGTACTCGGAGTCCATGAAGGCCTTGTAGCTCTTCTTGAAGCTCTCGGGGACCGGGGCGGTGTTGGTCGCGGGGTCGAACACCGGCGGGTTGCGGTCGGCGTCGGCGAAGGACTCGGCGAGCTCGTTCTCCGCGAGGCGGGCGATCTCCTCGAGGATCGACTTGGCGGTGTCGACGTCCATCTCCGCGAACGGGCCGGTGCCGTACAGCTTGTCGCGCCCGAGGACCTCGAAGAGGTTGAACTCGATGTCGCGGAGATTCGACTTGTAGTGCCCCATGGCGACGGCTCCGTAAGGATCGGAAGTCTGGATTTCTCATCCACGTACCAGCAAGTAGCTACGATAATGCTACCCGTCGGTAATAAGATGCAACCCCTATAGGGGCAACTGTGACTCGTTACTCTTGCGGGCATGTACGGCTACGACCAGACCCCGGGCGCTCAACAGCAGCAGTACGTGCCTCAGCAGCCCTCCTACGGGGAGCAGCCGCTGTACCCCGAGCCGTCGCCGCCGTCACTGGCCGACGCGGTGCGGGCCTTCACGACGGGGTCGATGGCGGCCGAGGACTTCCAGCAGATCTTCGCGACGTCGAAGGTCTACTGTCCGCGCGGCGACAACCCGGGGTTCCTGGCCCTGCACAACACGCAGCAGCCGGTGATCCCGATGTTCACCTCGCTCAAGGAGCTGCGCCGGTACGCCGGCAAGGAGTCGAAGTACTTCGTGATCACGGGGGCCGAGGTGATCGACCTGCTGCCGACGGGCTACGGCTTCGTGCTGGACATGGAGGGCGACCACCGGATGGTCTTCGACGCGAAGGCCGTCGAGCAGATGGTCGACTTCGCGATGCGGCGGATGTACGGGTAACCGTCGCCACGCCGTGCCGGGGGTCCGCCGCGGCCTCGCGCACTTGTTTCCGCGCCCGGGAGGAATTCCTCCCGGGCGTTCTCCGTTTGCGGTGGCAAGAAGTTCACTCTTCAACTAAAGTCGTCGCACAAGGAGGTCCCGCCATGCCCGCAGTGACTGTCGAGAACCCGATCACCCTGCCGCGCGTCGCCGCGCCCGCCGAGGCGCTGCCGAGGCCCGTGCTCGCCGTGACCACGGCCCCGAGCGGCTTCGAGGGGGAGGGATTCCCGGTGCGGCGCGCGTTCGCCGGGATCAACTACCAGTACCTCGACCCGTTCATCATGATGGACCAGATGGGCGAGGTGGAGTACGCGCCCGGCGAGCCGAAGGGCACGCCCTGGCACCCGCACCGCGGCTTCGAGACGGTGACGTACCTGGTCGACGGGACCTTCGTGCACCAGGACAGCAACGGTGGCGGCGGAACCATCCAGAACGGCGACACGCAGTGGATGACGGCCGGAAGCGGCCTGCTCCACATCGAGGCCCCGCCGGAGGAGCTGGTGGTGTCGGGAGGCCTGTTCCACGGCCTCCAGCTGTGGGTGAACCTGCCCGCGCGCGACAAGATGATGGACCCGCGCTACCAGGACATCCGCGGCGGCCATGTGCGCCTGCTGACCTCCCCCGACGGCGGTGCCCTGCTCCGCGTGATCGCCGGCGAGCTCGGCGGCCATGAGGGCCCGGGCATCACCCACACCCCCATCACCATGGTCCACGCGACCCTGGCGCCGGGCGCGGAGATCACCCTGCCGTGGCGCGAGGACTTCAACGGCCTCGCGTACGTCCTCGCGGGCCGCGGCGCGGTCGGACAGGAGCTGCGGCCGGTGCGGAAGGGGCAGACGGCCGTCTTCGGCGACGGCGGATCGCTGACCGTTCGCGCGGACGAGTCGCAGGACTCCAACACGCCCGACCTGGAGATCGTGCTGCTCGGCGGACAGCCGATCAGGGAGCCGATGGCGCACTACGGCCCCTTCGTGATGAACACCCAGGACGAGCTGCGGCAGGCCTTCGAGGACTTCCAGCGGGGCCGTCTCGGCACCGTTCCGGCGGTCCACGGCATGTAGTCGCTCTCCCGCCGCCCGTCCGGTCCGCGTCGGCCCGGAGGGCCTCTCCCCGCCGTTGGTTTGACGGGCCGTCACCCGTGCGGACCGGATGGGCGGGACGGGTGCGGGCGACCGTGGTCGGGTGGGGCTGTGCCCCAGTCGAAGCCGCTGCTGCCGGAGCCCATGAAGCGCCTCGCCGCCTGGTGCGTCGTCGCACTGCTCGTCACCGGGGTCGCGGCCGTCGGGATCTGGCTCGTCGTCAGGTTCCAGACGGCCGTGACGCCCGTGCTCCTCGCCCTGCTCGGGGCCGCGCTGCTGGGACCGCTGTACCGGCGGCTGGTCCGGATGAAGGTGCAGCAGTCGCTGGCCGCGGGACTCACCTGTGTCGCCGCGGTGGCCGTGGTCGGCGGCGCGGTCTACATCGTCGTCAGTGCGCTGATCGAGACCGGCGATCAGATCATCGCCTCGCTGCGGCAGGCGGCCTCCGACCTCTCCCGGCACTTCGGAGCCGCCGGGACCTCGCTCGACGACCTGGCCTCGAATGCCAGGGAGCTGCTCGGCAAGTTCGGCGGGACGGCGGCCTCCGGTGTGATCTCCGGCCTGGGCGTGGTCAGCGAGATGATCGCGATCGCCGTCCTGGCGCTTCTGCTGATCTTCTTCTTCCTGCGGGACTCCGACCGCGCCGTCGGAGCGCTGCGCTCCGTCGCGCCGGGCGAGGCCGGCGAACTCGTCGAGGCCATCGGGCGCCGCGCCTTCCGCGGCGTCGAGGGCTTCATGCGGGGGACGACGTTCATCGCGCTGATCGACGCCCTGTGCATCACGCTCGGGCTGCTGATCCTGCGGGTGCCCGGCGCGGTCGGACTCGGGGCGCTCGTCTTCGTGGGCGCCTACATCCCCTATCTCGGGGCATTCATCTCCGGCGCGGTCGCCGTCCTGGTCGCTCTCGCCGACCGGGGGTTCGTCATCGCGCTGTGGGTGCTCGGGGTGGTGCTGGCCGTACAGGTGCTGGAGGGACATGTGCTCCAGCCGATGATCCAGAGCCGCACGGTCCACATGCATCCCGCGGTCGTCCTGCTGGCGATCACGGCGGGGGCCAGCCTCGCGGGCATCCTCGGGATGCTGCTCGCCGTGCCCGTGACCGCCGCGGTGTTCGGCGCCGTCCGTGAACTCCGGACGCGTTACGGCCCCGGGGGCGATGAGCCCGGCGCGGCCGGTCCGTCGCCCGGCGCGGCCGGCGCGCCCGGCTCGTAGAGCTCGAACCAGATCGACTTGCCCTCGCCCCTCGGGTCCACACCCCAGTTGTCCGCCAGCATCTCCGTCAGCAGCAGCCCGCGTCCCGAGGAGGCCATCTCGCCGGGCCGGCGGCGGTGGGGCAGTTCGTCGCTGGTGTCGGTGATCTCCACGCGCAGACGCCGTTTCGGGGTGTGGTGTGCCACTTCGGCGACGATGAGCGCGTCGCCGTCGGTATGGACGAGCACGTTCGTGACCATCTCCGAGACCATCAGGACCGCGGAGTCGACCTGTTCCATGTCCTCCCAGTCGTGGAGCAGCTCGCGCAGATGGCGCCGGGCGGCCGCGATCCGCTCCGGCTGCGCCTGGGCGACGGCCATCGCGGTACGGCGCGGGGCCCGGCGGGACGGCTGTCCCTCCCGGCACAGCAGCACCAGCGCGATGTCGTCCTCCCGCCGGTCGGCGAGCGGA
Organism: Streptomyces kurssanovii; assembly: GCF_040677245.1. Taxonomy (NCBI): domain Bacteria; kingdom Bacillati; phylum Actinomycetota; class Actinomycetes; order Kitasatosporales; family Streptomycetaceae; genus Streptomyces; species Streptomyces kurssanovii. Next base: position 245,307 of record NZ_JBFAQK010000002.1, read on the forward strand.
CCGGTCGTGTAGTGGGACGACGGCCCGTGCACGGCCTGCACCAGGTTGTCGGCGAGGTCCTCCAGCGATCTGCCGGAGTGCTCCTCCAGGACGCCGCGCAGTCTGGCCCAGCCGGTGTCGAGGTCGTGCCCGCCGGTCTCGACGAGGCCGTCCGTGCAGATCATCAGCGTCTCGCCCGGCTCCAGGAGGAACCGGGTCGTCGGGTAGTCGGTGTCCGGGTCGATGCCCAGCGGCAGCCCGCCCTCCGTGGGGCGCAGCAGCACCGTGCCGTCAGAGGTCCGCACGGCCGGCTCCGGATGCCCGGCGCGGGCGATCTCGACCAGGCCGGTGGCCGGGTCGACCTCCAGATAGAGGCAGGTCGCGAAGCGGGGGCTCGAACAGTCGCCCTCCGCGTAGGTGTCGGTGATGCCGTGCAGGAAGCGGGAGGCGCGGGAGAGGACGGCGTCCGCTCGGTGGCCCTCGGAGGCGTACGCGCGCAGCGCGATCCGCAGCTGGCCCATCAGCCCGGCGGCCCGTACGTCGTGCCCCTGGACGTCCCCGATGACCAGGGCGGTTCGCCCGGAGGGCAGCGGGATCATGTCGTACCAGTCGCCGCCGACCTGAAGTCCGCCGCCGGTCGGCACGTACCGCGCGGCCACCGCCATGCCCGGGATCTCCGGGCCGAGCTGCGGCATCATCGAGCGCTGCAGTCCGAGCGAGAGCTCACGCTCGGTCTCGGCGACCTCGGCGCGTGCCAGCGCCTGGGCGAGCATCCGGGCGACCGTGGTGAGGACCGAGCGCTCGTCGGGCGTGAAGGCGACCGGATGGCGGAAGGCCGCCATCCAGGCGCCCATGGTCCGGCCGGCGACGATCAGGGGCAGGAACGCCCACGACCGGCGGCCGAAACGCTGGGCGAGGGGCCAGGTGACGGGGTAGCGACGCCGGTAGTCGCCCGGGGTCGGCAGATAGACCGCCCGCCCCGTCCGCACCACCTCGGCGGCCGGGTAGTCGGTGTCGAGCGGCAGGTCCGTGAACGGCTGCTCGTCCTCCGCGCTGTGCCCGTGGTGGCCGATGATCGTCAGGTGGTCGCCGGCCACCCCGAAGACCGCCAGGCCGTCCGGTGAGAAGCCGGGCATGGACAGGGACGAGGCGACCCGCAGCACCTCGGCCGTGGACCTGGCCTCGGCGAGGGCGCGGCCCGCGTCCAGCAGGAACGCCTCGCGGTGGCGGCGCCAGTCACCGGTGACCGGTGTCTTGGCGGCCGTGGTGCCCGGATGCGGCTCCGCCACCTCCTGGAGGGTGCCGACCAGCAGGTAGCCCTCACCCTCCGCGCGCGCCTTGGTGCGGCTGCGGACGGTCCGCAGCACCCGTCCGGTCCCGTCCACGACCCGGAGCCTGGCCTCGGCGAGGGTGCCCTCGGCGACCGCCATGGAGATGACGCCGTTGATCTCACCCCAGTCGACGGGGTGGAAGCGGGCACGTACGGCGGATGCGGGGACGTCACCGGCGCCGGCGGGAAGCTCGATCAGCCGGGCGGCCTCGGCGTCGAGGGTGACCGTGCCCGATGTGGTGTCCCATCGCCATACGCCGGTCGCGATCGCGGCAAGAACATCCTCCGTGCCCATTGGTTCACTTTATTCCGATCATCACGGTTATGACCTGCGGGGAGGCTGTCGCGTCTATGTCAATGGGCGGCGGGGAGGCCGGGCGGTAACCTTGCAACGGTTGTGCCCACCCCGAATCGCTAAGACTGGATGAACGACGATGCATCGGTACAGGTCCCACACCTGCGGCGAGCTCCGCGCCTCTGACGTCGGAGCCGACGTCCGGCTGAGCGGCTGGCTGCACAATCGGCGCGACCTGGGCGGCATCCTCTTCATCGATCTGCGCGACCACTACGGCATCACGCAGCTCGTCGCCCGGCCCGGAACCAAGGCCGCCGAGGTGCTCGACAAGCTGACGAAGGAGACCGTCGTCCGCGTCGACGGCAAGGTCGTCTCCCGCGGCGCCGAGAACGTCAACCCGGACCTCCCCACCGGTGAGATCGAGGTGGAGGCCGCCGAGGTCGAAATCCTGGGCGCCGCCAAGCAGCTTCCGTTCACCGTCAACACCGACGACGGTGTGAACGAGGAGCGCCGGCTGGAGTACCGCTTCCTCGACCTCCGCCGCGAGCGCATGCACCGCAACATCATGCTGCGCACCGCCGTCATCTCCGCCATCCGGCACAAGATGACCGCGCTCGGCTTCAACGAGATGGCGACCCCGATCCTCGCCGCGACGTCCCCCGAGGGCGCCCGCGACTTCGTGGTGCCGTCCCGCCTCAACCCGGGCAAGTTCTACGCGCTGCCGCAGGCCCCGCAGCAGTTCAAGCAGCTGCTGATGATCTCCGGCTTCGACCGCTACTTCCAGATCGCGCCCTGCTTCCGCGACGAGGACGCCCGCGCCGACCGCTCGCCCGGCGAGTTCTACCAGCTCGACGTCGAGATGAGCTTCGTCGAGCAGGAGGACGTCTTCCGGCCGATCGAGAAGCTGATGACGGAGCTCTTCGAGGAGTTCGGCGGTGGCCGCCACGTCACCTCCCCCTTCCCGCGGATCCCGTTCCGCGAGGCGATGCTGAAGTACGGCTCCGACAAGCCGGACCTGCGCGCCAAGCTGGAGCTCGTCGACATCTCCGACGTCTTCGCGGGCTCGGAGTTCAAGGCCTTCGCCGGCAAGCACGTCCGCGCGCTGGCCGTGCCGGACACCGCCGACCAGCCCCGTAAGTTCTTCGACGGCCTCGGCGACTACGCCGTCGAGCAGGGCGCCAAGGGCCTCGCCTGGGTCCGCGTCGGCAACGACGGCGCTCTGACCGGCCCCATCGCCAAGTTCCTCACCGAGGAGAACGTCAAGGTCCTCACCGAGCGCCTGGGGCTCGCCGCGGGCCACGCGGTGTTCTTCGGCGCCGGCGACTTCGACGAGGTCTCGAAGATCATGGGCGCCGTCCGCGTCGAGGCCGCCAAGCGCGCCGGCCACTTCGAGGAGAACGTCTTCCGCTTCTGCTGGATCGTCGACTTCCCGATGTACGAGCGGGACGAGGAGACCGGCAAGATCGACTTCTCGCACAACCCGTTCTCGATGCCGCAGGGCGGTCTCGAGGCCCTGGAGACCAAGGACCCGCTGGACATCCTCGGCTGGCAGTACGACATCGTCTGCAACGGCGTCGAGCTGTCCTCCGGCGCGATCCGGAACCACGAGCCCGAGATCATGTTCAAGGCGTTCGAGATCGCGGGCTACTCCCGCGAGACCGTCGAGCAGGAGTTCGCCGGCATGCTCCGCGCCTTCGAGTACGGCGCCCCGCCGCACGGCGGCATCGCCCCCGGCATCGACCGCATCGTGATGCTGCTGGCCGACGAGCCGAACATCCGCGAGACGATCGCGTTCCCGCTCAACGGCAACGCGCAGGACCTGCTGATGGGCGCGCCCACCGAGCTGGACGAGGCCCGTCTGCGCGAGCTGAACATCCAGCTGCGCAAGCCGGTCGCCAAGTCCGGCGAGTAGCAGCCCGTACGGCACCGCACGAAGAAGGGCCCCGGAACCGCGAGGTTCCGGGGCCCTTCCGGTTCGCTGCGCCCCTACAGGTAACGCCCCGTTCCCGGGCACGTCCGGGAACGGGGCGTTACGTGTACGTGGAGTGTCCGCGCCGGGCGGGTCAGGCCTTCTTCGGCTCCTCCAGGCGCGGGAACAGGACCGCGCCCTTCGTCACCGTCGTTCCGGCGGGCAGCTTGCCCCACTCGCCGGCCTCCTGGACCCTCTGGTCCGCGAGTGCGCCCAGCGGGGCCTCGGCACCGAGGGAGTCCCACAGCTTCTGGGACGTCTCCGGCATGACCGGGTTGAGCAGGACCGCGACCGCGCGCAGGGACTCCGCCGCCGTGTACAGGATGGTTGCCAGGCGGGCCCGGCCCTCCGGGGAGTCGTCCTTCGCGACCTTCCACGGCTCCTGCTCCGTGATGTAGCCGTTGACCTGCTTCACGAACTCGAAGACGCTCAGGATGCCGCTCTGGAAGTCCAGCTCCTCGCCGATCTTCCGGTCGGCCTCCGCGACCGCCTTCGCCAGGCCGTCCTGGACGGCCTTCTCCGCCTCACCCGAGGCCGTGGCCGCGGGCAGCGCACCGTCGAAGTACTTGCCGACCATCGCCGCCACGCGGGAGGCGAGGTTGCCGTAGTCGTTGGCGAGCTCGGAGGTGTACCGGGCGGTGAAGTCCTCCCAGGAGAACGAACCGTCCTGGCCGAACGCGATGGCGCGCAGGAAGTACCAGCGGTACGCGTCCACACCGAAGTGCGAGGTGAGGTCCTGCGGCTTGATGCCGGTCAGGTTGGACTTCGACATCTTCTCGCCGCCGACCATCAGCCAGCCGTTGGCCGCGACCTTGCCGGGCACCGGCAGGCCCTGCGCCATCAGCATCGCGGGCCAGATGATCGCGTGGAAGCGCAGGATGTCCTTGCCCACCAGGTGGACGTTGGCGGGGAAGGTCTCGTCGAACTTCGCCTGGTTCGAGCCGTAGCCGACAGCGGTGGCGTAGTTGAGGAGCGCGTCGATCCACACGTAGATGACGTGCTTCTCGTCCCACGGGACCGGAACGCCCCAGTCGAACGTCGAGCGCGAGATGGACAGGTCCTGAAGGCCCTGCTTGACGAAGTTCACGACCTCGTTGCGGGCCGACTCGGGCTGGATGAAGTCCGGGTTCGCCGCGTAGAAGTCGAGCAGCTTCGGGCCGTACTCACTGAGCTTGAAGAAGTAGTTCTCCTCCTTGAGGATCTCCACCGGCTTCTTGTGGATCGGGCACAGCTTGGTGCCGTCCTCGGCCTCGATGAGGTCGCCGGGGAGCTTGTACTCCTCGCAGCCCACGCAGTACGGGCCTTCGTACCCGCCCTTGTAGATCTCGCCCTTGTCGTACAGGTCCTGCACGAACTCCTGCACACGGTCCGTGTGCCGCTTCTCCGTGGTGCGGATGAAGTCGTCGTTCGCGATGTTCAGGTGCTCCCAGAGGGGCTTCCAGGCCTCCTCGACGAGCTTGTCGCACCACTCCTGGGGCGTGACCCCGTTCGCCTCCGCGGTGCGCATGATCTTCTGACCGTGCTCGTCCGTGCCGGTGAGGTACCACACCTTCTCGCCACGCTGACGGTGCCAGCGTGTGAGCACGTCGCCTGCGACGGTCGTATAGGCGTGGCCCAGGTGAGGAGCGTCGTTGACGTAGTAAATGGGGGTCGAGACGTAGTACGCCTTCGCCCCCTGCTTCTCGGATCCAGTGGCCGCCATGGTCGAAATCCTATCGGGCCCGAGAAGATCGACTCACACGCGTGCCGAGGGCACGGGTGACGTCCGGCACCCTCTGTGACGTCCGGGCGGACGCTTTCCGCGTCCGCCCGGACATCACCGGGGGTCACCGCCGGGTCGTGCTCACGGCCGCCAGACCTCGAGGATCCCCTTGAACAGCTCCGCGTGCGGGAGCTCGAGGGGCGCCGGGCCGGCATGGAAGAAGGCGGCGTTGTCCAGCTGGAGCTTGCGCAGGTAGTCGAACGCCTTGGCGTCGTGCTCGCCGAACGCCACGAACTGCCAGAACACCGGCTTGCCGGCGGTCGCCGCGAGCGCGGCGGTGGCGGCGGTCTTCGACTCGGGGGCGCCGTCGGTCTGGAAGATCACGAACGCGGGGGCGTCGGTGTTCTTCTTCGCGTGCAGGGCGAGGACCTCCTCGACGGCGAGGTGGTAGTTCGTACGGCCCATACGGCCGAGCCCCGCGTGCAGCTCGTCGACGCGGCCCTCGTGGGAGTCGAGGGTCAGCTCGCCGGTGCCGTCGATCTCGGTCGAGAAGAAGACGACATCGACGGTCGCGTCGGCGTCGAGGTGCGCGGACAGCGCGAGAGCCTGCTCACCGAGACGCTGGGCGCTGCCGTCCTTGAAGAACGGGCGCATGGATCCGGACCGGTCGAGCACGAGGTACACCCGGGCCCGCGCCCCGGTGAGCTCCGCCTTCTTGAGGGCGGCGCCGGCGGCCTTGTACGCGTCCACCAGCTGCGGCGCCCGCGCCTTGAACCGGGCGAGTCCGATGGCGGCGCGCCCGGCGGGCTCGTCGGTGACGGTGGTCTCGTCCATGGCCGTGGGCGCGGGCGCGGGCGCGGGGGCCTCGGTCTCGTCGGCCTCTGCGGCCTCGGTGGCCTCGGTGACGGGGGCGGCTGCGGCCTCGGGCTCCTCGGCCTCGGCCGCGACCGGGGTTTCGGCGGCGGGCTCGTCGGTCGCGACCGGCGAGTCGGCGACGGACTCCTTGGCCGCGACCGGCTCGGCCGCGGCGGGCTCGTCGGCCGCGGTGACCTCGGGCTCCTCCGCGGCCGCCTCGGGCTCGGTCACGACCGGGTCAGCGGTGACGACCGGCTCGGCCGCAGCGGGCTCCTCGGCCGCGACGGCCTTGTCCTCGGCGACCTCGGCGGTCGTGTGCTCCACGACCTCGTCCACGGCGGCCTTCTCGGCCGCGGGCTCGGCCTCGACGGCCTCGGCCTCGACGGACTTGTCCTCGGCCGCATCGACCACGGCCTCTGCGACCTCGGCCTCGGTGGTCGCGGCCACGACCGCCTTGTCCGCAACGACCTCGGCCTCGGGAGCCTCCTCCGTCGCCGGCTCGGTCACCGGGGCCTCGGCCCCGGCAGCCTTGTCCTCAGCGGCCGTCTCCGCCGCGGGCTCCGCAACCGGAGCCTCGGCAGCCTCGGCCCGGGCAACCTCGGCCTCGGCGGCCTTGTCGGCCCGGGCAACCTCGGCCTCGGCGGCCTTGTCGGCCCGGGCAACCTCGGCCTCGGGGGCCTCGGGGGCCTCGGGGGCCTCGGTGGCCTCGGGGGCCTCGGCCGGCTTCGGCTCGGCCGTCTCGGTGGAGGCGCTCGGCTCCGGCGATGTGCCCTGGGCCGGGACCGACGTGGGGCGGTGGCGCGGGGCCGGGTTGTCGAACGCGGCGGAGACCAGGTCCGCCGCCCGGTCGGCCGGGGGCTGCGCGGGAACCGTCGCGTCGGACGTGTCCTTGGCCGGTTCCGTGCGCTCGCTCTGGGCCGGAACGGAGGGTGCCGCCGACCCGTCACGCTCATCGCGGTCGCGGCCGAACACCTTGCGCAGCATGCTCCGAATACCCATGGGCGAGGCCTTTCACATGAGTTGGGTGCGGTGACTGTCCGCTCCTGCCCGGGGCTACAAGGCCAGGGCGGACACGTAAGGTTAGCGGCCGCCCGGCGCGGCTCCGGGGAGGGCACCCGTCGGACCGTTCCACACACCTCGACCGGGCCCCGGCCGTGCCCCATTCATCCGTCGTTCACCTCGCGTCCGCCGCCGTGCAGATGTGCGCCTCTAACGTCATGGCCGGAATCATTCCGACACCATGTCGGCGCAGGTGCGCCGAAGGAGGACGAAGTGCGCAAACTGCTGCCGCTGTTGACCACCACTCCGCACGCGGGCGGACGTTCCGCCCTCACCTGCCGTTACCGCTGCGGCGACGCCTGCTTCCACGAGGTCCCGAACACCAGCGACAACGAGTACGTCGGTGATGTCATAGCGAGCGCCCTGTCGCGTCGTTCGATGATGCGCGCCGCCGCGGTCGTGACCGTCGCCGCCGCGGCCGGCGGCTCGGCCGTCGTCCAGGCGGCCACTCCCGCGGAGGCCCACGGCGGCAAGCGGACTGCCGGGAAGGTGGACGGCGCCCGGGGTCTGCGCTTCGCGCCCGTCGCCCCCAACAAGGACGACAAGGTCACCGTCCCGGAGGGCTACGCGCAGAGTGTGGTCATCCGCTGGGGCGAGCCGATACTCCGCGGCGCCCCCGCCTTCGACCCGGACCGGCAGTCGGCGAAGGCGCAGGCCGGTCAGTTCGGCTACAACAACGACTTCCTCAGCCTGCTCCCGCTCCCGGGCGAGCGCGGCCGCCAGGTCCTCGTGGCGAACCACGAGTACACGGACGAGGTCCTGATGTTCAAGGGGTACGACCCCGAGAACCCGACCCGCGAGCAGGTCGAGATCGCCTGGGCCGCGCACGGTCTGTCGGTCGTCGTGGTCCAGGAGGAGAACCGTTCCGGCAGGCTCACCCCGGTGAACCGTCACCCGCTCAACCGCCGTCTCACCGCGACGAGCGAGTTCGAGGTCACCGGCCCGGCCGCCGGCAGCGCGCTGCTGCGCACCTCCGCCGACCCCGCGGGCACCAAGGTGCTCGGCACGCTCAACAACTGCGCCGGCGGCACCACCCCGTGGGGAACCACCCTCCACGGCGAGGAGAACTTCAACCAGTACTTCGCGAACGGTTCGAGCGCGACGGACAAGCGCTACGGCATCGGCTCCGGCGCCACGGAGCGCAAGTGGGAGCGTTTCGACAAGCGTTTCGACGTCAAGCAGGAGCCCAACGAGGTCCACCGCCACGGCTGGGTCGTCGAACTCGACCCGTTCGACCCGGACTTCACGCCCGCCAAGCGCACCGCGCTGGGCCGGTTCAAGCACGAGGCCGCGCAGCCCAGGCTCACCGCCGACGGCCGTCCCGTCGTCTACATGGGCGACGACGAGCGCTTCGACTACTTCTACAAGTTCGTCTCCTCGAAGCGGATGAAGAAGGGCGGCGGCCGGGCCGCGCGCGAGCACAACCGCACGCTGCTGGACGAGGGCACCCTGTACGTCGCCAAGCTGACCGGCGACAGCCCCGCCGCCGAGATCGACGGCACCGGCAAGCTCCCGAACGACGGCGAGTTCGACGGTTCCGGCGTGTGGATCCCGCTCGCGACGGGAGACGTGTCGCACGTGCCCGGCATGACCGCGGAGGAGGTGTACGTCTTCACCCGTCTCGCCGGTGACAAGGTCGGCGCGACGAAGATGGACCGCCCCGAGGACGTCGAGCCGAGCCCCCGCTCCGGCCGGGTGTACGTGGCGCTCACGAACAACAAGGACCGCGGTGCCGCCGGCAAGGCGGGCGCGGACGAGGCCAACCCGCGCAACGGCAACAAGCACGGCCAGGTCCTCGAGCTCGCCGAGCACTGGGACGACCCGGCGTCGGACGGATTCGCCTGGCGTCTCTTCCTCGTCGCCGGCGATCCGAACGACCCGGCGACCTACTTCGCCGGCTTCCCGAAGGACAGGGTCAGCCCCATCTCCTGCCCGGACAACGTGGCGTTCGACCCGCACGGGAACCTGTGGCTGTCCACGGACGGCAACGCGCTCGGCACCCACGACGGCCTGTTCGGCGTGGCGACGCAGGGAGAGCGCCGTGGTGAGCTGAAGCAGTTCCTGACCGTGCCGATCGGTGCGGAGACCTGCGGCCCGATCATCCAGGACCGCCGTGTCCTGGTGGCGGTGCAGCATCCGGGCGAGGTCGACGGCGCGTCCGTCGAGAAGCCCGCGAGCGCCTGGCCCGACGGACCGGGCAAGCTGGTCCGCCCGTCGGTCGTCGCCGTCTACCGCAAGGACGGCGGGGACATCGGCGCCTGACCCGGCAGCGGATTCACGAGGTGGCGCCCACGTGTGCGCGCCACCTCGTGAACTGTTCGGCGGCGTCTCCCGTGTACGCCCACGGGAGGTACGCCGCCCGGGTGCCGAGCAGCGTGAACAGTCCGCCCGCCTCCTGCCGCAGTCCCGCGAGGCACGCGGCGTGCGTGAGGTAGTTGAGCTCCCCGATCTCCTGGGGCGCGACGGGTCCGTCCGTACGCCACAGGACCCACCGCTCCCAGGTGCGGCGGATCTCCCTGATCGCCAGCTCGTGCTTCCAGTGCTGGTCGAATCCGCGCACGACCCGGCCTTGCGCGGCGTCAGCGACGTACCGGTACTCCTCCGCGCGGGCGATCTGCACCAGCACCGGCAGCGGTGAGCCGGGCGGTGACGCACCGGCCGCGTCGCGGGCGAAGTCGTACATCCTGCCGTGCGTGCCGTGCCAGCGGGCCGAGTGGTAGCGCAGCAGCTGCACATGGCCTTCGACGTTGTACGGGTCGCGCCGGCGCAGCTCGTCCCACCAGCCGCGCAGTTCACGGCGGGGGACCCCGTCCTCGTAGAGCCGGGCCACGGTCAGCAGCGACACCCACGGCATGGGGTCGGCCGGGTGGGCGTCGGCGGCGGTGAGACAGGCCCGTACCGCCGCGTCGAGCCGCGCGCGGCCGGCTCCGCCGCGGCCCGTGGCGATGACCCGCTGGAACGCGCGCACGACGTCCGTGGCGGCGCTCAGGACCGCGGCGTCCGGGCGGTCCGGTTCCGCGGCCCGCCAGATCTCGGCCGCGGAGGAGCCGGCCGCGGCGTGGGCGAGCAGCCGGATCCGGTGGGTGCGCAGCGGCCAGTCGTCGCCGGTGGTGTGCAGCAGGTCGCGGACGCCCTGCCAGCGGCCGATGACGATGTCGTGCAGGGCGTCGGCCAGGGGACGGTCCCCGAACGCGGGATCGAAGTCCGGTACGAAGCGGCGGCGTACGGCCATCTGCGTCACTCCCCTCGGCGGTGCGTTCGTGCGACGTGCCTTCAGCGGTCCCGGTGGCGTTCAGAAGTCCGTGGCCAGCGCCTTGTCGGCGTAGTCACCGCGATGGGGGCCGCGGTCACCGGCGCCGTCCCCGGCGACGGCGCGGGCCGCGTCCAGCCGGGCCGGCCGGTAGTACGCGCTGCCCCGCCGCCAGTAGAGGACCATCGGGACGAGACCGGAGGCGAGGCCGCCGAGACCGATCGCGACCGACGCGCCGCTCAGCTCACCGAGCGACTCGAAGAAGATCCACAGCATGAACAGCGCGCCCAGCAGCGGCCACACGCCGCCGAGCAGGAACTCGCGCACGGACACCAGCAGCATCCTGCGGTACGCGACGACGGCGGCGATCCCGGCGAGCCCGTAGTAGAAGGCGATCTGGAGGCCTATCGCGGCGACCGCCGCGGCGACCACGTCGGCGACGGAGCCGAGCGCCGTGGAGGCCATGAACATGGCGAGGGCGACCACGCCGACGACCGCTACGGCCGCCCAGGGCGTGTTCCAGCGCTGGTGGACCAGGCCCAGCGCCGCGGGCATCGTCCGGTCGCGGCCCATCGCGAACAGCGAGCGGGTGACCTGGATCAGGGTGGTCTCCAGGGTGGCGACGGTGGACAGCAGTACCGCCAGGACCAGCAGTTTTCCGCCGACCCCGGGCCAGACGGCGGCCCCGAGCACGGCCGGCACGTTCGCTCCGGCGGCCTGGATCTCGCCGGACGTCAGGACGACGTTGACGGCGATCGTGAACGCCTCGAACAGCAGGAAGACGATCCCGACACCGACGAGCGCGCCGAGTCCGGCGGTGCGGCGGCTGTTCCGGGTCTCCTCGCTGAGGTTGCTGGTGACGTCCCAGCCCCAGTAGTAGAAGGTGGCGATCAGCGCCCCGGAGGCGAAGCCGGCCGTCCCGTCGAAGTGCGAGAAGCCGAACCAGGACCAGTCGAAGGTGGTCGCGGCGCCCTCGTGCAGCACGGCCGCCCCGACGAAGAAGAGCAGGATCGCCAGCTCGGTGCCGGTCAGGAGCAGCTGGGCGCGCACCGTCAGCCGCGCCCCGCCGAGTACGACGAGCAGCATCGCGAGGAACCACGCCGCTCCCACGGCCGTGGCGAGGAACCGGTCGTCGGCGAGGTCCGGGTCGAAGAGCGACAGGGTCATCGCGCCCGCGGGCAGCGAACCCGCCACCATGAAGATCGTCGTCGAGACGACCAGCGCCCATCCGGAGAGGAACCCCAGGAACGGGTGGAGGGTCCGCCCGACCCAGGAGTAACCGGCGCCCGCGTTGACGTCGATACGGCCGAGCCTGCCGAAGGCAAGGACGATGCCGAGCATGGGGATCGCGCAGTACAGCAGCGCCGCGGGCCCGGCGAGTCCGACCGTGGCGACGAGCACCGCCGTGGTGGCCGCGATCGAATAGGCGGGGGCGCTGCCCGCCACGGCCATGACGACGGTGTCGAACGTCCCGAGGACATTGGGCCGGAGCCCTCTGCCGGAGCCGCTGCGCATAGAAGTCTCCGAATGCCCTTGTGCCGCGCGGAATGTGCCGGCGCATCAGAAAGGGGTCGCCCGTACGGAGAGAACGCTCCGCGCCGGGGGATCGTGCGCATCGTAGTCGGATGTGTGCACACAGGTGAGGGGGCGGGGTCCGCTTCCGTCCGCACGGGCGGAGGCGGACGGGGCCCTTCCCCTCCGCACGGGCGGAGGCGGGCGGGTCCGCTCCCGTCCGCACGGGTCCGTGCCACTGAACGGCCGCGGGTCGTAGAGTCGGGACATGGCTGCAGAGGGAGCGTCCACGTCAGGCGAGGGGACCGTACGCGTCGACGTGTGGATCTGGTCGGTACGGCTCACCAAGACCCGCTCGCAGGCGTCGGCCGCCTGCCGCGCCGGCCATGTGCGTGTCAACGGCGAGCGCGTCAAGCCGGCCCAGTCACTGCGCGTCGGCGACCAGGTGCGGCTGTTCCACGCCGGGCGCGAGCGTCTGGTCGTCGTCTCGAAGATCCTGCGGAAGCGGGTCGGCCCGCCGGTCGCGGCGGAGGCGTACGTGGACAACAGCCCGCCGCCCCCGCCCAAGGAGTTCGCCGCCCCGGCGGCGGTACGTGACCGCGGGGCCGGCCGTCCGACCAAGCGCGACCGGCGCGAGCTGGAACGGCTCCACGGCGCCCGGCACAAGGGCTGACCGGTCCGGCGGCGAGCACGACCGGGAGCACCTGCGGCGAGGCCGCGTCACGACCTCGGCGCGGGTGACGCGATCGCCCGGGCCGCCCGCACCTCCTGGCGCAGCGGCGCCAGCACACCCTCCTCGTCGCCCGGCAGATCCGCCCGCACCTCGACCAGCACCTCGCTCGACCGCAGCCCGTCCGCCAGCTCGCGCAACTGCCGCTCGATCTCGGTGACCTCGGCGGCGCCGGGCGGTTCGGCGCCGTGGTCGACGCGGACCCGCGCCGCTGTCGTCGCGTCCACGATCCGCTCGGCGGCGACGACCAGCGGCCACCAGGCCGCGGCCCGCGTCCCGGTCGGCGGCGGCTCGGTCAGCGCCCGCTGGAACTCGGAGCGCACGGAGGACAGGTCGCGGTAGATACGCCGGCGGTTGTGCGCCCGCTCGGCATGGCCCGTGCCGCCGAACGCGGACGCCACATAGTTCGCCGTGTCCTCCACACACTGCGCGAGCCGGTCCCCGATCCGGGTGTGCCAGCTCTCCGGCCACATCAGATAGCCGGCCACCAGCACGATGGCGCACCCGATGAGGCTGTCCACCAGACGCGGCAGCACCAGGTGGAAGCCCTCGTGGTCGATGATGTCCGACAGCATCAGGATCACCGGGGTGATCGCCGCGGTCTGGAAGGCGTAACCCTTGACGGAGAACGCCGGGATCAGTGCCGCGAGGACCATCATCACGGGCACGTCCCACCAGCCGCGCTCCACCGCCGCCAGCACGGCGGCCGCCACGAGGAGACCTGCGGCCGTGCCGAGCGCCCGCAGCACGGCGCGGGAGAACACCGAGCCGAAGTCCGGTTTGAGGACGAACGTGACGGTGAGGGCCACCCAGTAGGAGCGCGTGACCGGCACCAGCGACACCAGCGTCTGCGCCAGCCCGATGCAGAGCGCGAGCCGCAGCCCGTAACGCCACGAGGGCTCCGACAGCAGGACGTTGCGGGCCGCCCGGCGCGCCCTGACGCCGAGCGCCGCGGGCCGGCCCAGCCGGTCGTCCACGCCCGCCGGGTCCGGGTCGGTCCGGTGGACGACTGCCGACGCGTGGCGCAGGGCGCTGTTCACGGCGCGGTCCGCCGGGCCTTCGGGGTCGGGCAGCGCGAACTCGGGCGCGGCGGTGCGCCGCTGCTCCACCGAGTCGGCCAACTCGCCGACCGCCGCCGCGATCTCGGGCCGCCGGGAGGCCCGGCCGTAACGGTGCGCCGCGGCCGCGGCCTCGACGAGCGGGACGACGACGTTGAGCTGGGCGAGCAGCCGGACCAGCCCGCCCCGCCGGCCGTGGTCGCGGGCGCGCCGGGCCAGGACGAGGTCGTACGAGGTGTTGAGCGACTCGGTGACGTCCTGACGGCGGGCGTCGTAGTCGGTGGTGCCCGCGGCGGCGAGCAGTGCGGCGACGCTGCGGTAGGTCGCGGCGACCGCCGCCTGCTCCGGGACCCGGGCACGCACCGGCCAGGCCAGCAGGGTCAGTACGAGGACGAACAGCCCGCCGAGCGTGAGCAGCAGCGGGGCCTTCCACCAGGGTCCGGGCATCGGCAGCCCGGCCCCCACCACGGCGTTGAGCAGGAGCAGCAGCCCGGAGACGGAGGCCACCGCGCCGATGGAGGAGATCATGCCGGAGACGAGCGCGACGAGCGTGAGCGCACCGACCGCGACCCAGCCCTCCCCGTGTACGAGGATGCCGAGGGTCACGCCGACCGCTCCGAAGAACTGCGGGACGGCGATGTTCAGCAGACGCATCCGGTAGGCGTCGGCGGTGTCGCCGATGACACCGGCCAGGGCGCCCATCGACACCAGCGCGCCGTATTCGGGGCGTCCGGTCGCCAGACCGACCGCCAGTGGCGCGGCGAGGGCGACGGCGGCGCGGCCGACGGCGGCCTTGGGGACGGGCACGGACGCGGGCCGCAGACCGTGCATCAGCCAGTCCGGCGGCGTCAGGCGCCCCGTGCGGCCGCCGTTGCCGCCCTCGCGTCGTCCCATGGCTTCAAGAGACCCCGAACGGGCCGCCGGACGCAAGCTTCACCGCGACCCGCCCCGTTGCGGGCAGGGGCTCACGGCACTCGGACGGGGGCGGGCCGACGGCACTTCGGCCGCGGGCGGGGGCCGCGTCCGTGCTCAGCTGCGGTAGTTCTCCACCTCTTCGGCGGGCCGTTCGCGCACCGTGCCGGGGTCCTCCCCGAACTCGGCCTTCGCACGGCGCCGGCGCAGCAGGTCCCAGCACTGGTCGAGCCGGATCTCCAGCTGACGCAGCCGGGCCTGCTCGTCGGGGCCGAGGCCGCGCTGGTCGGTGGAACGGTCGCGCAGCGCCCGCTCCTCGGCGACGAGGTCCCCGATGTCGTCGATGATCTGCTCGTCGACCTGCTCGTTCTTCTGCTCGTGGTCCATGGCGTCCGCTCCGTGGTCCGTCGTGCGGGTGCTCGGTGCCCGGTGCGCCGTCCTCGGCGGTGAGCCGGTCGTACGGTCACGGCGCGGGGCGCGCGTCCGCGGTGCCTCCTGCCCGGGCCCGCCGTCCCGCACCACGTACCCACTTTCGCGCGCACCGGCCGTCAGCGCACATCGTGCAGTTCCAGCTCCACGAGGAGCGAGCGGTGGTCGGTGTCGGGGAGGTCCAGGAAGCGGGCCCGGCGCACCGAGAAGTCCTCGCTGACCAGCACATGGTCGATCTGCGTGCCCAGCGGGCGGCGCAGCGCGGCCGGCCAGGAGGGCGTTCGGGCGGCTCCGGCGAGGGTGGCGCTGTCGCTCAGTCCGCCCGCCCGGAGGATGCGGCGGAAAGCGGCGTGGTCCTGGCCCGCGTTGAAGTCGCCCGCCACGACGGTCGGCGAACCCTTCGTGCGGGCCGCGTGGTTCCGCAGCAGCCCCAGTTCCCGGCGCCAGTCGTCCACGGCGTCCGGGACCGGCGGCAGAGGGTGCGCGAGCTGGAGGCCCACCTCACGCCCGGCGACGTCGACGACCGCCCCGGGCATGGCGAGCGCGCTGTCGACACCGGGTGCGGGGCGCAGCGGATGCCTGCTGAGGATCGCGGAACCGGCAGCGGAGAAATCCGCCACGACATGCCGGTACGGGTAGTCGGCACGCGGCACGTCCGCCTCCAGGATGCCGGCGCAGGCGTGGTCGCATTCCTGGACGAAGACGATGTCCGGCTGCTCGCGGCGCAGCGTGGCCACCAGCGCCCCCGTGGCCTGCCCGAATTCGACGTTCGAGGTCAGCACGTCGAGGCGGGCGACGACGGGACCGGGCGGTTTGTCGGTCAGCCCGGTGTCGTAGGGCCTGACGAACCACCCCGTGACCGCGAGCACCGCGACCGCCCAGCCCGCGAGGAAGCGGCTGCGTGCCGGAAGGGCGAGGAGCAGGGCCGCGCCGGCGGGCAGCAGCAGCCACGGCAGGAACGCCAGCAGTTGCGGGACGGGCGTGACACCGTCCGTGTCCGCGGCACGGCAGGCGGCGACGGCGGTGGGGGCG
Organism: Streptomyces kurssanovii; assembly: GCF_040677245.1. Classification (NCBI taxonomy): domain Bacteria; kingdom Bacillati; phylum Actinomycetota; class Actinomycetes; order Kitasatosporales; family Streptomycetaceae; genus Streptomyces; species Streptomyces kurssanovii. The sequence continues at coordinate 261,419 of NZ_JBFAQK010000002.1, forward strand.
AGGAGCAGCAGCGCGGCGAGCCACCCCGAGGCGCGACGCGCACCGGACCCCGCCGTGCCGTGCGGGGTTTCTGCCCCGCCCTCCTCCGTGCTCTGCCAGGTCGCCCTGTCCAAACCGGCCTCCGAGCCTGTGCGTACGGGAACTGTGCGGTCCCGGGCATGAGACGCACGTTTCCGCGGGTTCGTTGCGGACGCCCCCGCGGCACGGAGGGCCGGTCGCGGTCCGGCCCCTGCCCAGGACTTGCCTGCGGCCGCCCGCGGGTGTGCCCTGAAGAGGCGCGGGGGAAGAGGGAAGGAGCGTTCCGCCATGGCCGCACACGCAGCGATGCCGCACCGCCGGCGCCGGTCCACAGAACGACAGCACCACAGTCCCACCGCCTGGGCGCTGCCCGTCGCCCTGGGCCTTGTCATCGGCATCTGGGCAGCGTTCATCAAGCGGGCGGAGAACGACGGCGTGGCGACCGGGGGCCAGTGGGTCCTCGGAGTGATCACCGCGGTGGTACTCGCGGCGCTGCTCTTCGCGTTGATGCGCGTCCAGCACGCCCTGCCGCGCGAACTGCGTGCCCTGGCCTATGGGGCCCTGAGCGGGGCGACGGTCGGCTTCCTGACCAGCCTCGCCGGAGGGAGCGTCCTGCGGGCCGCCGGGATCGGCGTGGCGGTCGGGGCCGGTGTGGCCGCCATGACCTTCTACTTCTATTACACGCGGGAGTAGGACAGGCGCAGCCCCGGGGCCGGACACTGTGATCGGCGGGCCGCCGTTGGCGGCCCGCCGACGCGATGCCGCCCGGGGCGCGTCGCGCCGCGACCGCCGCGGCGGCCGGTCCGGTGGGGCGCCGCTGTGCGACGCACTACCCGGCCCGGACGAGGGATTCCGCGCCCGACCGATGACTTCCCGCACCCGACGGCGTCTCCACTGCACGGGCACGAAGGGACCGAAGGACTTGACGATGACTGATCTGGCAATCGAGACCACCGGACTGGTGAAGGTCTTCGGCGACAACCGCGCCGTGGACGGCGTCGACCTCCGGGTGCCGGCCGGCACGGTCTACGGGCTTCTCGGACCGAACGGCGCCGGCAAGACGACCACCGTCCGGATGCTCGCCACCCTGCTGCGACCGGACGGCGGTGAGGCCCGCGTCTTCGGCAAGGACGTGCAGAAGGACGCCGACGCGGTCCGCAGCCGGGTGAGCCTCACCGGGCAGTACGCCTCCGTCGACGAGGACCTGACGGGCACGGAGAACCTGGTGCTGCTGGCGCGGCTGCTCGGCCACGCCAAGCCGGCCGCCCGGGACCGGGCCGCCCAGCTGCTGGAGGCGTTCGGCCTGCGCGAGGCCGCCGGCAAGCAGGTGAAGAACTATTCGGGAGGCATGCGGCGCCGCATCGACATCGCCGCGTCCATCCTCAACACCCCGGACCTGCTCTTCCTCGACGAGCCCACCACCGGCCTCGACCCGCGCAGCCGCAACCAGGTCTGGGACATCGTGCGGGCCGTCGTCTCCCAGGGGACGACGGTGCTGCTGACGACGCAGTACCTCGACGAGGCCGACCACCTCGCCTCACGCATCGCCGTGATCGACCACGGCAAGGTCATCGCCGAGGGCACCAAGGGCGAGCTGAAGGCCTCCGTCGGGTCGGGGGCCGTGCACCTGCGGTTGCGCGACGCCGATCAGCGGCCGGCGGCCGAGCGGGTGCTCGCCGAGGCGCTGGGCGCGGAGGTGCTGCTCGACGCCGACCCGGTCGCCCTCACCGCCCGGGTCAACGGCCAGGGCACCGAACGCGGAGCGGCGGAGCAGGCGGCGCACGCGCTGGCCGAGCTCGCCCGCTCGGGCATCACCGTGGACAACTTCGCGCTGGGACAGCCCAGCCTGGACGAGGTCTTCCTCGCCCTCACCGACAAGAAGGGGCAGGCCGCATGAGCACCGCGACCACCACCAAGGACCCCGGCGAGCTGGAACTCGAAGCACCGAGCGCCGAGGATCTCGCCTCGCTGCTGGTGGCCGCGGAGCGGCCCCCGAGGCCCAGTGCGTGGTCGGCGTCGCTGACGTTCGGCTGGCGCGCCATGCTCAAGATCAAGCATGTGCCGGAGCAGCTGTTCGACGTGACGGCGTTCCCGATCATGATGGTGCTGATGTACACGTACCTCTTCGGAGGCGCGATCGCCGGCTCCGTCGACGCGTACATCCAGTTCCTGCTGCCCGGCATCCTGACCATGAGCGTCGTGATGATCACGATGTACACGGGTGTCGCCGTCAACAACGACATCTCCAAGGGCGTCTTCGACCGGTTCCGCACGCTGCCGATCTGGCGGCCCGCGCCGATGGTCGGCTACCTGCTCGGCGACGTGGTCCGCTATCTGATCGCCTCGGTGGTGATGCTGGCCGTCGGCCTGATCATCGGCTACCGCCCCGACGGCGGGCCGGTGGGCATCGTCCTCGGCATCGCGGTCCTGATGGTCTTCTCGTTCGCGTTCTCGTGGATCTGGACGATGTTCGGTCTGCTGCTGCGCACCGAGAAGTCGGTGATGGGCGTCAGCATGATGGTCATCTTCCCGATGACGTTCCTGAGCAACGTGTTCGTCGACCCGCGGACGATGCCCGGCTGGCTCCAGGCCTTCGTCAACAACAGCCCTGTCACCCATGTCTCCACCGCGGTGCGCGAGCTGATGGCGGGCAACTGGCCCGCGGCGGACATCGCCTGGTCGCTCGGCTGGTCGGCCGTGCTGGTGGTCGTCTTCGGCACGGTCACGATGCGCCTCTACAACCGCAAGTGATCCGGCCTGCCGCAACGGCGACGCCCCCGGCCCGTGAAGAGGCCGGGGGCGTCGCCGTCGGCGCGGGCGGGCCGGCGCCGACCAGGGCGATGGTGCGTTCAGTCGCTCTCGGCGCGTACGACGACGACCGGGCACGGCGCGTGCTGGGAGAGGTGCAGGCCGACGGAGCCGAGCAGGGTCGCCTTGAAGCCGCTGTAGCCACGGTCGCCGACGACCACCAGCGAGGCCCCCGCGGCCCTGTCCATCAGGGCCTGTGCCGCACTGCCGATCATGACGGTGCGGGCCACGGCAGCGGCCGCCTCGGCGCCGAGCGTCTGCTCGAGGGTGTCGTCGAGCACCTTGGCGGCCAGCGCCTGAGGGTCGAAGTCGGCCGGGATGGCGGCGACCATCGACGCCCAGCCGGCGGCCGGGTACTCCCAGCTGATGACGGCTTCCAGGGAGTCCCCGGTCAGCCCGGCCTGCCGTACGGCCCATCGCAGGGCCCTGACCGACGGCTCCGAGCCGTCGACGCCCACGACGATCCTGCCCGCCGTGCCGGTCGTGTCCGTCATGTCCGCCACCTCCGTAGCCGCCTGGCCTTGGCCCTGTCCGGCCGTAGCCGATGCAAGCCTACGTAAATCTACGCAAACAGGTCGGCCGTTGCCGTGGCGTGGTCCGGTTCGGCGGCGGTTCGCGAGGCCATCAGAGTGGCGAGCTCGCGGCCCGCGCGGGCGATGCGGTCGGGCAGCGTGTCGGTCATCGGATCGCCGGAACCGCCCCAGTCCTCGGACGCCGCGTACACGGCGGTCGGCACGACGAGCGCCCGCAGATAGGCGAACAGCGGCCGCAGCGCGTGCTCCAGGACCAGCGAGTGCCGTGCGGTCCCGCCGGTCGCCGCGATCAGCACCGGCTTCCCGGTGAGTGCGTCGGGTTCGATCAGGTCGAAGAACGACTTGAACAGTCCGCTGTACGAGGCGGTGAACACGGGCGTCACGGCTATCAGCCCGTCGGCGCCGGTCACCGCGTCGATCGCGTCGGCGAGCGGCTCCGCCGGGAAGCCGGTCACCAGGTTGTTGGCGATGGGCACGGCGAGGTCGCGCAACTCGACGACCGTCACCCGCACCTCGCGCCCGCCCGCGAGCTCACGGCGCACGGACTCGGTGATCCGGTCGGCCAGCAGCCGGCTGGAGGAGGGGACCCCCAGGCCGGCCGATACGACGACGAGGTTCATGGGCCGTGATGTCTGCGTCATGACGTCTCCTTCGTGTTCTCCGGGCGGCCGAGGACGGCGGGGTGCAGCGGGGCGGTCTCCGGGACTCCGGCCGGCCGCAGCTTGGCGAACTCCTCACGCAGCACCGGCACGACCTCCTCGCCGAGGATGTCGAGCTGCTCGAGGACGGTCTTCAGCGGCAGCCCCGCGTGGTCCATCAGGAACAGCTGGCGCTGGTAGTCGCCGACCGCGTCGCGGAAGCCGAGCGTGCGCTCGATGACCTGCTGCGGGGAGCCGACGGTCAGCGGTGTCTGCTCGGTGAAGTCCTCCAGGGACGGCCCGTGGCCGTACACGGGCGCGTTGTCGAAGTACGGACGGAACTCGCGCACCGCGTCCTGCGAGTTCTTGCGCATGAACACCTGGCCGCCCAGACCGACGATCGCCTGCTCGGGAGAGCCGTGGCCGTGGTGCGCGAACCGCTGCCGGTACAGCCCGACCATCTTCTTGGTGTGGGACATGGGCCAGAAGATGTTGTTGTGGAAGAAGCCGTCGCCGTAGTACGCGGCCTGCTCGGCGATCTCGGGGGAGCGGATGGAGCCGTGCCACACGAACGGGGGGACACCGTCGAGCGGGCGCGGGGTCGCGGTGAAGCCCTGGAGAGGGGTACGGAACTTCCCCTCCCAGTCGACGACGTCCTCCCTCCACAGCCTGTGGAGGAGCGCGTAGTTCTCCACGGCCAGGGCGATGCCCTGACGGATGTCCTTGCCGAACCACGGGTAGACGGGGCCGGTGTTGCCGCGGCCCATCATCAGGTCGACGCGGCCGTCCGCGATGTGCTGGAGGTACGCGTAGTCCTCGGCGATCTTCACCGGGTCGTTGGTGGTGATCAGCGTGGTCGACGTGGAGAGCGTGATCCGCTCGGTCAGGGCGGCGACATGCCCGAGCAGGGTGGTCGGGGACGAGGGGACGAACGGCGGGTTGTGGTGCTCGCCGGTGGCGAAGACGTCGAGACCGACCTCCTCCGCCTTGCGGGCGATGGCGACCGTCGCCTTGATCCGCTCGTGCTCGCTCGGCGTACGGCCGGTGGTCGGGTCCGGCGTGACGTCGCCGACCGTGAAGATGCCGAACTGCATGACGGGTTCACCTCTCGGGCTTGGTTGAACGTTGAACTAACTATACCGCTCAACCGTGGCACCCCGGTGGCTATTCCGGCCCGCGCCGGCCCGCCATCGCCCCGCCGTCCCCGCCGCCGCCCGCGGGCCTCAGCTTCGGCCCGCGGCGTTCGGGAAGAGCTGGCGGAAGGCGTCCGCCGACTCGGAGCCCGACCGGCCGAAGGGCGCGTCGAAGTCCCACACCAGGAAGAGGAGGAACGCGATCAGCGCGCTGAAGAGACCCGCGAGCAGCAGCTCCCGGAACGAACGGCCGATCTGCATCGTGAAGATCAGTCCGATCGTGACGGCGGCCCCGCTGATCAGGCCGAACCATACGATGCCGGGCAGTGTCTCCTCGGCACCCGAAGCGCGGGCGTTGCGCGCGTCCTCCGCTGCCGCCACCTGGTCGAGCATCGGCTGGTAGGCCTGGGCCTCGAGCTCGTTCTTCGGCTCGCGCTCCGCGACGCCGGTGCGCACGGCGGCCAGCAGTTCGGTCCCCCGTGGCGACAGCTCCTTGTGGTCGACCATCCGTGGCCACTCGGTCTCGACGACCTCCGAGACGTAGACATCGATGTCCGCGCGGAGCTGCTCGCGGAAGTCGGCCGGATAGACCTGGGCACGCTGGGTGACCTCGTGCAGTGCCTGGGCCTCTGTGCGGACGGCGTCCTGCGCCGCCCCGCGCGCCTCCCAGACGCCGGCGATGGCGAGACCGAGCACGATCGCGTACACGACGCCGACCATCATCACCATGTACTCGAGCACGTCGGGCGTCTCGGGGGCCTCCCGCTCCTCGAGGTCCGCCTCCGTCGCGACGCGGGTGCGCTGGCTGAGGAGGGTGACGACGAGTACGACGGCGCAGGCGGCGGCCATCACGATGGCCAGGACCAGCCATTCGGACATGGGGGTCTCCGATGGTGAGGTGAGATCTGGGAAGTGCGGGGTGGGTCAGGCCCGGCCGCGCCGGTTGGCGGCGGACTGCGAGCGGGGGCGCAGCAGGGCCGCGGCGAGCACGGCCGGAGTGGTGGTGACCAGCATCAGGATCGTGAGGGGCGTCCCGTCGGGAGGCTCGATCCCCCCGGTCGCGGGCCGGTACGTCCGGATGGCGACGGCCTCTGCCCGTGGCGGCGCGGGAGCCGCGGCGGGCGGGGCGGGCGCCGCCGGTTCGGTTGCCGGTGGCGCCGGGGCCGGTGGTGCCGGCACTGCGGGTGCCTCGGTCCGCACCTCCGGCGGGGCCGGCGGTTCGGCGGACGGCGACGGCGTGGGCGACGGGGGCGGCGAGGGCGTGGGCGCAGGTGTGGGCGGCGGCGAAGGGGCGGGCGTCTCGGGGGGTTCGGGCGACGGCGGCACCGGCGGAGTGGGCGGCGGGGGCGGCGTCGGCGTGGGCTCGGGAGGGCAGTCCGTACCGATGGTCACGGACAGCCCGACGCCGATCAGCCCTGGAACCGCCACCGACACCGAGAGGGTCGGATCCTGCGTGCTGTGCTCCGGCGCAGGCTCGTGATCGGATGCGGCCACCGATACGTCGGCATGCCCCGATCCGCCGGCATCCCCGGACGTGGTGGCAACGATCCCCACCCCGTGTGTTCCGAGAATCGCCGCGACCCCCAGTGCGCTCACGTGCTGCCATCCCGCCACGACGCCACGGTAGAGGTCCAGGAAGGGGTCGTATGAGCAAAATCACCCGTTTGGATGATTAGTGAGTTCATTCGACCGCGCGGACCCTCTGTGGTGCGAGTCATTTTGCACTTTGTTGCAAAAGGCCTTCGGGGCGGCTAGAAATTCAGTCGACACCCCGCGCGAGGAGGACCGATGAACACGAGCACCACCACGGCCGGGCCGACGCCGTACCCGCATCTGCTGAGCCCGCTCGACCTCGGGTTCACCACCCTGCCCAACCGGGTGCTGATGGGCTCCATGCACGTCGGCCTCGAGGAGGCGGAGCGCGGCTTCGAGCGCATGGCCGCCTTCTACGCGGAGCGCGCCCGCGGCGGTGTCGGCCTCATCGTCACCGGCGGCATATCGCCCAACGACCGCGGCCGCCCGTACGAGGGCGGCGCCAGGATGACCACCGAGGAAGAGGCGGCGCAGCACCGCCTCGTCACCGACGCCGTGCACGCCGAGGGCGGGCGGATCGCCATGCAGATCCTCCACTTCGGCCGGTACGCCTACCACCAGGACCTGGTCGCGCCGAGCGCCATCCAGGCGCCCATCAGCCCGTTCGTGCCGCATGCCCTGAGCGACGCCGAGGTCGAGGAGACGATCGACGACTTCGTCAGGGCGGCCACCCTCGCCAGGTCGGCGGGCTACGACGGCGTCGAGATCATGGGCTCCGAGGGCTACTTCATCAACGAGTTCATCGCGAGCGCCACCAACCACCGCACCGACCGCTGGGGCGGCAGCTACGAGAACCGCATCCGGCTGCCCCTGGAGATCGTCCGCCGCACACGCGAAGCGGTCGGCACCGACTTCATCCTGATCTACCGGCTCTCCATGCTCGACCTGGTGCCCGGCGGCTCCTCGCTCGAAGAAGTCGTGACGCTCGCCAAGGAGATCGAGGCGGCCGGCGCCACGATCATCAACACCGGCATCGGCTGGCACGAGGCCCGCATCCCCACCATCGCGACGTCCGTGCCGCGCGGCGCCTACAGCTGGGTGACCAAGAAGCTGATGGGCGCCGTCTCGGTGCCCCTGGTGACGAGCAACCGGATCAACACGCCCGAGGTCGCGGAGGAGCTGCTCGCCGACGGGCGCGCCGACATGGTGTCGCTCGCCCGCCCGTTCCTCGCCGACCCGGCGTTCGTGGCCAAGGCGCGGGCCGGCCGCGCCGACGCGATCAACACCTGCATCGGCTGCAACCAGGCCTGCCTGGACCACACCTTCAACTTGAAGATCACCTCCTGCCTCGTCAACCCGCGCGCCTGCCACGAGACCGAACTGGTCCTCGCGCCCACCCGGCTGAAGAAGCGCATCGCCGTGGTCGGCGCCGGCCCCGCCGGTCTCGCCTGCGCGGTCTCCGCCGCCGAGCGCGGCCACGAGGTGACCCTCTTCGACGCCGCGGACGAGATCGGCGGCCAGCTGAACATCGCCAAGCGGGTCCCGGGCAAGGAGGAGTTCGACGAGACCCTCCGCTACTTCCGCACCCAGCTCGCGGAGCACGGCGTCCGCCTGCGTCTCGGCACCCGCGTGGGCGCCGGCGACCTTCCGGCCGCCGACTTCGACGAGGTCGTCGTCGCCACCGGCGTCACCCCGCGCACCCCTGAGATCGACGGCATCGACCACCCGAGCGTCGTCAGCTACCTCGACGTGCTGCGTGACGGAGCCCCGGTCGGCGAGCGCGTCGCCGTCATCGGCGCCGGCGGGATCGGCTTCGACGTCGCGGAGTTCCTCACCGACGGCGGCGAGGGCGCGAGCCAGGACCCGGAGACGTACTTCCGCCAGTGGGGCGTCGACACCGGTTACGCGGCCCGCGGCGGGCTGACGAAGCCCGTGCGCCCGGCCCCGCCGCGGGCCGTGCACCTCCTCCAGCGCAAGACCAGCAAGGTCGGCGCCGGCCTCGGGAAGACGACGGGCTGGATCCACCGCACGGAGCTCAAGCACCGCGGCGTGACGATGACGGCGGGCGCCACCTACGAGCGGATCGACGACGAGGGCCTGCACCTGACCGTCGACGGCACCGCGTCCGTGCTGCCCGTCGACACGGTCGTGCTCTGCACCGGCCAGGAACCGCGGCGCGGCCTGTACGACGAGCTCGCCGCGGCCGGGCGGACCGTGCACCTCATCGGCGGGGCGGATGTGGCCGCCGAGTTGGACGCGAAGCGCGCCATCGACCAGGGCACCCGGCTGGCCGCCACGCTCTGACCGTCCATCGGGGGTCGGGGCGGCGGGACGTCGGCGCGCTGCCCCGACCTCGCTGCCCGGCCCGGGCACGCGACCCGCTCGGGACCCTCCGGCCACCTGGCCCGCGCCCACGAAGCGGTCACAGGGGTGGCATACCATGCGCACGACATTCATAAGACTTTCGTAAGAGGATGTACGCGCCATGGCAGTCCGCCCCCTGTCCCGTTCCCTGCGCGGTATATCCGCCGTCGTCGCTCTGCTCGCGGTCGGCGCGGTCGGATGCTCGGAAGTCGTCGACAGCGCCAAGGACGGCGCGAAGAAGGTGGCCCGGCAGCGGTCCGTGTTCTCGCTCAACCCTGGCGACTGCTACAACCCGAACAGCAAGGCCACCGAGGGCGAAGCGGTCGCCATCGAGGTCGTGCCCTGCGCCGAGCCGCACCAGGGCGAGGTCGTCGGTGAGTTCACGCTCGACGACGCCAAGACCTTCCCCGGCAACGACGCGATCTGGGCGATCGCCGACGAGCGGTGCCCGGCAGAGGCGCAGAAGTTCTCGCCGGACACCTGGGCGCTGCCCGCGGGCGTCGAGATCTTCTACTACACGCCCACCAACGAGAGCTGGGCGACGGGTGACCGCGCCGTGAGCTGCAGCTACACCAAGGAGACGGGCAAGCTCACCGGCTCGCTGAAGGCCGGCCCCGAGGCGTCGAAGCCGGAGCAGACCGCGTACCTCAAGGGCGCCAACGCCGTCTACGAGGCGCTGTGGACGACCCAGCCCGAAGCGGAGAACGTCGAGGAGGACCTCGACGGCTTCAAGGCCCAGGCCAAGGCCGTCGCCGCCGCCCTCGACGCGCACATCGCGGGCATGAAGGACATCAAGGGCGCGGAGACCGGCAAGCTGCGCGCGCAGTTGGAGAAGACCGCCGGACACTGGAAGAAGGCCGCGAACGCCGCCGACTCCGACGCGTTCTACGTCGCCTACGACCCGGCCTTCACCGGCCTCGACCCGAACGGGACGGTCGCCGCGCGCAAGGAACTCGGCCTGGCCACCACCGTCCCCGCCGACGACGCCGAGGTCTGGGCGGGCTGACGCCGCCGGAGCGAGCGGGGCCCGCGTCCGCCGAGGCGCCGGTCCCGCCCGCGTGGGCCGGGCGCGTGACGGCCCGCGGTGGGGCGAGTCCTACGATGCGGCCATGTCCCTGCCGCACGCCATCCTCACCGCCCTGCTGGAGAAGCCCTCCTCCGGCCTGGAGCTGACCCGCCGGTTCGACCGGTCGATCGGCTACTTCTGGTCGGCGACCCACCAGCAGATCTACCGGGAGCTGGGCAAGCTGGAGCAGGCCGGGCAGATCCGGGAGCTGCCGTCCGAGCAGCCGGCCCGCGGGCAGAAGAAGGAGTACGAGGTCCTGCCCGCCGGCATCGAGGAACTGACGGCCTGGGTGACCCGCCCCGAGGACCCCCGGCAGATCCGCGACCCACTGCTCCTGCGGCTGCGCGCGGCGGCGGTGGTGGGCGGCGCGGACATGGAGGCGGAGCTCGTACGCCACCTGGAGCTGCACCGGGCCCAGTTGGACGACTACCTGGCGTTCGAGCAGCGCGACTTCCCGCCAGAACGCCGGGTGACCCGGCAGGACCGGCTGCGCCACGTGGTGCTGCGGGGCGGCATCGAACTCGAGACGTTCTGGACGAAGTGGCTGACGGACACCCTGGCCGAACTCAGGGATCCCGAGGACGGACCCTCCCGACATGCGGCACCTGACGGGCCGTGAGATCGTCGCCGCGTGACGGACACCTTGATGGCCGCCTTCTGCGTGGCTGCTCTCGCCCTGTTGCTCAAATCCGCTGTCGGCCTTGCCCGCGCCGACGGCGCCGACCCGTCCGCGGAGGCCCGCTCCGTGACGACGGCGCTGTACGGATGCGGGATCGCCGTACTGACGCTGGGTCTGTTCATCACGCTGACCTGACGCCCTGCGGCCCGCGCAGGGTCCCGCCCGCCGTACTCGTGGGCCGGTTCTCGTCGCACGGGCCAGGTCAGTCCGGGTCGGTGCCCGAGCGGGTGGTCCCACCGGCCTCCTGCGCGCGGTAGGTGAGCCGGGCGTGGAGCCAGCGGGAGAGGGCGGTGGCCGCGGCGGTGAGGAAGACGAAGGTGTAGAGGATCTGGAGGACGGTCACGAGGCGGGCACTCTGACCGCGTGGGTGGATGTCGCCGTACCCGACCGTCGCGAGGGTGACGACGGTGAAGTACAGGGCGTCCAAACGGGTGTTCAGGCCGGTGAACTCGCCCGGCTCCTTGGCGAGCGTGTGGTACGCGCCGGAGAAGACGAGCACGGAAAGGCACATCAGCAGCGGGATGGCGACGCCCGGGCGGGTGCCGGGCCGCTCGGTGAGCACGTCCCTGACCTGGAAGAGAAGCAGCAGGGCGATCGACACCAGCGCCAGGGTGAACAGGGTCCAGCTGACGGCGGGGCGCTCGGGGCCGAGCTCCTCCAGGGGGAGAAGGAAGTACGCCACGGTCATGAGGACGCCGCCACAGAGGGCGGCCAGCCTCAGCCGTCCCCGCCCCGGGCGGCCTGCCGCGCGGTCGTCCGCCATCCGTGTGCCTCCCCGCTCGCCGTCGTCGCCCACGAAGTTCGCTCGCTTCCCGTCGTCGCCCACGATCGGCCGGTCCTTCGGCCCGCCGCCATCCGGGCACGGCCGAACGGCGCACGCGGGCCCGTGGTCCGGAGGGGTGGCCCGCCCCGCACGTGCGGCCCGGGATCACGGACCGCCCGGCGTACGGCTCACGGTCCGGCCCAGCGCGCCGGCGGCCCGTGCGAACTGTGCCGCGTCCAGGACGGCGGCCCCACCGGGATCGTTGTTGAAGTACACGTACACGTCGTCCTCGTCGGACCAGGCGCCGCTGATGCGGCCGGCCCAGGACCTCAGCGCGGCGCGGCCGTAGCGCGGCGGCGGCTGGGCGAGGCCGGCGTGGAAGCGCACGTAACCCCATGACGCCGTCCGCCACAGCGGTGTCACGGGGCGAGAGCCGCGGTCCGCCCAGCACAGGGCGGCGCCGTGCCGTTCCAGCACCGTACGGACTCCGGGCTCCGCCGCCCACCACGAGGCGTGCCGGAGTTCGACGGCCACGCGGACGGTGCGGGGGAAGCACCTCAGACAGGCGTCCAGTGCGTCGGTGTCCGCCCGGAAGTTCGGTGGCAGTTGCAGCAGGACCGGACCCATCCGGTCGCCGAGGCCCGCTGTCCGGTCCAGCAGCCGGTGCACCGGCTCGGCGGGCTCCCTGAGCCGCTTCAGGTGGGTCAGGAAACGGCTCGCCTTGACCGCCATGACGAACCCGTCCGGTGTCCGCTCACGCCACGACGTGAAGATCTCGGTGGTGGGGAGCCGGTAGAAGGCGTTGTTGTTCTCCACGGTGGCGAATCGCGCGGCGTACTCCTCGAGCCACAGACGCTGCGGGAGGCCGGGCGGATAGAGAATGCCGCGCCAGTCCCTGTACTGCCATCCGGAGGTTCCGACCAACATGGGCATGGGCTGATGCCTGCCCGTGCCGCGCGCGGGTCTATCGCCCCCACGGGGGTGCCGCGGATGCCGAGGGTGCCCCGCGTGAGTGGCGTGGGCAGGCCCGCGGGCCTTTCCGCCGCTCGTTCCGCCTCGCGTGCCGCGGACCGGAGAGGGCCGGGCGAAGGGGCCGGAGAAAGGCCGGTTCAGGCTCTGTTGTTACCTGCGGGAACACTTTCCAGGCCGGTGGCCCTGCTCCACTATGGGGTCCTGTTTCCGGCCAGTAACACGGGAGCCCTCCGATCACGGGCGGGCGGATCTGCCGCGTCGTAACTGAACGAGGAGTCAAGAGGGTGTCGAAGCCGAAGCTCCAGAAGGCCGTCGCGGACACGGCGGCCGAGAACGCCGGCTGCACCGCTCTGCCCGACGGGGAGCTCACCGAACGCATCCGTGCCGGCGCACCGTCCGCGTATCCCGCCGTCCAGGAGCTCAGGCGCCGCCACATGCCGGCCCTCCGCGGCTACGCCATGCTCTGCGGGCGCAACACCCTCGCCGGCAACCAGCTGGCGGTCCAGGCCTTCGACCTCGCCACCCAGGAGGCGTGCAGGGGCATCGGTCCCGAGGGATGCTGGGGCCGGCACCTGCTGACGGTGCTTCAGCGGATCGGGCTCACCTGGGCGGCGGGCAGCCGCCGCGCCCGGCTCGAGCCCGGCTTCGCCGCGTGGCTCGACGACAACACCGACGTCGCGCCGCCGTATCCGCCGGACTCCCCGCGGCCCCGGCTCCGGGCCACGTCCCCCATGCTGACCGGCTTCCAGCGGCTGCCCGAGCAGACCAGGGGCGTCCTTTGGTACGCGGTGGTCGACGACGAGCCGGACGCCACGGTCGCGACGTTCGTCGGGGTGAGCCCGGCCGTGGTCCCCGAGCTGCGGGCCAAGGCGCTGGACGCGTTGCGCCGTGCCTACATCCAGGCGTATCTGGAGCACAGCGGCAGCAGGAAGTGCCAGGGCTTCCGCCGCATCATCGAGGCGGCGTCACAGCCGGGGGACGGGCGGCGCAGCAACGACCTGGCCCTTCATCTCGCCGAGTGCCCGAGCTGCGCCCGGCTGACCGAGGAGCTGACCCGGATGGCGGCCGGCCCGCGGGCCGTGCTCGCCGAGGGCCTGCTCCGGTGGGGCGGCGCGGCCTACGCGGCGGGTGGCCCCGTACGGGCACGGACCGCCGCCGCGCCCGCCACCATCGAACGGTGGGAGACCAGGACGGCGGCGCTGCCCGTGCCGCACATCTCCGCCGGCCGTCGGCGACGGAGCGGCGGGACAGGGGGGAACGGTGCGAGGCGACCGTCCCGGCTCACCGTCCTCGTCGCGGTGGCGGTGGCGGCCGTCGTCATCGGAACCCTGGTGGCGACCGGGTCCGGGGACCCGGCTCCCGGACGCGACCGTGACCGTGCCCGGGCGGAAGAGCCCTCGCGCTGGGAGGCGCGGCCGCCCGCCGCCCTGCCCACGGCCGCGCCCTCGGTGACCGCCGCGCCGTCGCCGTCGCCGTCGAAGAAACCCTCTCCCTCTCCGAGCCGGATCACCGGGGCGCCCACGAAGGCGGCTCCCGCCCCCGAGCCCCCGCCGCCCGCCCCTTCGAAGAGCACACCGCCCCGGCCGGTGCCCATCGCCGCCGGCAGCGGATACACGCAGGTCGTCAACGCGGCCTCCGGGCTGTGCCTGGACATCGCGGGCGGTGTCATGGAGGACCGCACCGACGTCCTCACCGCCCCGTGCGACGGCACTCCGAGCCAGCGGTGGAAGCTGGAGCCCATCGGCCTCCTGCGCAGCAGCGCCGACCCCGACTACTGCCTGGACTCGCGCGGTGCCACGGACCGGGGGGTGGGCATCTGGTCCTGTTCCTCCGTCAACGGCAGGAACGGTCTCAACCTGCTGTTCGTCGTCGACTCCGCCGGAGTCGTCCGCCCTCGGATCGCGCCGGACTTCGCGCTCGAACCGCTCGGGGACTCCGGCGGCGGCACCCTCGACTTCGATCCGGCCGACGGGGACAGCGACCAGCGCTGGACCGCCGGCCGCTGACCCGCCCGAGAAGACCACCGTCCGGTGCCGCCCCCGGCCCCGGCGGCCCGGCGTTCCGCGGGGCCGGGTGGCGCCGCCGGGCCCGGGTGCCGTCAACCGGCGGAGCAGAGGGCTCCGTTCAATGTGAAGGCAGCCGGCGTCGCGGTGTTCCCGGTGTGGCTCGCCTGGAGGCCGATCTGCGTACTCGCCCCGGCGGCGAGCGTCCCGTTGTACGCCACGTTCCTCGCGGTCACGGCGCCGCTGCCGGGGCTGTACGTCGCGCCCCAGCCGGAGGTGACGGTCTGGCCCGCGGGCAGGGTGAAGGCCAGTGCCCAGCCGTCGATGGGTGCGGTGCCCGTGTTGGTGATGGTCATGGTCGCCGTCAGCCCGGTGTTCCACGCGCTGGTGGTCCAGCCGATCCGGCACGTCCCCGGCGCGGGGCCGGGGCCGGTGTCCGGCGGCAGGGTGGTGCCGTCCAGCCCGAAGAACGCGACGGCGCCGGCCGCCATGCCACCGGTCGGCAGAGTGTGGCCGGCGCCCTGGACGCTGATGGCCTCCACGGGCGCCTGGCTGCCGGTGGCGCCGTAGCGGGTGCGGATCCGGTCGGGCTGCGGACGGTCGGTGTACGCGGGTGTCCGGCTCACGCCGTGGACGTCGGTCCACTGGTCGATCTGCTCGGCGAAGTTGGGGTGGCGCAGGGTGCTGTCCTCCGTGCCGTGCCAGATCTGCATCCTGGGCCGCGGCCCGGTGTGACCGGGATACGCGGCACGGACCAGGGCGCCCCATTCCTGCGGCGTCCGGTCGACGGCGCCGTTCGCGCAGGCGCTGTTCCAGCCGGAGCCGTCCGTGGTGGCGAAGCACGAGTGCGGTACGCCCATGAAGGCCGCCCCCGCCCGGAACACATCGGGGTAGTTGCCCAGCAGGACGTTGGTCATCATGGCGCCGGACGAGGCGCCGGTCACGAAGATCCGGCCCGGATCGGCGCCGTACCGCTGCTGGACGTGGGCGACCATGGACCTGATACCCACCGGGTCGCTGCCTCCGTCGCGCCGCAGCGCCTGCGGCGAGGAGACGTCGAAGCAGTTGCCGCTCCTGGTCGCCGACGGGTAGACGACGATGAACCCGTACCGGTCGGCCAGCGACGCGAACTCCGTGCCCGAGTGGAAGGCCGGGCCCGATCCGGTGCAGTAGTGCACCGCCACCAGCACGGCCGGCCGCTCCCGGACGCTGTCCGGCACGTACAGATGCATCCTCAGATTGCTCGGGTTGCTGCCGAAGGCCGTCACCTCCGTCAGCGAGGCGGCCGACGCCGGGGGCGCGGCGACGGCGACGACGAGCGCCGACAACAGGGTTAAGACGGCGGCAAGAAGCACTGTGAGCAGTGCTCTCACCGGCCGCCCGGCCGAGGTCGGCACGTGCGGGGATCTGTCGGTCATGTACCTGTCCTTCCTAGACTGCCTGGCGTGAAGGGACTGCTGCTGCGGCTGTCCGCGCTCGACGCGGACGCCGCCACCGCCGTACGCGTGATCGCGCACTTCGAGGCGCTGCTCGGCGGTGGTCTCGACCCGGCGTCCCTGACCCGGTCCACCGCCGGACTCGCCGGATGCCCGGCCGGACTCGAACTGCCCGACGGCCGCTCGGCACGGTCCGGGCCTGACGGCGTCGCCCTGCGGGGCGTGCCCGAGCACGTCTCCGGACGGGTCGGGCTGGAGCCGGCGGGAGGCGTCTGGCTGGAACGGCCCGGGGCGCCGGGCCCGTTCGACGAACTGGTCCTTGAATGGATGGCCATCACCGCCCGGGTGCTGGCGGGCCGGCCCTGGCAGTCCCGGGTGCCCCAGGCCGCCGATCCCGCGCTGGTCGAGCTGGTGCTCTCCGGCCGGGAGGAGGCACCGGACCGCGTCCGGGCGCTGCGACTGCTGGGCCTGTCGCCCGAGGTGCCGCTGCGGGTGATCGCCGTGGCCGGGCGGGCGGGGACCGACGTGGGGATGGAGGCCGTGGCGCTGCTCGGGCGCGGCGGTCTGCGGGGCACGGTCAGGGTGGCACGGGCCGGGTCGCTGGGTGCGGTGCTGGTGCAGCGGCCGGAAGGGCCGGTCCGTGCGGGTGACGCCACGGGCGGCTCCCAGCACGGCGGCGCGACCGGCGGCGAGTCCCCGGACGGGTCCGGCTCGACGGCCTGCGAGCTGCGGTCGGCCCTGCACGAACGCGCCCGTGAGCGCGGCGCGGCCCACGGTGCCGCGCAGGGGATCCGGGTGGGCGTCGGCGGCGGCGCAGACCCGCTGGACGCGCGTACCTCGTGGGCCGAGGCGCGTTCCGCGCTGCGCTTCGCCGTGCCGGGCAGCCCGCGCGAAGCGGTGGTGGACCACGACGAACTCGGCCCCGTCGCGCTGCTGGCCGACATCCCGGTGGAGCGGCTGAGCACCCAGGAGGACGTACGGCGGCTGGGGAGGCTGGCCCGCGGGGAACGCGGCGAGCGGGCAGGGCACGGCGGCGAGCTCCTGGCGGCCCTGGCCGCGTTCTGCCGCACCGGCTCGCTGCGGCAGGCCGCCGGTGAACTCCACCTGCACCACAGCTCGGTGGCAGCGCGCCTCGCACACGTCGAGAAGGAACTCGGGTGGCGGCTGCGCGACCCGCAGGACCGGTTCCGCGCACAACTGGCGCTGTACGCCCTGCGGCTGGCGGACGGCGGCGACGGCTTCGGCGGCTTCGGCGGCTTGGGCGGCCTCGGCGGGGGATGAGCGCTCACCGGCTCACCGGCCCAGGGCACGCCGCAGCACGGCGACCGCCTCGGCGGTCGCGCCCTGAATGACACCGGCGTGCTCCACGGCCCATGCGCCGTGGAAGGTGCCGGGGATCAGCCGCAGTTCCGTGGGCACCGCCGCGGCCGCCAGGGCGCGGGCGTAGGCGACGCCCTCGTCCCGCAGGGGGTCGAACTCCATCACGGAGACGTACGCGGGCGGCAGCCCGGAAAGAGCGGAGGAAGCGGCGCGGGCGGGAGCCGCGTACGGGGAGACCCCGGCGGTCCCGCGCAGGCCGGGCCCCAGATACGCCTCCCAGCTCAGGGCAGCGCTGCGCCGGTTCCACACGGGCGTGTCGGTGAACATCCGGGCGCTCGCGGTCTCCAGCCGGTCGTCCAGCGCGGGGCTGCACAGGTGCTGGAAGCACAGTGCGGGCCCGCCGCGGTCGCGGGCGAGCAGCGTCAGCGCGGCGGCCAGACCCGCTCCGGCGCTGTCGCCCCACAGGGCGATCCGGTCGGGGCGGACGCCGAGCCGGCCGGCGTTCCCGGCCAGCCAGCGCAGACCGGCGTAGCAGTCGTCCAGCGGGGCGGGGAACGGGTGCTCGGGGGCGAGGCGGTAGGCGACGGAGACCACCAGGGCCTCGAGCTCCCGGCACAGCAGCAGGTTCCAGTCGTGGTCGACGTCCGGGGACCCGAGGACGAAGCCGCCGCCGTGGATGCTGTAGACGGCGGGCAGCGGCCCGGCCCCTGACTGCCGCGGCCGGTAGGTCCGCACCCGCACCGCGGGGGCGCCGTCCGTACCGGGGGCCAGGGCCTCGCCGACCTCCACCCCCTTCGTGTCCGTCACCGCGACCGCCACCGCCAACTGCTCCGCCTGGGCGGCACGGGCGCGGCCGATGTCGGTGATGTCGACCTCGGGCATCATCGGCAGCGCCGCGGCCAGTTCGGGATCGAAACGGTGGCGCGAGAGCATGTCCCTCCTCCGGTCGGCCCTCCGTGACGCAGCGGCGCGCGGGTCCATGGCTCCGCGACTCCGCGACTCCACGACTCCGCGACCCGATGGGTTCGCGACTCCGCGACTCCGCGACTCCGGGGCTTCGTTGCTTCGTGCTGAGACGGTGTCACGCGCGTTCTCCCAGGTCATCAGACGTGTGTCGGGACAACGGGTGCTCCCGACCGACAGCCGTCCGTTTTTCGGGCGTCCTGTGGGTCGCCAGTGGCCTTCGACAGCCCCGCAGAACCCCTCCCACCTGCGCAAATGCGCTCGGGGCTATGGAACGGGCCGCTCTTGACGCCCCGTCGGCGGCTCCCTACGTTCTCCCCCGCCGGGCCGCCGGGCCGCAGCGCCTTCCATAGATCGCGACACGACGCGCTGCCCCGGGAGACCACCCGACGCAGGGGACGGACACCGCCCGGCGTACGGACGTGGAGCACCGCCCGGCGTACGACATCCGGTACCGAGAGAGGGACCCCCTTGACCACTTCAGCGAACACCGCCCCAGGCTCGGTCCCACCGCGGACGCGCCTCCCTCACCGTCCCCGGCTGGTGCCACTGCTCCTCGCGGGCGGAGCGTGCCTGGGTGCCCTGACCGCGACGGCGCCGGCCCACGCCGCGCGGGCCGACGCCGGGATCGTGGACTCCACCCGGCACGGCGGGAAGAGCGTCGCCCTCACCTTCGACGACGGCCCCGATCCCGACGACACCTCCCGCCTTCTCGAGGTGCTCCGCAAGCACGACGTCAAGGCGGTGTTCTGCCTCTGGGGCGACCACGTCCGGGAGCATCCGGAGCTCGTGCGCGCGATCGTCGCCGGCGGCCACACCCTGTGCAACCACTCCATGCACCACGACGACCTGGCCGGCCGGACGCCGGAGGAGATCCGGGCGGACCTCGAGCGCACCAACGCCGAGATCCGCCGGGCGGCCCCCGGCGTACGCATCCCCTATTTCCGTGCCCCGTACGGAAGTTGGGGCAAGAGCGCGAAAGTGGCGGCCGGGCTCGGCATGCAACCGCTGGGATGGCGGCTGGCGGTCGGCGACTGGGAACCGCCGGGCACCGACGAGCTGGTCCGCCGGATCCAGGAGGGCGTCACGCCGGGGGCGGTCGTGCTGCTGCACGACGGAGGCGGCGACCGCAGCGCGACCGTGGCGGCCGTCGACCGGATCATCCCCGTGCTCAGGGCCGACGGGTGGCGTTTCGACAAGCCCGCCCGCCGAGGCTGATCCGCTCCGACGACGCACCTGGAGGCAGTGAATGACCGCACGACCGAAGTGGTCCCCCGTCCGGGGCCGCGCACGAAGAGCCGGCCGTCACCTGGTGGGCGTGCTCGCCGGCGCCCTGCTCCTGGCCTTGGTGCCGGGCACCTCCGCCGTGGCCGGCGCCCAGGCCTCGCCGGACGGGCCCGCCGCCGGCGGGGCGTGGACGGGCACCTGGTCGACGACACCCACAGCGGTGCCGGCCTCGGACGCCACCGCGTTCGAGAACCAGACGATCCGGCAGACCGTCCGCACGAGCATCGGCGGTGACCGGATACGCGTCCGGTTGTCCAACGAGTTCGGCGACCGGCCGCTGGTGATCGGCGAGGCGCGGGTCGCCCGCCGGGCCGCCGGCGGACCGGCCTCGCGAATCGAACCGAGCAGCGACCGGCCGCTCACCTTCGGCGGCCGGACGTCCGTGACGATCCCCGCGGGCGCGCCGGCGGTCAGCGATCCGATCCCGCTCCGGGTGCCCTCGGGATCCGACCTCGTGGTCAGCATCCACCTGCCGGAGCGGACCCCGGGCTCGACCGTCCACGCGTTCGCCTTCCAGCACAACCACGTCGCCTCCGGCAACGTCACCGGGCGGACCGACATCGACGCCACCGCCACCGTCGACCGCTGGTACTTCCTGACCGGTGTGAGCGTGAGCAGCGGCCGGCCGGGCCGCTCCTCGGCCGTCGTCGCGTTCGGCGACTCCATCACCGACGGCTCCGACACCGACGTGAACGCCAACCACCGCTGGCCCGACTTCCTGGCCCGGCGCCTGGACGCCGCCCCCGGGCCGTACACCGCCGGTGTGCTCAACCAGGGCATCAGCGGCAACCGTCTCCTCCACGACCCGAACCCGCCGGCCGGGTCCGACGCGGAGAACTTCGCGGCGTACTTCGGACAGAGCGCGCTGCGGCGCTTCGACCGCGACGTCGCCGCGCAGCCCGGGGCCCGGCACGTCATCGTGCTCCTCGGTGTGAACGACCTCGGCCACCCCGGCACGGTCGCGCCCGCGTCGGAGAAGGTCTCCGCGGCGGACATCATCGACGGGCACCGCCAGATCATCGCCCGTGCGCACGAACGCGGCCTGAAGGTCCACGGCGGCACGATCCTGCCGTTCAAGGACGACACGTTCGGCTTCTACAGCCCCGAGAACGAGGCCGCCCGCCAGGCCGTCAACCACTGGATCCGCACCGGCGGCGAGTACGACGCGGTCATCGACTTCGACAAGGCGCTGCGCGACCCGGCCGACCCGCAACGACTCCTCGCCCGCTACGACAGCGGCGACCACCTGCACCCGGGCGACGCCGGGGCCGAGGCGATGGCCGCGGCGGTACCGCTCCACCTCCTGCGCTGACCAGGTACCGGGCCCGGGGCGCGTCCGCCCGTGCCCGGCACTTCGCCCCACGGGGGACGGCCCGGACAGCGAGCCGATCCAGCAGTACGAGCGCCCTCACGGACGCGGACCTGACCTCCGCCGTACTCGTCGGAGCAAACAGGGACGGGGCGGTCATGACGGGCACCCGGCTGGACGGTGCGCGCCGCGGTTCCCTGTGACTCTGGGGCCCCCGACGGGCGGCGCGTCGCCACGCACCGTGATCATCGCCCATCCCTACGGGTGAGACACGGCCGGGTCGGGCAGGAGGTCGCAACGCATGCTCCCAGCAGGCGGGGTGCGCTTTCATTGCCGGGTTCCGGCAGTCTTCGCGCCTCTTCGGTGCCACCTGCCCGGGTGTCCCCCGGGCATATCCCGTGGTACAAGCTCCGCAGGTCCCGGTGTGTCCGGTACGACGGATCGGCTGCCCCGTCCCGTGCCGGTGTCACTTGCGCATTTGTAAGTGTCCGTTACACGGTTCTTCGCTTCCGGATAACGATCCAGTCACCATGCCTGGGGCTTTACAGGTTACTTACCGTTATGTGGCCTGGGTCACCCGGGATCTCGTGGCGGGCGTGGTAGACATGCGCAACTCCGTCGGCGGCCCCGCTCGGCCGCGGCGCGGAGTGCCGGCTCCGGGCCGGCAGCAAGACCAGGGTGATCACGGTCCGAGTCCGCGGACCGCTCGCCCCGGGTCGCCGATCGGACAACGGCGTTCGCTCAAAGCCCGCACATCGACCGGCGCACACCCCTCCGCGCCGGTCCTGCGCCATCGAGGTAGCCAACGTGTCACTCGACTCCATGACCAAATCCGTCGACGAAGCAGTCAGCGGATTCTTCGAGCCCATAGCCACATGGCTGGGTGAGGTCGTCTTCTACGCCGTCCCCGTGGGCGGGACCGACCTGCCGCTCATCGTCGCCTGGCTGGTGGTGGCCGGTCTGGTCTTCACCGGATGGTTCGGCTTCGTCCAGCTCCGCAAGTTCCGGCTCGCCATCGACGTGGTCAGAGGGAAGTACGACGAGAAGGGGTCGGCCGGTGAGGTCAACCACTTCCAGGCGCTGACCGCTGCCGTCTCCGGCACCGTCGGGCTCGGCAACATCGCCGGTGTCGCCGTCGCCGTCTCCATCGGTGGCCCCGGTGCCACGTTCTGGATGATCCTCTGCGGTCTGCTCGGCATGGCCACCAAGTTCGTCGAGGTCACGCTCGGCGTGAAGTACCGAGAGGTGCACGCCGACGGCACCGTCTCGGGCGGGCCGATGCACTACCTGCCCAAGGGCCTGGCCGACCGGTTCGGCAAGAACGGCAAGACCCTCGGCAAGGTCCTCGCCGTGCTCGCGTCGATCATGGTCCTCTTCTTCGGTCTCTTCGGCGGAAACCTCTTCCAGGTCAACCAGTCCTACGCCCAGCTCGTGTCCGTCACCGGCGGCGAGAGCGGCATGATGGGCTCCTCGGCCGGCGCCCTGTTCTTCGGCATCCTGATCGCCGCGCTCGTCGGCATCGTCCTGCTCGGCGGCATCCGCTCCATCGCCTCGGTCACCAGCCGCCTCGTGCCCGCCATGGCCGGCATCTACATCGTGGCCTGCCTGGTCGTCATCCTGGTCAACGTCTCCGCCGTGCCGTCCGCTGTCGGCACGATCATCGAGGGCGCCTTCAACCCCGAGGGCGTCGCGGGCGGTGTGCTCGGTGCGCTGATCGTCGGCTTCAAGCGGGCCGCGTTCTCCAACGAGGCCGGTCTCGGCTCCGCGCCGATCGCCCACTCCGCGGTGAAGACCAAGCACCCCGCCAGCGAAGGCCTGGTCGCCCTGCTGGAGCCGTTCATCGACACCGTGGTCATCTGCACCATGACCGCGCTGACCATCGTCGTGGCCAACCCGGCCAGCTGGGGCGAGGCCCGCGCCAGTGGCGGAGATTCCATCGGCGGCGTGACCATCACGTCGGACGCGTTCGCCACGGTGCTGCCCTGGTTCCCGTACATCCTCACGATCGCGGTCATGCTCTTCGCCATCTCGACCGTGCTCACCTGGGGCTACTACGGCCTCAAGGCGTGGACGTACCTCTTCGGCCGCAGCAAGGCCAGCGAGACGATCTACAAGGTGGTCTACACCCTGTTCGCCGTGGCCGGTTCGCTGCTCACCCTGCAGACGCTGATCGACATGGCAGACGCGGTGCTGTTCATGCTCGCCGTCATCAACATCATCGGCCTCTACCTGCTGGCGCCGGTCGTCAAGCGGGAACTCAACTCCTTCCTGGAGTTCGTCCGGGCCCGCAAGGCCGGCGAGATCCCGGAGGACGGCGACGAGGCGGAGTCGGTGAAGGCCTCCGTCTGACCGCGCGACACCGCACCGCTCCCGCCTGCGCGGGAACGGGGCCGGCCAAGGGCCCGTACACACCGAGCATCCGGTGTGTACGGGCCCTTGCCCGTGCCCCGCACCGGCGTGGATCCGGCGTACGGGGCACGGCTCGCCGGGGCGCCCGGACGCTCACGTACCGAGCCTCCCGCCGCGGGTAGGGTGACCGCCGCCGGGCGACCGGCCCGGCGTGCCGCGCAACCGGCCGCAGCGCGCGGCGCAAGAGCGTGGCAGGGACGCGCGAAAGGGTGACCGCCGTGGCAGGACGGGCGACACGGTTGTGGCACTCGCTGTCGACCGTCCATCCCGCCCGCACGGTCGTCGCGGCGTTCGCGGGGGTGATCCTGCTCGGGACGGCGCTGCTCTCACTGCCGCTGTCCTCGGAGCAGAGCGGCGCCACCGGGTTCGTGACCTCCGTCTTCACGGCGACCGCGGCCGTGTGCGTCACCGGGCTCACGGTGGTCGACACCGGCACCTACTGGAGCGGATTCGGTGAGGGAGTCATCCTCGCCCTGATCCAGGTCGGCGGCTTCGGCATCATGACGATGGCCTCCCTGCTGGCGCTGCTGATCTCCGGGAAGTTGCGGCTGCGCATGCAGCTGACGGCCCAGGCGGAGACCAAGAGCCTCGGCATCGGGGACGTGCGCCGCGTGCTGATCGGCGTCGCGGGCATCACCGCCGCCGTCGAGCTGGCGGTCGGCGCCGTACTCGCCCTGCGCTTTCGCTTCGGATACGGCGAATCCGTCGGCGAAGCGGTGTACCTCGGCTTCTTCCACGCGGTGGCCGCCTTCAACAACGGGGGCTTCAGCCTCCACGCCGACAGCCTCACCCGCTACGCGGAGGACCCGTGGGTGACCCTTCCGATCGCGGCGGCCGTCATCCTCGGCGGCATCGGTTTCCCCGTGCTGCTGGAACTGCTCCGCCACCGTGAGCGGCGCCGCAGGACAGGACGCCGCGGCTGGTCGCTGCACACCAGGCTGACGCTGATGACCACGGCCGTCCTGCTGCTGACAGGGACTGTGCTCACCTGCCTGCTCGAGTGGGCCAACCCGCGCACACTCGGCTCCTTCGACTGGGACGAGAAGCTTCTGAACGGCTTCTTCCACTCCGCCATGACCCGCTCCGCCGGCTTCAGCACCCTCGACATCGGCGCGATGGAGGCCTCCACGCTGTTGATGACCTGTGCGCTGATGTTCATCGGAGGCGGCAGCGCGGGCACGGCGGGCGGCATCAAGGTCACCACCTTCGCCGTGCTGGGTGTCGCGATCCTGGCCGAAGTGCGGGGCGAGCCCAGCTCCGGGATCCTCGGGCGGCGGCTGGCGCCGCACGTCCTGCGCCAGGCGCTGACCGTGGCGCTGCTCGGCGTGGGGCTGGTGATGGCGGCCGCGCTCGTCCTGCTCACCCTCGTCGAGGCGCGCGTCGAGGCCGTGCTGTTCGAGGTGGTGTCCGCTTTCGGGACCGTCGGACTGTCCACCGGGATCACCGCGGACCTTCCCGTCTCCGGACAACTCGTGGTCGCCCTGCTCATGTTCGTCGGCCGGCTGGGGCCGGTCACCCTGGTGTCGGCACTGGCCCTGCGCGAGCGGACCCGCCGCTACCAGCTACCCGAGGAGCGACCTGTCATTGGGTAAGTACCTGAACCCCCTTCGCCGTCGCAGCCGCAAGGGACACGACGACCGCCGCCCCGAACCGAGCGACCAGCGGGTCGCCGTGATCGGGCTGGGCCGGTTCGGCAGCTCCCTGGCGCACGAACTGACCAGGCGCGGCTGGGACGTTCTCGGCATCGACACCGACGCCACGCTCGTCCAGCGCCACAGCGACGCGCTCACGCACTCCGCCGTCGCCGACTGCACCGACCCCGAGGTGCTCGAGCAGCTCGGCGTGCACGAGTTCACCAGTGCGGTCGTCGGCATCGGGACCGACATCGAGGCGAGCATCCTGATCACCTCCAACCTGCTCGACGCGGGGGTGCCCAACATCTGGGCCAAGGCGATCAGCCGCCAGCACGGCCAGATCCTGGAACGGCTCGGGGCCCATCATGTCGTGCTGCCCGAGCACGACATGGGGGAGCGGGTGGCGCACCTGGTGACCGGCCGGATGCTCGACTTCATCCAGTTCGACGACGACTACGCCCTGGTGAAGACCGTCGCACCGGACATCGCCACCGGTGTCCCGCTCGGCGAGAGCGCGGTCCGCTCCAAGTACGGCGTGACGGTGGTCGGCATCAAACGGCCTGGCCAGGACTTCACGTACGCCACCGCGGAGACGGTCGTCGAGTCCGGCGACGTCATCGTCGTCACCGGCAAGACCCGCGCGGTGGAGGCGTTCGCCGCGCTCGGCTGACTCGGGCGGCCGCCGACGAGCCCTCCGCGCAGGGTCGTCGGCGTGCCCTCCCCGCAGGGGCGTCGGCGTGCCCCAGTATCCGCCGTGGTCAGTCGTGCCGGGAGTCGTGCCGACCGGTGCCGCAGCGGCAGTCCGGGCTCGGGGACCCGTCCAGCAGACCGCTCTGGGCGGTCAGATACGCGAGCTGGGCCCGGCTCTTGCTGCCCAGCGCGTCCGACACCTTCTTCAGATGGGTCGCCACGGTACGGACGCTCATCCCGAGCCGGGCGGCGATGGCGGCGTCGGTGTAGCCGTCGACCATCATCCGCAGCACGCGGCGGCGCGTCTCGTCGGTGAGGATCTTCGGGCGCTGCTGGTCGGGCTCGTAGACGACCGGTTCCGCACGGTCCCAGGCGTGTTCGAAGACGGAGACGAGGAAGTGCACGATGCCGGGGTCGGTGACTCTCAGCGCGTGGTTGTGATGCTCCTTCTCCTTGTCGGGGATGAAGGCGACCGAGCGGTCCCAGATGAGCAGCCGGTCGAAGACCTCGTCGACGGTGCGCACTTCGGCCCCGGCGTTGGTGGCGGCCTTGATGTAGTCCAGCGTCGGGCCGTGCGTCCGTACCGTGTGCTGGTACAGCGTCCGCTGCCTGACGCCGCGCTTCTTCGCCTCCAACGTGTACGACAGGGACTTGGCGAGGACCTCCTCCGGACGGCCCCCACCCGGGTGCGCGGTGAGCGTCTCACGCGTGGCGGACTGCGCCTCCGCCTCCACCGCGGCGGCGATCATCGCCGCTCCGGTGAGCCGCTGGACGGCGTTGCTCCCCTCCCGCAGGCCCCGGTAGAGGCTCTCCACCTGGGACATGGAGGCGCGGAGCGTGGCCACCGTCCGCTGCTGCTCGTTGACGCGCCGCTCCAGGGGACGCACCAGCGTCGCTTCGGCGACGGCCGGCGGTACGGGCACCATGGCCTCGGGATCGTCCACCGCGGGCACCAGCAGTCCGAGATCCGGCAGGCAGCCGGGGGCCTCCGCGCGCGCGACCCGGCCGGCCACGAGGGCGGTCCGGTAGACCGCCATTCCCTCAGCACATACCTCTATATGGGCACCGCCTTCGCTTATGCCCGTTTTGCTGCACATCTGCCGCCCCCTTCGACTTTCTGCACTGCATGATCATGACCCCTGTCACTACTTCCGGCAATGTCCTTCCCAGGGCAGTCTCTTCATGTGGACAGCGGCACGCGAACAGCTGACCACTAACCGTCCAGGGGGGACAAGAAATGAAGTACGTGACGCGTTCAGGTAAGTATTTCGCAGCGTGCATGATCGCCGCCGCCGCGTTGATCGCCTTCTCCGTCGCTCCGGCCGATGCCGACCGGGCCGCGGTCGCCGGAACCGGAACGTCGGGCCCGCAGGACCCGGGCTGGGTCTGACCCACCAGGCACGCCTGCCCCACCAGGCACGCCTTCACCGGGCACCTTCAGCACACCTTCACCACCCGAACCGCCGTGCGGCGGAGCGGAGCCCGCGGCACGCGGGCCCCGCTCCGCGGGACTCCCGTGCCGCCGGCCGTATCAGCATGCCGATTTACAGAAGGAGTTTCGAAAAATGACCACCGCCATTGCGGCTCCGAAATGCCTCGTGTGCGACACGGAATTCGAGGTCCAGGAAGCCTGGGAAAAGGGCGAGATCACCGAGTGCGCGGCCTGCGGCCAGGAGCACGAGGTCGTGGAGAAGTCCGACGCCGGCGCGCGGCTGGACCTCGCCCCCGAGGTGGAAGAGGACTGGGGCGAGTGACCTCCGCCGACCAGGTCCTGCTCTCGGTCACGATGCTGCGCCCCGACGAGAAGCTCCTTCTCGGCGCACTGCGTGACGAGGGTCTGACGGCACGGCCGTTGCTCGTGAAGGATCTGGCCGAGGTCGTGGCGGGCCGCACCGGCCCGCCCGGTCTCGTCCTCATCAGGAACCTGTCCCACCGCGAGGCGATCAGCGTCTCCCGACGGCTCGAGCACGCCGGAGCCACCACCCTCAACCGGTCGGCGACCATCGAGACCTGCAACGACAAGGGACTTCAGGCGCTGCTCTTCGAGCGCCACGGCGTCCCCCACCCCGTCACCCGGCACGCCTTCAGCTACGAGCAGGTGCACGCGAGCGTCGCCGAACTCGGCCTGCCCGCCGTGGTGAAGCCCGTGAGCGGGTCCTGGGGGCGCGGTGTCACCAAGATGGCCAACGCGGAGTGTGTGGAGGCCTGGGCCGGTGGCCGCGAGTCCGCCGACGCCGCGGGGAAGCTCTTCCCCGTCGTCGTACAGGAGTACATCGACAAGCCCGGCCACGACCTGCGCGTCGTGGTCGTCGGACGCACCCCCGTGGTGGCGATCCAGCGAGTCTCGACCGACTGGCGCACCAATACCCATCTCGGCGCGGAGGTCCGGCGGATCGAG
The DNA here is from genome assembly GCF_040677245.1 of Streptomyces kurssanovii. Taxonomy (NCBI): domain Bacteria; kingdom Bacillati; phylum Actinomycetota; class Actinomycetes; order Kitasatosporales; family Streptomycetaceae; genus Streptomyces; species Streptomyces kurssanovii. Next base: position 289,375 of record NZ_JBFAQK010000002.1, read on the forward strand.
GTCACCACGGAGATCGAGAAGCTCTGCGGCCACGTCGTCGACATCCTCGGCCCCGGGTTCTACGGAGTGGACCTGGTCGAGGACCGGACCACCGGTGAGCTGCTCGTGCTCGAAGTGAATGCCAACCCCGAATTCGCCCGCTCCTCCGCCCAGCACGGAGTCAACGTGGCCGGCCACCTCGCCGCCTACGTCGCGGAGCAGCTCGCGGCCGCGGCCGCGTGACACGGAGACGACCCATGGAACTGTTCGACACAGCGACGGTGCTCACCCGCGTCCTCACCTCGGGCGTGGTCATGAGCATCGAGAAGAGCGACCGGGAACTGCCTGGTCTGGAAAGGCTGCTGACCAAGCAGACCGGACGCGCGAAGGCGGTCCTCCTCAACAGCCGTACGGGGGCCGTCCACGCGGCCCTCGCCGGCCAGGGCATCGGCCACGGCGACACCGTGTCGCTGCCCGAGCCGGACGCGGCCACCGAGGCGTTCCTCAACTGGCTCGGTGTCACCGTGGAGCGCGCGGGAGACGAAGAGGGCCTGCGGCCGATCGCCTACGACCATGTGGCACTGGACGCGACCAACGCCGACCGGCTGCCGGAACTGGCCGCCGGTGCGAGTGCCCCCGTGCTGGTCGTGGACCTGACCGGGCTCGGCTTCGGACCGGCCGCGGCCGTGCTGACCGACGACGCCCGCCTCTGGGCCCGCGCCGAGCGGCTGAAGATCTTCGGCGCCTACGACCTGCGCACGATGTGGACGCAGGAGGAGGCCGACGCCTCGCTGGTGCCCGGCGTCCAGTTCAACTACCGGCTGAGCCCCCTGGTGGCCGCCTGCGCACGGATGGCCCTGACCCGAGCGGCGCGTCCCGCCGCCACTTCCGGAGCACCCTCATGATCACTGACTTCCCGGCGGCACCGTTGCCGCTTCCCGACGCTGCGGACCTCGAAGCCGAACTCGCCGCCCTCGGCGGCGGAGCCATGATCCCCAAGGCCATGCGCCGCACGCTCTTCCCTGTCATCACCAAGGAAGACGTCTTCAACCTGATGCTCGCCCAGCGGCAGACACCCGAGAAGGTCGTCGCGGGCTTCGCCGAGGCCTACCGCTCCTACGTCGGCGCCCGGTACGCCCTGCCCACCGCCAGCGGCACCTCCAGCCTGCACATGGCGCTGGTGGGCGCCGGCGTGCAGCCCGGTGACGAGGTCATCGTCCCGGCGTTCACGTTCATCGCCACCGCCCAGGCCGTCGTCGCCGCCCACGCGATCCCGGTGTTCGTCGACATCGACCCGGTCACGTACTGCATGGACCCGCGGGCCGCCGCCGCCGCGATCACCGACCGGACCCGCGCGCTCATGCCGGTGCACGTCCACGGCCTGCCCGCGGACGTCCCCGCGCTGCGCGCCCTCGCCGACAGCCACGGCATCGCGCTCGTCGAGGACGCCTCGCACGCCCACTCCGCGAAGATCGGCGACCGACTGGCCGGCTCCTTCGGCGACGCCGCCGGACAGAGCCTGATGGCCGACAAGAACTTCCCCCTCGGCGGAGAGGGCGGCATCGCCTTCTTCTCGACCGAGGAGGCGTACGACCGGGCCGTCGCCTACCTCGAACGGCACGGCATCGACTACGGCATGTCGTGGGTCGCCGCGGCCTTCGGCACCAGCCAGCTCGCACGCCTGCCCTACTACGACGAGATCCGGGCCCGCAACGCGGCCCTGATCGGCGAAGCCCTGCGCGAGACCGGCCTGTTCACCCCGCCGCACGTCCCCGACGGGCATGTGCACGCGTACAACATGTACCGGATGACCCTGCACCCGGACGCCGTGGGCCTCGGCGACCTCCCGGTGCACGCCGTCAAGGAGGCGGTGCACGAACTGCTCGTCGCCGAGGGCGTCCCCGCCCGCGAGTGGCAGAACACCCCGATCCCGTGCCACCTGCCCTTCCGGCACCGGGACGGCTTCGGAGGCGGCTACCCGTTCACCCTCAACCCGGGGGCGGTACGCGACCACCGCCCGGAGGACTTCCCGGTCACCCTCGGAATGCTGGACAGCACCCTGGTCCTCTGCCGCGAGCTGCGCTCCCCGGTCGAGTACGAGCGCATCCTGCGCTACGCCGACGCCTTCCGGAAGGTCGCCCGGCGCCCGGACGCCATCCGCAAGCTCGTCGAAGAGGGCGACCACCGCCGCCCGTACGAGAAGGCGGCCCGTCTTGGCTGAGACCTCTCACGAGACGATCCGCGTCGCCGTCATCGGCGCCAGCGGTTACACCGGCGGCGAGATGATCCGGCTCCTGCTGGAGCACCCGCACGTCGAGCTCGCCTTCCTCTCCGCGGAGCGCAGCGCGGGCGCCACCATCGGCAGCGTCCATCCCTGGCTGCGCAACCACCCCAAGGCGGCCGGACTCAAGTTCCGGCCCCTGGCGCAGCTGGCGGACATCGGAACCGTCGACATCGCCTTCGGCTGCCTGCCCACCGGCGCCCTGCCCGAGCAGCTGCCGCTGATCGCCGAGCACGCCAAGCGGGTCGTGAACCTGGGCGGAGACTTCCGGCTGCGGGACAGCGCCGAGGTCCTGACGCACTATCCGCGGACCGCCGCGAATCCGCCGTCGGAGGACTTCGCCTACTACGTCCCGGAGCTCAGCGCCGGCGTCCCGGAGAGCCGGTTCATCAGCCTGCCCGGCTGCATGGCCGTCACCAGCGTCTACGCCCTCTACCCGCTGTTCGCCGAGTCGCTCGTGGACGGCCGTGTGGTCGTCGACGCCAAGACCGGCTCCACGGGCGGCGGCCGCGGCGGCAACGAGCCGCCCGCAGAGCGCAGCGGCAACTTCCGCGTGCACAAGCTGTACGGGCACCGGCACGCGCCGGAGGTCCGTCAGGCCATCGCCGACCACACCGGCGCGGCCATGGACCTGCGGTTCTCCACCCACAGCCTCGACGTGGCCCGCGGCATCATGGTCACCGCGTACACCGAACTGCGGCCCGGCGTCGCGGCGCTGGACGTCAAGCGCGCCTATGCCAAGGCGTACGTCGGCAAGCCGTTCGTGCGGGTCCGGCCGGCGCCCAAGGTGCCGCAGGACTTCCCCATGCTGAAGGCGGTCGTCGGCTCGAACGTCGCCGAGGTCGCGATCGCGGTCCGCGACGGCCAGTGCGTGGCCGTGGCCGCCCTCGACAACCTGATCAAGGGCGCCGCCGGCCAGGCCGTCCAGGCCATGAATCTGATCTTCGGCTTCGACGAGACGTCCGGCCTGCCCACCACGGCGGTGTCGCCATGACCCGGCCCCTCTATGTGATCAAGGTCGGCAGTGCGACGCTCGACCGCGAGACCATCCATAAGGAGATCGCGGACGTGGTCGCCCGCGGCGCCCGGGTGCTCCTGGTCACCGGCGGTGCCACCGGCATCGAGCGGCACTACTCGGCGATCGGCCGGCTGATGCCGCAACTGCGGCTGACAGGCGGCGACTCGGTCCGCTACTGCCCGCCCGAGGAGATGGCGCACCTGGTCGACGCCTACGAGCGGGTCACCCTGCCCGCCGTGGAGCAGGGTCTGCGGACCCTCGGCCTGAGCGTGTTCACCGCCGTCGCCGCGCGCGGCGGCCTGGTGACCGGCCGCGCCAACCGCCCCTTGAAGGCGATGTCCCCCGAGGGCCGTCCCGTCGTGGTCCGCGACCACCGCGCCGGTGTCCCCGCGGACGTCGACACCGTACGGCTGAACGCCCTGCTCGACACGTACGACGTGGTCTGCCTGTCGCCGCCGGTGGCGGGCCGGGCCGGCGAGCCGCCGCTGAACGTCGACGCCGACGTTCTCGCCGCGGTCCTCTCCAACGCCCTGCACGCCGACCATCTGCGGCTGGTCACCGGCACGCCAGGACTGCTGACCGACCCGGACGACCCCCGCTCGACGCTGTGCAACGCCTATCCGGGCGACGGCGCGCGGTACGCGGGCGGCAGGATGCGCCAGAAGGTCCGCGCCGCCGAGATCGCCCTGGAGGGCAGCGCGGACGTGGCCGTCACCGGTCCGCACACCATGACGGAGCCGGCGGGCTGGACCCGCTTCTGGCGCACCAGGGAACCCGCCGCCGACCTCGGTCTGCTCACCCGGCTGGTCTCCGTGCCCTCGGTCTCCGGCGACGAGGCCGAACTCGCCTCGTTCCTGGCCGAGTGGTGCCAGGAGCGCGGCATGCGGGCCAGGGTCGACGAGGTGGGAAACCTGGTCGCGACCCGCGGCGACGGCCCCCGGCGGCTGCTGCTCCTCGGCCACCTCGACACCGTGCCGCACCACTGGCCCGCCGAGTGGCGGGAGGACGAACTGTGGGGGCGCGGCAGCGTCGACGCCAAGGGCAGCCTGGCGAGCTTCCTGGAGGTGCTCGCGCACGCGGACATCCCGGAGGACGGGCAGCTGTGCGCGATCGGCGCGGTCGAGGAGGAGATCTCCTCCTCCAAGGGCGCCTTCCACGTACGCGACCACTACCCGGCCGACGCCGTCGTCATCGGTGAGCCCAGCGGCTCGCGGACCCTGACACTCGGCTACTTCGGCCTGTTCAAGCTCGAGGTGACCGCGTCCGTGCCCAGCGGGCACTCGGCCGGCATGGACGCGGTGTCCGCGCCGGACCACCTGATCGGGGCCCTCGGCGGGATCCGCGCCTCGGTCCTCGAGCAGGCGCCCGACGCCCTGAGCGCCGTCATCGACATCAGCTGCGCGACCGGGCGTGATCAGAACCGGGCCACCGGGATCCTCAACTTCCGGGTGCCGCCCACGGCCGACCTGGAAGCGCTGCGCACCGCCGCGCTCGGCCATGTCCGCGAAGGCGTGGAGATCGAGGTGCTGCGCGCCACCCCCGGCTACGCCGGCGGCCGTTCCGGCCCGCTGGTCAAGGCCTTCACCCGGGCCTTCGCCGATGCCGGGATCAGGCCCCGCTTCGTGGTGAAGAAGGGGACCTCCGACATGAACACGCTCGCCACCACCTGGCACGACGTGCCGATGGTGGCGTACGGGCCCGGCGACTCCTCCCTCGACCACACCGACGAGGAGCGCATCGGCGGCATGGAGTACCGCACCGCCCGCTCGCTGCTCGCCGACGCCGTCAACCGATGGTTCGCCCTGCCCGAAGGGAGCCGCTGATGACCGCCGTACTCGACCCGCCGGAGACCCTGCCCGTCCTCGACACCCTCGCCGCACGCGCCGTGGAGGCCAGACGGCTGGTCGTCGACATGGCCGCGAGCCCGCGCGGCTGCCACCTCGGCGGCAGCCTGTCCGTGCTCGACATCCTGATCGCGGCGCTGCACCGGGTCTCGGCCGGCGACGGGACGGAGGTCGTCCTGAGCAAGGGCCACGCGGCCGCCGGTCTGTACGCCGCCCTGCACGTCAGCGGCGTCCTGCCGGAGAACCCCGCCCCGCTGTACGGGATGGCGGGCGGGCCCTACACCGGGCATCCGGGCCCCAAGGTGCCCGGCGTCCGGTTCCCCACCGGGAGCCTCGGCCACGGAGTGCCGTACGCCGCCGGATGGGCGCTGTCCCGCCGGATCGCGGGCAGGCCGGGGCTCGGCATCGCGGTCGCGGGTGACGGCGAGCTCCAGGAGGGCCTGGTCTGGGAGACCTGCCAGGTCGCCGCCGCCCAGGGGCTGGGCAACTTCGTGCTCGTCGTGGACCGCAACGGCGGCCAGAACGACGGGCCGGTGGCCGACATCTCGCCGCTGCCCCACCTCGCCGACCGGTTCGCCGCCTTCGGCTTCGAGGTGGCGCAGACCGACGGGCACGATCTCGCCGCTCTCACGGGGCTGTTCGCCGCGGACCGGTCGACGGCCCGCCGGCCGCTGGCCGTCGTCGCGGACACCGTCAAGGGGAAGGGCGTGCCCGCCGTGGAGGGCAGGGCCGCCTCCCATTACGTGACCATCGACGCCGCGCGCGCCGCCAAGTGGAAGCGAGCGATCCGATGACCCTCTCCGGCCGGGACGCCTACCGGGACGAGCTCACCGCGCTCGCCGCCGACGACGACTCCATCGTGTGCCTGGAGGCCGACCTGGGCGGCAAGGGACACCCCTTCCAGGCCGCCCATCCGGAACGGTTCTTCAACCTCGGCATCGCGGAAGGCGCCATGGTCGACATGGCGGCCGGCCTCGCGGCCGGCGGCCACAAGCCGTTCGCCAGCACCTTCGCGCCGTTCGCGGCCCTGCGGGCGGCGGAGAGCCTGAAGCTGACGCTGGGCTACCTGTCCGCCGGGGTCACCGTCATGGCGCCCTACGCGGGTGTCTCCGGAGCGTGGTTCGGCACCACCCACCACTGCCTGGAGGACCTGGCGATCCTGCGCAGCGTCCCCGGCGTGACCATCGCGGCCCCTTACGGAGAGGCCGAGATGCGCGCGGTGGTCCGGGCGGCGGTGCGCTCCGGCAAGCCGCACTACATCCGTACCGGCCGCAACGCCGCGTACGACTCGATCGACTGGCCGGGCGAGCAACCACCGCTGGTCAACTGGGAGTTCCGTTCCGGACCCGAGGAGGTCTGCCTGGTGTCGGTGGGTGAGGAGGGCACCCGCCTGGCCATGGCGGCCCGGCTGGCCGCGCCCGGCCCCGCCCACGCGCACCTGGTCTACCTGGACCACGCGCACCTGACCCGGGCCGCGGCCGAACTGGCCCGCCACCACAGCCGGTTCGTCGTCGTCGAGGAGCACCGCGGCCAAGGCGGAATCGCCGAGGGCCTCGCGCTGCTGCTGCCCCACTGCGAGGTCACGTCGGTGAGCGCGGACCAGAGCTGGCCCTCCCAGGGCGGCGACCACGAGGAGGTCATGGCCGCGCTCGGCCTCGACCTGCCCGCCGTCCTCGCGGCCGTGGACAGGGCCGGGTCCGGGGCGATGACGGCTTCCGCCGGAGCCGCCGCCCGCTGAGTCGCCGCCCCTAGGTCCCCGGAAGCGCCCGCACGCCACCGCCCGACGCGCACAACGCATCCACCGCACGACGAGCACCACGCATCCACCACCCGACGCGCACCACGCATCCACCGCATCCCCGCGCTGCCGCACACCACCCACCGGCAGCGGACCACGAGACTTCAGGAGTACGCACCCATGCATATCCTCATGATCGAATGCAACCCCAACGGGATCGCCGGCATCGCCAACGCCCTGGAACTGGGCCACGACGTCACACTCGTGTCGGTCGACCCCGACTTCTACCTCGGCGTCTCGCCCCTGGCGGAGGCGGCCTACGCGCACCCCAGGTGCCAGGTCGTCAAGAGCGAACAGGCCTTCTCCATCGAGGACCTGACGGCACTCGCGCGCAACCTGCACGCCGAGAAGCCGGTCCACGGCGTCACCACCTACAGCGAGTACCACACCGTGCACACCGCGGCCGTCGCCGAGGCGCTCGGCCTGCCGGGCATGAGCGTCAAGGGCGCCCGCAACGCCCGGCACAAGCACCTGACCCGCCTCACCCTGGACGGCACCGGCGTACGGCAGCCGCGCTTCGCCCATGTCGCCGATCCGGCCGGGGTCGAGGCCGCCGTCCGCGAGATCGGCTTCCCCTGCGTGGTCAAGCCCTCCGACGGCACGGCCAGCCTGCACGTCCTGCACCTCAAGGACGAGGACGACCTGCGTGACTACCTGGCCGAGCTGGCGGACGTCGTCGACTACGGACGCGGCGTCGTACGCATCCCGGACATCCTCATCGAGGAGTTCGTCACCGGCGAGCTGATCTCCGTGGAGTCCTGCGTCCTCGGCGACGGCGAGGTCGTCAACCTCGGGCTCACCGACCGGCCGCTGAGCGGCTTCCCGCACTTCATCGAGATGGGCGCCACCTACTTCGACGGACACCCGCTCCAGGACGAGCTGTTCGCCACCACCACCCGCGTACTGAACGAACTCGGCGTCGACTTCGGCTTCATCCACACCGAGTACCTGCTCAGCGCGGACGGCCCGGTGCTGTGCGAGGTCAACGGCCGCCTCATCGGCGGGATCGTGCCGAGCCTCATGCAGATCACCTCCGGCGTCGACCCCTACCTGGAGGTCATCCGGCAGGCCCTCGGCGAGCGGCCCGAACTCCCCTTCCCCGGTGAGACCACCGCGGGCGGTCACTGGTTCGGCGCCCCCGTCGCCGGCACCGTGGAGGCCATCGGCTTCGACTCCATCGAGGAGCTCCCCGGCTTCCACAGCGCCCTTGCCTACAAGAAGCCGGGCACCCCGGTCACCCGGCTCTCCCGCAGCAACTTCGACTGGATCGGCCACATCATCTTCACCGGCGCCGACCGCGACGAGGTCAACAAGCGGTGCGAGGCGGCCCTCGACGGCATCGACCTGCGGATGAAGGTCGACGTGGCCCGATGAACGCGACGACCGCCCACCGCCAGGCGCCGCCCGCGACCCTCCGGGGCGTGGCCGTGCCCGCCCTCGACGACGAGGCGCTGTTCGACGTCACCACCGAGGACGGCGTCTTCACCCGCATCGAACCCTCGGGCACCCGCGGCGGAGGCGAGACGGAGCTGTGGCCCGGCTACACGGAGAGCCACGCGCACGTCTCGCTGCCCGCCAACTGGGACGACACCGTCGACGACCCGCGGATCGTCGCCCTCCAGTACCTCTACCACGGGGTCACGCACGTGGTGGACATGTTCGGGTTCCCTCTGGTGTCCGACGCCTGGGAAGCCGGCAGCCGTACCTCGCCCTGGCCGTACCCGGAGATCGCCCACTGCGGATACGCGGTGACGGCGATGACCAACGCGGCCGGACTGCGGGGGCACGGCGTCGAGTTCCCGGCGCCCGTGCACATGCTCGCCGTCGAGGCCGACCTGGACCACGCCCTGCGCACCAACACCGAGCGGGGCGGCACCTTCCTCAAGGTCATGTTCACGGACGGGACGGAGCAGCCGGGCACCCCCGTACGCTTCTCCCGCCTGTCCGAGCGGGTCCTGAGGTTCACCGCCCGGATCGCCGCCGAGCGGGGCATCACGGCCGTCATCGACTGCAACACGCTTCAGGAGACCCTCTGGGCGTACGACTGCGGATTCCGGCTCTTCGCCCACTCCGTGCGTGACCGGACCCTGGACGCGGCCGACTGGAAGCGGCTCGAGGGGGCCCGGTTCGTCTCCACCCTCGCCGGACTGAGCCCCATGGTCATGACACGGGAGGAGTTCCTCGCCGACTACGGCCGCGAGGGATTCACCGAGACCCAGGACCGCGGCAACCTCGCGTTCGTCGAGGGGATCGAGAAGCCCTTCGGGATCGAGTACGGCTGCCAGGAGACCCGCACCGCCGCACTGGCCGACATGCGGCGCAACGCCCTCACCGCGCTGCGCCACGGCAACCTGCTCGTCGGCACCGACTCCGGCAACACCGGCGCCTACCACGGCTACTCCCTCCTCAGCGAGCTCGACCTGCTGCGCGGCGACGACGCCTCGTCGGCCGGAGCGCTGCGCCGGCAGGCCACGGTCGGCGGCCGCCGCTACTTCGACGAACTGCGCGGCGACGGCGCCGCGGCCCACCCCCTGAGCCCCGGGGCGGCGGCCACGTACAACCTGCACGCACCCGGCAAGCCGCTCTCGGCACTGCCGCTGGCCACCGTCGTCCGGGGCGTACCGGTCGACCGGCCCGCCGCCGCGCGCGCCATCGCGGACCTCCGCGCCACCGAGTCCAAGGGAAAGGTCGCGCTATGACCATCGAACGCAGGCGGGCGCTCATCGGCGTCAACGCCGGCATCTTCCTCGCCCACATCGGGAACTTCATCTGGTTCCCCGTACTCCTCGCCTCGCTCGGCGGCACCGACAGCGGCTTCTGGGCCGGTGTCGTGATGTGCATGACGTACGTGGGCCGTCTGCTCGCCACGTTCTTCTACGAGGGGACCGCGGCCCGCATCGGCATCCGGGGGGCGGTGTTCTTCGGCACCGCCATGGAGGCGGTGGCGCTGGGCGCCATGGGCTTCAGCGGCGGCGTGCTCGTCTACAGCGTGCTCGCGTTCTTCATCGGATTCGGTTCCGGAACCGCCTTCCCCGGCCTGAAGAACATCCTCGTCTCCTACCCGGACGACGAGCGGCCCAAGGCGTTCTCCACCTTCCAGATGTCGGCGCAGGTGGGCCTGTTCGGCGGAGCGCTGCTCGGCGGTCTGCTCGCCGACGTGGACCTGCGCACCCTCTTCAGCGTGGTGTTCGCCATCTTCATCGGCTTCTGCCTCGCGTCCTCGGCGTTCATCCCGCGCGACGGGTTCGAGACACAGGCGGCGGCCGACGCCCGGGCGGCCGGGGCGGCCCAGGAACGCAAGCCCCTGTTCAGCCTGACCGTGTTCAAGGGCATCGACGTGCGGGGAGCCACCCGCTACTTCCTGCTCTCGGCCGTGTTCTGGTTCCTCTCGATCGGCTTCCTGGTCGGCATCCCGCTGCACATGGAGGAGTACGCGCCGCAGTGGGCGCCGTCCGCCCCCTTCTGGATCACCGGTCTGAGCGTCCTGGTGCTCCAGTACCCGCTCTTCAAGTTCCTGATCAAGCACCTGCGTCCCGGCGCCGTCATGGCCGTCGGCCTGGCCGGGATGACCGCCGCCTTCCTCGCCTTCGGCGCCGGCCGCAGTGCCGCCTGGGTGATCGTCGGCTGTCTCGTCGTCGTCCTCGGCGAGGTCCTGTTCGTTCCGTCCTTCGACATCTGGGTCGCCCGCAAGGTCCCCGAGCAGCGACTGGCCAAGGCCATGGGCGCCATGCACTTCTTCCGCAGCGCGGGCAACATGGTCGGCTCGCTCCTGGCCGGTGTCCTGTTCGACCTGTCGCTCTCGCTCGGCGTCCCGGGCGCCAACTGGTACGCCGCCGCCGCGGTGGCAGCGGCGTGCGCGGTCATCTGCCTGCTCAGCCGGGACGGAGCGGCCACGGCGCAACCGGCCGAAGAGGCCGTGCCGGAGACGGAGGCGGCCCCCGCGTAACCACCCGTCGCGAGCCCGGGGGGCGCACCCGGCGCCCCCCGCTCGGGGCATCCGCCGACGGGTGCGCCGCCTCGTCCGGGTTGCATCGGCGCACCGTGCTTCGTCCGGTTGCATCGGCGCACCGTGTTCCGGCCCGATGGCCGGTGTCACCGGACGCGGCGTCGACCCGAGCCCTTGGAGCGCATGGCGATGAACACGGCCTCGGCCACGACGATCACGATGCCGATGATCAAGAGATAGATCAGACCCTCCACCACGACGCCGATGATGCCCAGGATCACGGCCACGAGAAGGAGGAACAGGATGAACGCCATACCGGGAACACCTCCCTTGGTTCGGGTCCGGGGCGCTCAGCGGCGCGCGAGCTGCCGCTCGCCGTTGGCACCGGGCCGGTAGGCCAGGTCGTAGTGCCTGAAGACGGCTTCCTCCTCCTCGGCGGGCAGGATGTCGTCGGTCCCGATCGCGGGAGCGTTCTTCACCAGGCTCTTGGCGTGCGCGACCTTGACGTAGCCCGGTCCGAGAATCGCCTCGTCGAGCGGGACGAAGACCAGGCGTCGACGGGAGGGGAATCCGGTGAGGACGGTGGCCATGGACGGCTCGTCGGTCGTGGTGTCGACGTAGATCGCTTCGAGGGCGCCGATCCGGTGGCCCTTCGGGTCGACGACGTCGTGGTCGCGCCACTCGCGGATGTCGGCTGAACGGATCATGCCTTGCTCCCTACCGCCGTGTCCGGGCGGGAAGCGGGTCTCGTCCGCGGCCCGGATCCCTGCTCGCGGTCGTCGACAGCGGGCGCTCCGGCGGGTTCCCCCGGCCGGTGCCGCCGGCCGATCCCGGCAGGGCATCGCTGGTGCTTCCACGGTACTCCGGTCAGCGGTTGGCGGAACCGGTGTACGACCAGGCCACGCACCGGCCGGGCCCGGGTCGTACGGAGCCGGGACCGAACGGGGAGTAGCTCACGCCCGTGGCTGAAGTACCTGGTCGGAGCTGAGTACTTGCGCCCTGGCCGGTCATGGCGCGAGCCGGGACGCTTGGGTCATGCGACAAGGACTTGTGAAACTTCTTCCCCAGCTGGGTGCGGGCCTCGTACTGGCCGCGGTCACGGTCGGGGCGTGGGCCGCCTGGCTGGGCTGGGACCAGCGGCGTGACGTGCAGCCCGACGGGTCTACGACGGGCCCGTACGAGGCGTGGCAGGTGATCGGACTGGTGCTGACTCTGCTGGTGCTGGTGTACGGGGCGGTGTCCCGGCGCTTCATCGCGGCTGTGGCCGGCATACCGGTCGGCCTGACCGCCGCCGCCTATTACGACTGGTCCGACGACTCCAGCGGCCTCTTCATGGTCGGCGTGGTGATGGTCATGGCCGGCAGCCTCGCCGTGACCGCGGGCGTTGCCGCCCTGATCGCCTATATGACACGGGACGGACGACGGAGCGGGCGCACCACGTAGCCCGATGCGCCGGCCAGGGTCCGACCGTCGCGGTGGCCGTGTGGTCGAGCACCGCGCCCCGAGGGGACAAATGGATCCGTTCCTGGCCGTCCAATAAAATTGAGGTGCTCCCTGGGAGGCGCCATGAAGCAGAGCCCGGCAGGCGGCGGCCATCATGTCCATGACCGGCGATCCTGAGCGTGACCGGGCAGCCTGCGCCGTACGGGCATGGGCGGACGCGCACAAGGCACCGGAACTCGTGGACCACGCGAAGCCACTGACGGCAGAGGACGTCCCCGTCCCCGTCCGCAGCCTCATGCCGCAGCTCGCGATGCCCCCGATCCCGCCGGCCGACCTGGCACGGCTCGCCGTACCCACCAGTTTGATCCGTGGGAGGCACGACCTCCAGGTGCGCCGGAGCGTCGCCGAAGCCGCGAGCACCGGTCGCGGACGGCCGCTGCACATGACCGGGAACGCCGCCGGCGCCCCCGCGGCCGCCGGCGCCCCCGCGTTCGAGCAGCCCGATTCCTTCCTGGAAGCACTGCGTACGGGGATCGGCACACCCCTTCTCCGCACCCCGTACGACCCCTCGGGAGAAGGGCGACCGATCAAGAGGAGGCTCTGATGACGATCGCCATGATGGTGGACAATCCGCACGGTACGCAGGAGATCTACGACAAGGTCCGGGAGCAACTGGGCGTCGAGAAGCCCGCGGGTGGCATCTTCCACGCCGCCGGGCCGAGCCCCGACGGCGGCTGGCGTGTCATCGAGATCTGGGAGTCTGAGGACGACGCCAAGCGATTCGTCCAGGAGCGCCTCATGCCTGCCCTGCAGGCCGCCGGCGCGTCAGGCCCGATGCCGACGCCACAGTTCTGGCCGGTCTACAAGTACATGACCTAGGAGCGGCCGGCCCCTGCGGGCCCTCATGCGTGAGCCCGGGCGTGGCGGCCTCCGTGGTTGGGTCCGCCCCGGACGGCGGGTCGAGCCTCTGCGCGTGAATGGCCCCCGAATCCGCCCACGAACTGGCCCAAGGAAGCCCGTGATCACGCGCTTAGCGTCATGGGCATGCCTGTTCTGTCACCGCGTCCGACGCCCACGCACCGAGCCGCGCCTCGTGTGCTCGCCGCCGCGCAGTTGGCCAACTCCATCGGGGACGGAGCCTTCTACACCTGCTCGGCGCTGTACTTCTCACAGGTCGTCGGGCTGTCGGCCGAGCAGATCGGCCTCGGACTGACGACGGCCTGGGGCGTCGGGTCCCTGGCGGGCGTACCACTCGGGCAGCTCGCGGACCGCCAGGGACCGCGCCGTACCGCGTTGCTGCTGGCTCTGGCGACCGGCGCCACGGTCGCGGCGTTCCTCTTCATCCGCTCCTTCGTGCCGTTCCTGGTCGCCGCCTGCCTCTACACCACGGCACAGTGCGGACTCGCGGCTGCCCGACAGGCGCTGCTCGCGGGGCTGGTCGAACCTTCGGAGCGCACGGGCGTCCTGGCCCGGCTCCAGGCGACGCTCAACGCGGGGCTCGCCGTAGGAGCCGCTTTCGGAGGGCTCGCCCTGCACGCCGGCACCCGCGCGGCCTACCTCGCCGTCTTCGCCCTGGACGCGGTCTGCTTCCTGGTCTGTGCGTTGATCCTTTACCGGTTGCCGCGGGTACCGCACGTACCGCCGGGCGCCACCGTGCGGGGCGGGACCGGGCTCGCGGTGCTGCGTGACCGCCCCTACGTGCTGGTCACGCTGCTGAACGCGATCCTGCTGCTGCGGCTGCCGCTGCTCAGTCTGGCCCTGCCGCTGTGGATCGCCCAGCGTACGGAGGCGCCGGACTGGACGGTGTCGGCGCTGTTCGTCCTCAACACCCTGGCGGTGACGCTCTTCCAGGTCCGCGTGGCCCGGAAGGTGACCGGCACCGCGACGGCGACCCGCGCCGTCCGCAGATCGGGACTGGTGATGCTCGCGTCGTGCGCGGTCTTCGCCACGACCGCCCTGTCCGGCCTCTCCCCCTGGTCGGCGCTCGCCGTACTGACCCTTGGGGCGGCGCTCCAGGTCGCCGCGGAGATGCAGCACTCGGCCGGCGCGTGGCAGATCAGCTTCTCCCTCGCACCGCCCGACCGGATCGGCCAGTACCAGGGCTTCTTCGGCTCCGGCATCCCGGTGGCCCGCACACTGGGCCCGGCCCTGGCCACCACCTTGCTGATCACCTTCGGCCCGGCGGGCTGGCTGCTCCTCGGAGCGGTCCTCCTGGCCGCGGCGACGGCCATGACCCCTGCGGTCCGACGCGCCGAGCGCGTGAGCCCCGGTTCGGCAGCCACTCGCCCATGACACCAACCCCCTTTCTAGGGAAGTGAATTGGACGAGGCTTCACCGCCTCGATCTGTATCGTGATCGGCTCTACCGAACTTCACGAACCAGCAGGAGAACGCTGCGTGTCCAACCCCAATGGTCCGCGCCGCCCGACCCCACCGATACCTCCTGATCCCCCGACCCCACCCGTGCCCCCTTCTCCTCCGACCCGACCCGCGCCCCCTCGTCCTCCGACCCCACAAGGTGGAGGCCATCGCGCACCGATCATCGCTGCCGTGATCACGGCAGTGGCGACGATTGCCGCCGCGGTCATTGCCGCCGTCGCGGTATCCAACGGGGGTTCACCCTCCGGCGCGCCGCCGGCGGCGGCCGGCTCGGCAGAGGTGTCCGCGACGGCTCCTGCCTCGCCTGCGGGGTCCGAACCGTCCGCAACCCCGTCGGAGCCACCGCTCCATACCCTGCCGAGCGGGGCGGCCGACGAGTCCACGGTCCCGGACACCAAGCCGCGTCTGATCGCCTCTCCCGACATGGCCGCCGAAGGGGCTGTCGTGACGCTCAAGGGCAGCGGCTTCGCCCCCGGAGAGCAGATCCGCATCACCTTCCACGACACCCGCGGGTACGCCGAAGTCGACGTACGCGATGTCACCGCGGGACCTGACGGGCGCTTCGCCGCGGAGGTGAACGTGCCCGTGGACGAGGGCAAAGGCCGTGAACGCCCCAAGTTCCGCGTATGGAGCCTGGACAGGGTGGACACCGACAACCAGGCCGACACCCCGTTCACCTACATCAAGTAGCCCGCAGCGTCCGCCCCCCACGTGAGGGGCAAAGGGCGCAAGCAGGAGCGCGACCAGGCGGAGACCGCCCCGCCCCATCAGGGCGCCGGGCACTTCGACGTACAGCCGAAGCACCTCTACTTGACGGCACTTGTTGTTCGCGACGAGCAATTCGCGTACGACACCAAGGGAGTCTCGCTGCGTCTCATGCACGACCCGAGCGTCGATCCGCCGTTCGTCGTCGTCAGCTCGATGCCCAAGTGAGGGAGACCCGGATGGTCAGCGATACCGAGCCAGATCGGCAGGACGGCCCGCGGCTGCCCCTGGATGCCGAGACCTGGTCGGCGGCTGTGGAGATGTACCGCAACCGGTACTCCTTCATCGCGGTCGGCCCGCGTGCCCACGAGGACTGGCTGCCCGATGTGGCCGCGGTGATGCACCGCGAGGTGGCCGATCCCCGTGGTTGGAGCGGCAGGGATCCCGAGCAGGGAGACGAGGAACTGGAAGAGGACCCCGCCTTTCCGTTCCGGGTTCCGCCGACGGATGAGACCGGGGCCGCGGAATGGCGCAGCCGGCTGTTCGAGATCCCGCGATCCGCCGTCGTACGGCTGCTCGTCATGCTGGCGACGGACGCCATGGACGTGTCGCGGCAGTACGGCTTCGCCGAACGCAGGCCGAGCATGGAGCAACACGCGCAGGCGATCCTGTCGCGCTTCCCGGAGGGCTCCCGGTTCTTCACGAACACCCGCCACGGCGAGCACCCCGACTTCTACGAACGGGTCACCGGCTGCTGGCCCATGACCCGGTACTCCTGGGACTTCGGCCTTCTCGCGGTGTCCCGGGAGGAAGTGGGCCTCATCTGGTCGTTCGACGCAAGCTGAAGTGGAAGACCTGGTTTACGCACCAGAGCCGCCACCTACCCCCACCGCTCAACCGCCCACTGGGCCACCCAGCGTGTGGTGACCGGCAACGAGCAGAAGACCCGGCGTCCAGCTTCTGCGTCATCGCGAAAGCCTTCCCTCTGGTCAGTCAAAGTCACGGTCGAGCAGTACCAACCGCGCTCGCCAGCAGGCGCTATGGGGTTATTCCGTCAGGAGTTCATAGCGCCGGGCTTGCCACTCCGGCGAGCCACCCCGCGATAGATCACCCAAAGGCTGACGAGAACCAGGAGTGCTCCGCCGATCGGCCATGCCACGGATCCGCCGTCGCGGTAATCCCTGATGCCGATCGCAAGGAGGAGGGCGGCGGGGATCAATCCTGCCCAGTCGAGGGCCCGGCTCAGTTTTGTGGCGATCGAGGACTCGTTCACGGTCTGATCCTGGCAGGGGCGTGGGTTCTTCACCAGATACGAACGGACGGCAGGCGCCGTCTCAGCGGCGCGGTGCGCCGGGCCGGTGCACCAGTTTGGAAGACGCCGTATGCGGATGCCTGCTGGGCTGCGAAGTCGTCCGGTAAGGGCAACTGTCGGGCGGCGTCTTCGCCTTCACAGGGCCCTCACTACTGGGCGGGCATCTGGTCGGCCGTAGGCAAGGATGCGTGCGAGCACCTCGCGCATGCGTGCAGTGTTGGCTTCCGGTGCGCACAGGACGGCCTCAACCACGGGATCGGTCAGGCCCAGCTCGGCCAAGGACGCGGGGTCCAAGGTGACCCGAAGGACATCGCCGTCCAGCTCTACCAGTCGCACACACCCGTATGCGGTTCCTTGGTCGGGCGTGACAAGGCAGTGGGTGTCCATGCCAAGGGAGACCTCCTGCGCGTCGGGCTCGCCGAAGTCGCACATGAACATCATGGAGAAGTCTTCTTCGTCATCAGACTCAGCAAGCCCAGCAAGCATGCAGTCGTCCTGCTCCGGATCATCGAATCCGCAGGCTATGTGCGCTGTGAATCGGTACGCCATGGGCGTGTTCTATCAGCACCCTCCGACACCCTGGCCAGCGGTTCGGAGGTCGTCCGGTCTCAACGGTACGTTCCGGAAGGACGTATCACGCTTCTTCCAAAGCTTCCCCGAACTCGCGCAGTGCCTTCCCGTGGCGACTGCGGGCCAATTCGTGCCCGACAGCTATGGCGAGCGCGAGCGGCCATTCGATGAGGTCAAGCGCCGTGAGGAAGCCGAGGCCCGCCAGGAATGCGAGCTGGTCCCTGGGCGGCAGTTCGAGTCGCAGGTCGCCCATGCGGACGGTCACCGAATTTTCCGAGACGACATGTTCAGCCGCATCGCGGGGCCCGTGTGGCCTCGTGATCAGAACCGGCGTACTGGAAAGCACAGTGTCGGGGTCTGCCCTACTTGCTTGCGCGGTCATGTCTTATTCCGTTTCATCGGCCGGTGCCGGGCATCCGTTCGATGTCTCTCTTCCACGCTAGCTCCGTATGGTCTGGTGACCCAGTTCGGAAGACGCCGCATGCGGGCGGTGCCGCTGACCTGCGTGGAAGCGGCTGGGGCTCTCTGGCTTCCCCGTGGTTCCCCGCTCGGCTCCGACTGATCGGGCACGGAAGGGGCACGCGGCGTCGTTGACCGTGGCTGACCGTGCGTTCTGGCGCCGAAACTGGTGCGCCCGGGGCTTGGGACAGGCGCACGCTTTCCAAGTCTGTGGGTGCAGGTGAGGCGTGTGTTCGGGTGCGTTCATCTGCGCTCACGCCCGGTCGGCCGCTGACCGTGTGGCGCCTCTCGGCCTCCCCTGAACGGGCCCGGACGGAGCTGAAGGAGACGGAAGCCGAGACGGTGGATTGCGTGCTGGGCGGCATCCCATCCGAAGCGGCCTTCTAGGCGGTCGGGGCTGAGGTAGGCGTATCCGGCGCCGTGGCCGAAGTTGAGGAAGTACGGCCCGGTGTCGCTGGTGCAGCCCAAGGAGAAGAAGAAGCGCCACGGCGCCTCGACTCCTGCCCATTGGCGGTAGTCGGCCCTGCCTCCGACGTAGTTTTCGACATCGAAGGATCCGTCCTTCTCCAGGTAGCGCTCTTGGACGTCCGGCACCGGCCGTATCTCGATCCGGAACTCGACAGGCACCATCTCGTCCGCTTCGTCGAACGCGAAGAGCGAGCGTCCCTTCGTCCCCGCCGGCCCGATGGTCGCGAATCCTGGAATCCGCCCGCCGGGCTGGACGAGCAGCACGGCCTCACCGTCCTCCGGGTCCATTCCGCCGGTCTCGTAGTCCTCGTACGACAAAAACAGATACGCCATCCGGAGCTCCTCGCCGGGCTCTGCGGGGACCGGGATCTGCCCGACGAAATCGAGCGGCTCCCCCGTTCGGGGGTTCATGGGCCAGCGGGGCTCCTCCAGCCACACAGGATCACCGCCGAGCTTGGCGACGGGCTCGGTAATGGCCTGGTCGACGGGGCGCAGACACATTTCCACCCTGGGGAGATACCCCGCGTCATACGGGCCCGTGGCCCCCTCAACCGGCTGCGGAAACATGCCCGGACTCTAGACCCCGGGACGGACAGCCCGTCGTGGCAGCGATGTCGCCATGGATTCAGACCCATCGCCCGGCGCAGCGGCCCCTGACCAGGCACATCGGTCAGGGGCAGCTTCCGTGTCCACGCACCGTGATCGCCCGTGTTCCGCGAGGCTCCCTGCTCGATCGGGCACGGAAGGGGCACGCTTCAGTCGTCGAGCCATGGGCCTCGGGTGATTTGCTTGTGGAGTCGCTCGTCCAGGCAGCTCATGTGGGCCCGGTCCAGCTCTGTAGTTCAGCTGCATCCCTGGCTTTGTCCGGGGGCGGTCCGGTGCAAGCCCGGGACCCAACCGACGGCCAGGCTCCGCCGATGGCCAAGAGTGCCCTGCCAAGCGCCGGCCGCGCCCATGCCCTCCTGGGGAAGCATGGCCACGGCCTGCCCCGCCGCCGGGCGGTCCACCATAAGGGGTGTTGCTTCGCGGCCCTCACTAAATGGGCCATGCCATTCCGCGTGACCCCGAAGCAGACCGGAACATGCGCCCGCGCTCTGCAGCCTGGACGAGCGCACGCCGAACCCGTTCCGCGTCCTCAGGGGAAAGGCGAATCTCCTGCGTCCACAGCACCTACTGCCGGACCGTGCCGGTGAGGAGATTGGTGGCCACGTCGACCTCCACTCCCTTACCCGCCACGTCCCGGACACCATCCAGGTCCGGATCATTGCTGAATGCGCTCATGCCACTGAGCATGGCCCATCCGACGACGGGAAAGGAGGCCGCAGACATCTTGATCGTCCAGGACAGACGTCAAGCATCACCCGACGCCCACTCTTCAACCATCACCTGAGACTCGGCAGAGGTCTGGCAGCTCGTCACCATCCGATTTGTGGCTCACCCAGGACCTCGCTGCCGATGTGTGCGGCGAGTATCTGGGCCCGGGACAGGTCACCGAACTTGCCCACGTGGACGAAGACGGTGTGATGGTCGGTCCACCGGTCCCACTGAACGTCATCACCGTGGAACACGACTTGGACTCCGTCGTACTTCGCCGACCCGTAGTGATCCGCTTCCGGTTCATCCGGCCACATGCCGTGCCAGTCGATGGCGGCCATGCCTTGGCCAAGAGCACTTACGAAGCGCTCCTCCACGCTCCCTCTTGGGACGTCCTCCATGAGGACCAGTGGGAGGTGCTGCTCCAGTGTGGCGTCGTCCGTCGCCGTAACGTCGAGGTCGAACCAGACATACTCACCCGCCGGGCCGGTGCGCATCTCCGTGTAGTCCAAGTTCGCCTCAGGCAGGATCGATGTCATTTGCCGAAGGTCTGCGACGGTCCGTAGTTCGGCGAAGAGCCGGACCTCGTCATCGTGCTTCGCCAGCAGCGCGTACAGGCGCTTGGCCTGTGTGTACGCCATTGTCGCGTCGGTGGTCCGGAGAACGGGATAGGCCGCAGAGTTACCCATGGACCGAACCGTCACATGCGTTCGCGAGCCTTCGCCAACGTATTTGCCGCGCTCGGATCAGGTGCCTGCCGTCATGCCCCGTGGGACAGCCCCGCCGGCCTTTCCGCTGGTGCACCCAGCTCGACATCCGACCGGTCAAAGCCCCGCCACTGCTTGGTGATCCCGCCACCGCCCATCCCGCCTCGGAGTCCAATCCGTCGTGGGGGAGAAGGGCAAGCCGTTCCGGCGCTCCACCTTCGGGCGGAAGTGGCGTCGGGCGCGGGCCCTCGTCGGCATGCCGGACGGCTTCCGCTTCTACGATCTTCGTCACACCGGCCACACCCTCGCGACCCGCTCCGGGGCCACGCTCAAGGACACGATGGTCCGCGCCGGACAGTCATCGGAGAAGGCCGCGCTGATCTATCAGCACTCCGACTTGGACCGGCAGCAGGAAGTTGCAAGCGGGCTGGATCAGCTGGTGCGCGCCGCTCGCCAGAAGGGCAACGAGAAGCCTTCTGGTGCGGATCTGGTGCAAGGCGCTTAGACAGGTCCAGACAACAAGAAAGGCCCGGGTCTATGACCTGGGCCTTCTGCATGGAGCGGGTGACGGGAATCGAACCCGCGCTCTGAGCTTGGGAATCACCGGCGCTGTCGGGCGACATTGTGCCGATGATCTGCCTGAACGCCCGCACGACGGCACTGGAGGTCGGCAGGCAACGACCGGCGTTGACCGTGGTTTTCCCTCTGTTCTGGCACGGATCTGGCACAAGCACCGGAAGGCATGTGTCAACTTCCCCGGGAGTCATAGTCCCTACACCATGAGGAGGATCGCCGGGCGCAGCTCGGCCGGCGGTGTCATTGGCCTGTGATTCACTCCCGGTCATGGACGAATGGGAGTTGCTCGCGGCCATTCACGCCCTGGTGGCGCTGGATCAGGGAGATCTGGTGTGCAGCCAGGCCGGTCATGAGGCGGGGCATGTGTGCCTGGCGGCAGATGACGGCATGGACCTGCCTGCCTTCGGCCGGGTACTCAGCGGCCGGTACGGACAGAGGCGCAACCTGGCCATGGACGGGTACGCCGATCCGACACTGACCGAACGAACCGGAGCGCCGCTCCTCGCCCCCTTCGGAGACCTGGTCGTCGAGATGCGCGCATGGACGCACGCCGACCGATGGATCGGCTGCGGCGCGGTCCGGGCCGGCAGCGATGTGAGGCCGGTACTGCTGGTCGCCGAGCGGGCCGTACCGCAGCCGGACGGGCTGACGGAGGATGCTCCCTGGGTGGACCGCGTCGTCGCCGTCACCGGGTGGGAGCGGGAGCGGAGCAACGCGGTCGACTGGGTGACGGTTGAGACCCGTCTCGGGACGGCGCTGCCCAGTGACTACAAGGAACTGGTCGAACGCTTCGGGTACGGCGAATTCGACGACTACCTCGGCCTCCTGATCCCCGACGGGCTGCCCGGCAGCCTCGACCTCGTCGGGACCAACGAGTTCTGGGCTCGATCGGCCGGAGCCGACGGCAGTGGCAGGTGGGAGCCGTACCGCCTGTACCCGGCTCCGGGCGGGTTGCTGCAGTGGGCGAGCACGGAACAGGAGACGTCGTTCTACTGGCTCACCGAGGGCGCCGACCCTGACCGGTGGCCCATCCTCTTGACCGAGGACGACCACTCCGAGTGGGACCGGTTCGACGGCTCGACCGCGGAGTTCATCTATCGCATGCTCACCGACCCGCGGCACCCACACTCGACCGCTCGCTACTTCGACCGTCACTGGTTCATGAGCTACGAGAGCCCAAACCAGGAGGACGATCAGTAGCGCCGTCCGACACCCGCTTTAGGAGTTCGGTTCGATCCCACCCCTGACGCGGTCGCGGGTGGTCCGGCGGTCGCGCGGAGGCGCTGCTGTATGCCGCCGTCCCGCCTCGTTGATGTCAGCGTTGGATGTCAGCGAAAACGGTTCGCGCCGTGCCTCGACTGTAGAGAGCAGAAGCAGGAGGAGGAGCAGAACGGCGACTGAACCTCTGTCGACAGGGTGAACGCGGCTGGGCTTGCTCAACCGCTGATGTTCCTCAAGTCGGGGTCCAACGCGTTTGCTGCTGGGCATCATCGGGCCATGTCAACGGGTGTCATCGCGATCACCATCGCGTCAGTCAGTGCCCTCTTTACGGGGGCCAACATGCTCGTCTCAGCCCTTACGTACCGCAGGGTGAGGCCGCGTGTACGCCTCAATGTGGCGTGGACCCTGATAGGTCCGGACTCGACGCGGAAGGCGATGGAGGGCCACGGACCCTTCGGCTTTGAGCTCCAGTTGCGGAATCTGAGCCCAACTCCGGTCGAGGTCCGGGGACTTCAGTTGATCACCCGACACCCCGAGGGCGAGCCCTCATGGTGGGACGCCTTCCGGCCCGACAGCTCCAAATCCGTCGACCTTGTCCATGGAGTGCCCATCCCCCTGGAGAACGGCAGGGAATGATGGTGGAACGGGACAAAGAGCTTCCCGCGTTCGGTGGACTGCACTGGGACGTCTTGGACGACTGGGTGACTTTTCCCGATACTCCCTGGGACTACCTGACCTTTCAAATCATGCTCACCAACGGCGAGAAGCTGCGTGGCGAGTGGTATCACCGTGAACGCTTGCGGCTGTACGCCGGTGAGGTCGGGAAGCTGTTCTCCGAGAAGCCGATGGGCTTCCCGATGTTGACAACCTCAGGGGAGGACTGACGCTATGGCTGCTGACTGGTGGGCCCGAGGTATTGCCATCTCTGCGGCACTTGCTACTGCCTTGAACATGAGCATTGCTGCCATGACGTATCGGCGTGTAAGGCCGCAAGTTCAAGCCAACGCTATGTGGGGGCTGCTAGGAGAAGTTGAAGACGCCAAGAAAGGTAAAGCCATTTTTGGTTTCCGGCTGCACGTCAAGAACCTCAGCCCCACGTCGGCTAAGGTCGAGAGCGTTCACGTCGTGAGCTGGATGCCGCTACGCCATCCGCTCAAGAAGCTGATACGCAAGCCTTGGCTGAAGCGGCTCTTTCCGGTCTACCAAGAGATCACTGTTCCCCGCGTCAAGACTGCTCGTGCCTCCAAGGCTCCGGACATGGAGCTTCCGGCCTTTGGCGGGTTGCGGTGGGACATCCCCTACGACTTTGACTCCATCTCGCCTATCCCCGGTTGGGCTTCAGTGACAGTAGTCGTGCGGCTGACCAACGGTGAAGAGGTGCGCGGAAAGCGGGTTTCCCGCACGGCTCTCGTCGACCAGGTCGGCAGGTTGAACGGCTACTTCCCGGAACTCGACTTGTCGTCTCCCACCGTGTAGCAGTACGTCGGTGGCTTGGGTGCCAGGCTCTCGCAGTGCCGTCGACGGGGGCGTGGTTGTGGCACGGGTTGAGCCCCTAGATGCGAACTACGGGCGGAGCGGTCGCTGACGTCTGCGGGGCTGGCGACTCGGCACCTGAGGTGGGTTGCCGGTCATCTACGGTCGACACCGCCACTGCGGCGGGCCTGGACCCGGCCACCCTGGACGATGTCCTCCGGGTGGCCGGGTCCCCTGGCTTCGACCGCTGGAAGGACCAGGTGCACCGCACCGGCGGCTGCTCCGACCCCATCCACCTCACCGGCTGGACCCTCGCCAAAGACCGCACCACCGGCGAGACGCTGCGCCGCTACTCCACCGACACCGAGCCGGACGGACGGCTCCGGGTCGCCTGCGGCAACCGCCGCGCCTCCCGTTGCCCCACCTGCGCCTACACCTACCACCTCATCCGCGCGGGCCTGGCCGGAGATGAGTCCAAGGACATTCCCGCCACCGTCCGCGACCACCCGCGCGTGTTCACTACCCTCACCGCCCCCTCGTTCGGCCCGGTCCACAATCGGCCGGACCGTGGTGTCTGCCGCTGCGGCACCCGCCACCCCGAGGACGACCAGGCCCTGGGCACCGCTCTTGACCCGGCCACCTACGACTACGCGGGCACGGTCCTGTTCAACAACCATGCCGGACAGCTCTGGCAGCGCTTCACCACCCGGCTCCGCCGCGAGATCGCCGCCCGCGCCGGACTCTCACAGCGCGAGCTGAAAGACGTGCTGCGGGTCTCCTATGGCAAGGTCGCCGAGTTCCAGAAGCGCGGGGCGATCCACTTCCATGCCGTGATCCGCCTCGATGGACCCGACAGCCCCGACACGGCTCCGCCGTCCTGGGCCACGGTCGCCGTGCTCACCGACTCCATCCGGGCCGCGGTTGCCCACTCCTACACCTCGATCGCCGTCCCGGCTGCCGGAGACGAGCCCCGCCGGCCTTTCCGCTGGGGCAGCCAGCTCGACATCCGACCGGTCAAGGCGTTCGGCGACGGGACGGACATCACCGAGCAGGCCGTCGCCTCCTACGTCGCCAAGTACGCCACCAAAGCGGCCGAGTCGACCGGAAGCCTCGACCGCCGCATCGGGAACCGGGAAGTGCTCGACCTCCTGGACGTGCCCGACTACCCCCGCCGCCTCATCGAGGCCTGCCTCGACCTCGCCCCGCTCTACCCAGACCGGAAGCTGGGCGCCTGGGCTCACATGCTCGGCTTCCGCGGCCACTTCTCCACCAAATCCCGCCGCTACTCCACCACCCTCGGCGCCCTCCGCCAGATCCGCGCCGACTACCGCGCCGCCCAGGAACACGACGTCCTCGGCGACCCGGACACCGTGCTCGTCCTCGCCTCCTGGCAGTACGCGGGGCACGGCCATACCGCCGGCGAATCGGCACTCGCCGCCTCTATCGCCCGCGACATCCAACTCAACCGCGAAACCGCCCGCGAAGCTCTCGCCGACCTGGAAGGAGAACGGTCGTGAGTGACCTCCTGCTGACCGTCGAGCAAGCCGCCGAACGCCTCGGCACCACCGCCCGCTTCCCTCGGCGGCTCATCGCCGAACGGCGGATCGCCTTCGTCAAGGTCGGCCGCCATGTGCGGATCGCGGAAAGCGCGCTGGACGCCTACATCGACGGCAACACCGTCCAGCCCACCCGCCGCCGTCGCTCGCGCTACGGAAGGGCTGCCTGATGGCCAACAAGAAGGGCAAGCGGCGGGCGTTCGGTGCGGTGCGGAAGCTGCCGTCCGGGCGGTACCAAGCTCGGTATCCCGGCCCGGACGGTGTCATGCGGCCGGCGCCCGAGACCTTCGCGACCGTGCGCGACGCTGACGACTGGCTCGCAGAGAAGCGGACCGAGATCCGCCGTGGTGACTGGCAGAACCCGGACGCCGGAGCGGTCAACTTCGAGGAGTACGCCACCCTCTGGGTCAAGGAACGGCGGCTCTCCCCGACGACCGACGAGCTGTACCGACGGCTCCTCCGGCTGCACATCCTGCCCGCCTTCGAGGACCTGGACCTCGACGAGATCACGGCTCCGCGCGTGCGCTCCTGGCGCTCGGAACGCCTCGACTCGACCGGGGCGGAGACCACCGTCGCCAAGAGCTATCGCTTGCTGAAGGCCATCTTGGAGACGGCCGTCGAGGACGAGCTGATCCGTCGCAACCCCTGCCGCATCCGAGGCGCGGGCAAGGAAACCGCGGCCGAACGGCCCCCCGCCACCGTGGACCAGGTCGACGCGCTCGCTGATGTCCTCGGGCCGCGCTGGCGATTGATGGTCTACCTGGGTGCCTATGGTCCGCTGCGTCCGGAGGAGCAAGCCGAGCTGCGCCGCAAGGACGTGGACCTCGACAACCTCACGATCCGCGTCCGGCAGGCCGCGCCGGAACTCACCACCGGGAGGCGGGCCGAGGGAGCGACGAAGTCGGAGGCAGGCAAGCGGATCGTGGTCCTGCCGGCCTTTCTGCGGACCGACCTCCGACGGCATCTCGACTGGTACGCCGAGAAGGGACCGGACGGACTTCTGTTCGTGGGGGAGAAGAGCAAGCCGTTCCGGCGGTCCACCTTCGGGCGGAAGTGGCGCACGGCCCGTACGAAGGTCGGTCTCCCCGATGGCTTCCGCTTCTACGATCTTCGTCACACCGGGCACACCCTGACGACCCGCTCTGGGGCGACGCTCAAGGACACGATGGTGCGGGCCGGGCAGTCGACCGAGCGGGCCGCGCTGATCTATCAGCACTCGGACGTCGAACGTCAGCGGGAGGTCGCGGCCGGTCTCGACAGGCTCGTCCGGCAGCGGCGGCATGCAGTGGATGACCAAGCATCTGGCACGGATGTGGCACGGGACGCTTAGACAGGTCCAGACAACAAGAAAGGCCCGGGTCTATGACCTGGGCCTTCTGCGTGGAGCGGGTGACGGGAATCGAACCCGCGCTCTGAGCTTGGGAAGCTCATGTTCTACCATTAAACTACACCCGCACAGCGCACCGGTGATCGGTGCCGCATCGTCGCACACTCTACCCCATCGCTCGCCCCATGGTGTATTTCGCCGCGGGGCATTCGTGTTCCGCGGGTCGTGGACGCGGGTGCGGGGCGCGGGAGTTGAGGCGTACCGTGGCGGGCGGAGTGCCGCGTGCGGTGGTGTCCCGGGTATCCCCTAATGTGAGGTTCGTCCGCATTCGTTGGGGAAGGGGCCTGATGGACCTGATGGAGCGCACGGTCGTCCGCTGTGCCGAGGGGCATGTGTTCAGTACCGCTTCGTTTCCGATGCAGCAGCTCGGGGCGGACCGGATCGGGCCGGGGCGGCTCATCCGGTGTCCGCGCTGCGCTCGGCTGAGGAGCGCCGTGCCCGTGGCGCAGAGGCAGCAGGAGCAGCAGGGCAAGCGATAAGGGCAGGCGACAGCAGTGCCAGGGGCGCGCGGGCAGGTGTCCGATTGGGGACGGCCCGCGCGCTCTGCGTATCCTCGGGGCGTGCTTCTCTCAGACAAGGACATCCGGGCCGAGATCGACGCCGGGCGCGTGCGCATCGATCCGTACGACGAATCCATGGTGCAGCCCTCGAGCATCGATGTGCGGCTGGACCGCTACTTCCGGGTGTTCGAGAATCACCGCTACCCCCACATCGACCCCGCCGTCGAGCAGGCCGATCTGACGCGGCTGGTCGAACCGGAGGGGGACGAGGCGTTCATCCTGCATCCCGGCGAGTTCGTGCTGGCGTCGACCTACGAGGTCATCTCGCTGCCCGACGACCTCGCGTCGAGGCTGGAGGGCAAGTCCAGCCTCGGGCGGCTCGGTCTGGTGACGCACTCGACGGCCGGCTTCATCGACCCCGGCTTCTCGGGACATGTCACGCTCGAGCTGTCGAACCTCGCCACGCTGCCGATCAAGCTCTGGCCGGGCATGAAGATCGGACAGCTGTGCATGTTCCGGCTCAGCTCTCCCGCGGAGGAGCCGTACGGGAGCGCGCGCTACGGCTCGCGCTACCAGGGGCAGCGCGGGCCGACGGCCTCGCGGTCGTTCATGAATTTCCATCGGACGCAGGTGTGAGGACCTTCAGCGCATGAGTGACGTACGCGAGAACCTGACTTATGAGAAGTTCGGCGGGGCGATCCGCGAGCTGGCGCAGACGATCGCCGACGACGGGTACGAGCCCGATGTCGTGCTGTCCATCGCCCGCGGCGGTGTGTTCGTGGCCGGCGGGCTGGCGTACGCGCTGGACTGCAAGAACATCCACCTGGTGAACGTCGAGTTCTACACCGGTGTGGGGACCACGCTGGAGATGCCGGTCATGCTGGCGCCGGTGCCCAATGTCATCGACTTCTCCAACAAGAAGGTCCTCATCGCGGACGACGTCGCCGACACCGGCAAGACGCTCAAGCTCGTCCACGACTTCTGCCTCGACCATGTCGCCGAGGTGCGCAGCGCGGTGATCTACGAGAAGTCGCACTCTCTCGTGAAGTGCGAGTACGTGTGGAAGCGGACCGACGACTGGATCAACTTCCCCTGGAGCGTGGAGAAGCCCGTCGTGCGCCGCAGCGGGCAGGTGCTGGACGCCTGACACTCAGGCTCAGCGGTCCGTCACGAGGCCCCGTCAGGACGGGTAAGGACGGTACGTGCGAGCCAGGACGGTACGTACGAGCAAGGACGGTACGTACGAGTAAGCGGTACGTACGGGGAAGGGCCCGCCGGTTGCCGGCGGGCCCTTCCTCATACGTGCGTACGGGTCTCAGATCGTGCCGAGCTTGATGATCGACAGCAGCGCGATCAGCTGGATGGCCGACGCCCCCAGGGCCTTCGGCCACGGCAGGTCGTGCGACTTGCTCACCATCGAGGTGAACAGCGCGCCCGCCGCCAGCCAGGTCACCCAACCGAGCACCTGCACCAGGGAGTTCTCGCCGCCGAGGAACAGGGCGAAGACGAGGCGCGGCGCGTCGGTGACCGACATGATCAGCATGGAGAGGCCGATCGTGGGCTGCCAGGCGCCGTCGCCGCCGAGCTGGCGGGCCAGGGTGTGCGTCACGGCGCCGAGCACCAGGCCGCTGATCACGAACGCGATGCCGGTGATGAGCACGTACGGGATCGCGTTGGAGAGCGTCGCGTTGATGACCTCCTGGCGCGGCTCGTCGAATCCGAAGATCGCGAGCATGCCGTAGAGGAACGTGACGACGAGCGCCGGGCCCCACACCGCGTAGTCGCGCATCTGCAGGAACGTCGGCCCGGGCCGCAGCACGATGCCGCTGAGCAGCTGCTTCCAGTGCAGACGCGGGCCCGCCGGTGCTGCCGGCACGGCGCCGGCGCGGTAGGCCCCGCCGTCACCGTAGGGGTCGTCGTTCACGCTGAACATCTGCGTGTGGCCAGGGTTGTTGGCCGCGTACGGGTCCTGGGGCGGGGCGTACTGGGGGTGCGGATCGCCGAAGTACTCCGGCTCGCCGTACCCGCCGCCGCCTTGCGGTGCCGCCCCCTGCCGGGGCGCGCCGCCGGCCGGCGGCCACTGCTGCTGATGCCCGTACGGCGGCGGGGCAGGCTGACCACCGCCCTGGTAGGGCGGCGCCTGCGGCGCCTGCTGCCGTTGCGGGGTGCGGTTGTCCCGGCCGCGTCCGATCCTGAATCCAGCCACGTAATCGAACGTACCCGGTCCGCGAGCGCGAGGTGGCGGCGGACAGGGGAAAAGAGGGCCTTTGCCGCCGAGCTGTGACATCCCCTAGGGGAACCCCGGGGGGTCGTCCCCAGGAGGCCCGGCGGAAGCCCAACTGCTGGTCAGGGCAGGAAGACCGACGTGCTGAAGGTGATCAGCGGGCGGGTGCCGGCCTGCTCCGCCGCGGCCGGGTACAGCGCGATGACGTCGGCCCGTTCGCCGTGGTGTGTCCGTGTCACCACGTCGGGGCGCCCGTCGCCGTCGAAGTCGGCGTGCGCGAGCACATCCGTCACCGGCTTCGTCTCGCCGGCCGGGAGCCCGGGTGCCGTAGGCACCGGGACCGCGTCGAAGACGTGTCTCCCGCCGGGGCGGCGGGGACCGGTCGGACCACCGAGCAGGAGCGTGCCCTTGGCGGCGGTGCCCGCCGTACGGGTGCGGGGCAGGACGACCAGGTCGTCGGCGCCGTCGCCGTTCGTGTCGGCCTTGCCGGCGGGCGCCGCGAGGGCGGGTCCGCCGCCGGGGACGGGCGTACCGGCGGCGCGGGGCGCACCGGCACGGGAGAACGGGCCGCGAAGGAAGCTGACGCGCCCGGCGGACGCGGTGACGGCCAGGTCGGCGCTGCCGTCGCCGTCGAAGTCGCCGCAGACGGGGTGGCCGGGCCAGTCGTTGCCGTAGCGGGCCTTGTCGGGGATCCGCAGCACGACCGCCTTGCCGGCGATGCCCGTGGGGGAGCCGAAGAGAAGCTGGAGCGGCACGGGCGGGCGGCCGATGCCGTCGTACGGGGGGTCGGTGGTCACGACCAGGTCCGCGTAGCCGTCCTTGTCGAGGTCGCAGGAGGCCTCTGCGTCGAACGCGGCCGGGAGGACGCCCTGGACCTCGGCGCCGTGCGTACGGGGCGTGAGGAGCTGCCGTACGGCCGGCTCGAGGCGCTTGCCGGTGCCGGTGCCGTAGACGATGCCGATGCCCGCGTCGTCCCCGTGGCTGTCCTTCGGGGACTTCACCAGGTCGTCGAGTACGAGGTCGCGGTGGCCGTCGCCGTTGAAGTCGGCCGGGCCGCGGCTGCCGTCGCCGCGCGGCACGGGCCGGGAGGGCGCGGTCGTGCGGCCCGCGAGGGGCGCGGCGTCGCCGTTCTTGGCAGCGGGCTCCGCGGCGGCGGGTGCGGGATCGCTGTCGCAGCCGGTGAGGGCTGCCATCAGCACCGCGGAGAGGCAGAGCGCTCCCAGCGCGGTCACCGTGCCGGCTCGTGCACGCCGCACGGCCCACCCCCGTATCGCTGTCACCCGCGTCATCCGATGTCCCCCTCGCCCCACGATGGTCGTGCGAGCGGGCCGGTGAGGGCAATGGACGGCGCTTGATCGAAGGGCAAAGGTTATGAGGCATCGAGGGGCGATGTTCACGAGGCCTCGAGGGGCACAGGTCATCCCCGCCCGGACCGGACCGCGACCGCGCCCGCAACGCGTGAGCGGCCGGTCCTGCCCCCGAGGCAGGTCCGGCCGCTCATCGTTCTCCTACTGGGAGACGGCTACTTCACAGGCTCCGGTTCCGGTGCGTCCTCGGACTCCGTCTCCGGAGCCGGGTCGGAGGGCGGCGTCTTCACCGAGTCGAGCAGCAGCTGGGCGACGTCGACGACCTGGAGGGACTCCTTGGCCTTGCCGTCGTTCTTCTTGCCGTTGACCGAGTCGGTGAGCATGACCAGGCAGAACGGGCAGGCTGTGGAGACGATGTCCGGGTTGAGGGACAGGGCCTCGTCGACGCGCTCGGTGTTGATGCGCTTGCCGATCCGCTCCTCCATCCACATCCGCGCGCCGCCGGCGCCGCAGCAGAAGCCGCGTTCCTTGTGGCGGTGCATCTCCTGCTGGCGCAGGCCGGGGACGGCCGACATGATCTCGCGCGGGGGCGTGTAGACCTTGTTGTGGCGGCCCAGGTAGCACGGGTCGTGGTAGGTGATCAGGCCGTCGACCGGCGTGACCGGGACGAGCTTGCCCTCGTCGATCAGGTGCTGCAGCAGCTGCGTGTGGTGGATGACCTCGAACTCGCCGCCGAGCTGCGGGTACTCGTTCGCGATCGTGTTGAAGCAGTGCGGGCAGGTGGCGACGATCTTCTTGGCCGACTTCGGCTTCTTGGTCGACTCGTCCTCGTCGTCCTCGCCGAACGCCATGTTCAGCATCGCCACGTTCTCCTGGCCGAGCTGCTGGAACAGCGGCTCGTTGCCCAGGCGGCGGGGCGAGTCACCGGTGCACTTCTCGTCGCCGCCCATGATCGCGAACTTGACGCCCGCCATGTGCAGCAGCTCCGCGAAGGCCTTGGTGGTCTTCTTGGCGCGGTCCTCGAGGGCGCCGGCGCAGCCGACCCAGTACAGGTAGTCGACCTCGGTGAGGTCCTCGACGTCCTTGCCGACGATCGGGACCTCGAAGTCGACCTCCTTGGTCCACTCCACGCGCTGCTTCTTGGCCAGCCCCCAGGGGTTGCCCTTCTTCTCCAGGTTCTTGAGCATCGTGCCCGCCTCCGACGGGAACGAGGACTCGATCATGACCTGGTAGCGGCGCATGTCGACGATGTGGTCGATGTGCTCGATGTCGACCGGGCACTGTTCGACGCAGGCGCCGCAGGTGGTGCAGGACCACAGGACGTCCGGGTCGATGACGCCGTTCTCCTCGAGCGTCCCGATCAGGGGGCGCTCGGCCTCGGCCAGGGCGGCCGCGGGGACGTCCTTCAGCTGCTCGGCGGAGGCCTTCTCCTCGCCCTCCATGGTCTTGCCGCCGCCGGCCAGCAGGTACGGGGCCTTGGCGTGCGCGTGGTCGCGCAGCGACATGATCAGGAGCTTGGGGGAGAGCGGCTTGCCGGTGTTCCAGGCGGGGCACTGCGACTGGCAGCGGCCGCACTCGGTGCAGGTGGAGAAGTCGAGGATGCCCTTCCAGGAGAACTGCTCGACCTGGGAGACGCCGAAGACGTCGTCCTCGCCCGGGTCCTCCCAGTCGATCTCCTTGCCGCCGGACGTCATCGGCTTCAGCTCGCCGAGGGCGGACTCGCCGGTGGCGTTGCGCTTGAACCAGATGTTCGGGAAGGCGAGGAAGCGGTGCCAGGCCACACCCATGTTGGTGTTGAGCGCGACGGTGATCATCCAGATCAGCGAGGTGCCGATCTTGATCATCGCGACGAAGTAGATCAGCGTCTGCAGCGTCGGCACGCTCAGGCCGTCGAAGGCGAGCACCAGCGGGTACGAGACGAAGTACGCGGCGTCGTAGCCGTCGACGTGGTGGATCGCGCCCTCGAGCCCGCGCAGGGCGAGGATCGCGAGTCCGATGGTGAGGATGATGTACTCGACGAAGTAGGCCTGCCAGGCCTTGGAGCCCGCGAAGCGCGACTTGCGGCCGGCCCGCGAAGGCAGGTTCATCAGGCGGATCGCCATCAGGACGACGATGCCCACGACGGTCATCAGGCCGATGAACTCGATGTACATCTCGAACGGCAGGAAGCCGCCGAGGACCGGCAGCGTCCAGTCGGCCTGGAACAGCTGGCCGTACGCCTGGGCCAGCGTGGGCGGCAGGGTCAGGAAGCCGATCGCGACGAACCAGTGCGCGAAGCCGACGATGCCCCAGCGGTTCATCCGCGTGTGGCCGAGGAATTCCTTGACCAGGGTGACCGTGCGGGCCTTGGGGTCGTCGGTGCGGCTGCCCGCAGGCACCGGCTGCCCGAGCTTCACGAACCGGTAGATCTGCGCGACCGCTCGGGAGATGAGCGCAACGCCGACCACGCTCAGGGTCAGCGACACGATGATCGCGGCGAGTTGCATTTCGGGGCTCCTCGGGCCTGCGAGGGTGGGTGGTCCAGCACTACTACTAAGCGGTAACTTATTCAGTCCGAGCTGAGACTACCCACTTATTCCGCCGCACTGTAGCCACGCACGCGGTGATCTGTGTCGCTCAGGCAACCCTGACCGGGGTCACCGGGGCGGCATGGGCGACGCGTCGTCCGGCGACCGCCACGGGCACT
The DNA here is from genome assembly GCF_040677245.1 of Streptomyces kurssanovii. Lineage (NCBI taxonomy): Bacteria > Bacillati > Actinomycetota > Actinomycetes > Kitasatosporales > Streptomycetaceae > Streptomyces > Streptomyces kurssanovii. The sequence continues at coordinate 322,527 of NZ_JBFAQK010000002.1, forward strand.
GTGCGGGCCAGGATCACCAGGTCGAGTCCCAGCCAGTGCTGCTCCACATAATGCAGGTCCAGGACGGTCATTTCCTCCCAGGGCAGCTCCGAGCGCCCGCCGACCTGCCACAGGCCCGTCATTCCGGGTCGCACGGCCAGCCGGGCGCGCTCCGGTCCGAGGCCGTCGCGGACGGCGTCCGGGGCCAGCGGAAGCGGCCCGACCAGGGACATCTCGCCGCGGATCACGTTGAGCAACTGGGGGAGCCGGTCCGTGAAGTTGCGGCGCAGCGCCCGGCCCACCGCTGTGACGCGGCCCGCGTAGCTGGTCCGGAATGTGAACATGGCGAAGGGGCGGCCGCCGAGGCCCGCGCGCCGGTGGCGCTCCAGTACGGGACCGGCCGAGGTCAGCGCCACGGCGGCGGAGGCGGTCAGCAGGACCGGCGACAGCACCAGCAGCAGGAGCAGGGCGCCCGTCAGATCGACGGCTCGTTTTGCCGGCATGGGGAGCGCCCCTCTCGTCCGTGGCCGGCGGTCGGTGCCTGGCGGCTCAATGACCGCATTGACAGTTCTTGACCGCTTTTTTCGGATATGACTCTCCCAGAGGCACGTCTGCCGCAGGGTGCGCCACGCGCGTGGGGCAAGAGCTGCACGTAAGGGCCGGATAAAACTTGAGCCGCCCCGACTCAGGTTGGTTGACTCGGTCCAACGGGTGAGGCATCCTTGAGCGAGTTCCACTCAAGTCAGTTGTTGGAGGAATCGAAATGGCACGTGCGGTCGGCATCGACCTGGGCACGACTAACTCCGTCGTCAGCGTTCTGGAGGGCGGCGAGCCCACCGTCATCACCAACGCCGAGGGTGCCAGGACCACGCCGTCCGTCGTCGCCTTCGCGAAGAACGGTGAGGTGCTGGTCGGCGAGGTCGCCAAGCGTCAGGCGGTCACCAACGTCGATCGGACCATCAGGTCCGTCAAGCGCCACATGGGCACGGACTGGAAGATCGAGCTCGACGGGAAGAACTTCAACCCGCAGCAGATGAGCGCGTTCATCCTGCAGAAGCTGAAGCGGGACGCGGAGTCCTACCTGGGCGAGAAGGTCACCGACGCGGTGATCACCGTCCCCGCGTACTTCAACGACTCCGAGCGTCAGGCCACCAAGGAGGCCGGTGAGATCGCGGGCCTCAACGTCCTGCGCATCGTCAACGAGCCCACCGCGGCCGCCCTGGCCTACGGCCTGGACAAGGACGACCAGACGATCCTCGTCTTCGACCTCGGTGGCGGCACCTTCGACGTCTCGCTGCTCGAGATCGGCGACGGCGTCGTCGAGGTGAAGGCCACCAACGGCGACAACCACCTCGGCGGTGACGACTGGGACCAGCGTGTCGTCGACTACCTGGTGAAGCAGTTCGCCAACGGGCACGGCGTCGACCTGTCCAAGGACAAGATGGCTCTCCAGCGTCTCCGCGAAGCCGCGGAGAAGGCGAAGATCGAGCTGTCGTCCTCGACCGAGACGTCGATCAACCTGCCCTACATCACGGCCTCCGCCGAGGGCCCGCTGCACCTGGACGAGAAGCTCACGCGCGCCCAGTTCCAGCAGCTGACGTCCGACCTGCTCGAGCGCTGCAAGACCCCGTTCCACAACGTCATCAAGGACGCCGGCATCGCGCTGTCCGAGATCGACCACGTGGTCCTGGTCGGCGGCTCGACCCGTATGCCCGCCGTCGCCGAGCTCGTCAAGGAGCTCACCGGCGGCAAGGACGCCAACAAGGGTGTGAACCCGGACGAGGTCGTCGCCATCGGCGCCTCGCTCCAGGCCGGTGTCCTCAAGGGTGAGGTCAAGGACGTCCTGCTCCTCGACGTGACCCCGCTGTCCCTCGGTATCGAGACCAAGGGCGGCATCATGACCAAGCTCATCGAGCGCAACACCACGATCCCGACCAAGCGGTCCGAGATCTTCACCACGGCCGAGGACAACCAGCCGTCCGTGCAGATCCAGGTCTACCAGGGCGAGCGCGAGATCGCGGCGTACAACAAGAAGCTCGGGATGTTCGAGCTGACCGGTCTGCCGCCGGCCCCGCGCGGGGTGCCGCAGATCGAGGTCTCCTTCGACATCGACGCCAACGGCATCATGCACGTGACCGCGAAGGACCTGGGCACGGGCAAGGAGCAGAAGATGACCGTCACCGGCGGCTCCTCGCTGCCGAAGGACGAGGTCGACCGGATGCGCCAGGAGGCCGAGCAGTACGCGGACGAGGACCACCGCCGCCGCGAGGCCGCCGAGAGCCGTAACCAGGGCGAGCAGCTCGTCTACCAGACCGAGAAGTTCCTCAAGGACAACGAGGACAAGGTCCCCGGCGATGTGAAGACCGAGGTCGAGACGGCCCTCACCGAGCTGAAGGAGAAGCTCAAGGGCGAGGACACGGCCGAGATCCGCACCGCCACGGAGAAGGTCGCCGCCGTCAGCCAGAAGCTCGGCCAGGCCATGTACGCCAACGCCGCGCCCGAGGGCGCAGCCGCGGGTGCCGGCGCCGGTGCCGAGGGCCAGGCCGGTGCGGGCCAGGCCGACGACGACGTCGTCGACGCCGAGATCGTCGACGAGGACAAGCCGAAGAAGGACGGTGCCGCGTGACCGAGGAGACCCCGGGCTTCGAGGAGAAGCCCGACGTCCCCTCCGGCGCCACACCTGACGACGCCGCCGAGTCCGCCGAGACCTCCTCCGAGCAGGAGGGCCCGGCGGCCCCGGCAGGGGACGCAGCAAAGATCGCCGGCCTGACGGCGCAGCTGGACCAGACGCGTACCGCCCTCAACGAGCGGACCGCCGACCTCCAGCGGCTCCAGGCCGAGTACCAGAACTACCGTCGGCGCGTGGAGCGCGACAGGGTCACGGTCAAGGAGATCGCCACGGCGACGCTGCTGACCGAGCTCCTGCCCGTGCTCGACGACATCGGCCGCGCCCGGGAGCACGGGGAGCTGGTGGGCGGGTTCAAGTCGGTGGCCGAGTCTCTCGAGACGGCCGCCGCCAAGATGGGCCTGCAGCAGTTCGGCAAGGAGGGCGAGCCCTTCGACCCGACCATCCACGAGGCCCTGATGCACTCGTACGCACCGGATGTCACGGAGACCACGTGCGTCGCCGTGCTCCAGCCGGGGTACCGCATCGGCGAGCGCACGATCCGCCCCGCGCGGGTCGCGGTGGCCGAGCCCCAGCCGGGCGCGGCCCCCGCGGCACAGAAGGAAGAGAAGTCGGCCGACGAGGAGAGCGGTGGCCCCGAGGAGGGCTGACGCAGGAAACGTCCGGAAGGAGGGACGTCGATGAGCACGAAGGACTTCGTCGAGAAGGACTACTACAAGGTTCTCGGCGTCCCCAAGGACGCCACAGAGGCCGAGATCAAGAAGGCGTACCGGAAGCTCGCCCGCGAGTTCCACCCGGACGCCAACAAGGGTGACGCGAAGGCCGAGGAGCGCTTCAAGGAGATCTCCGAGGCCAACGACATCCTCGGCGACCCGAAACGGCGCAAGGAGTACGACGACGCCCGCGCCCTGTTCGGCAACGGCGGCTTCCGCGCTCCGGGCGCCGGCGGTCCCGGCGGCACCTTCAACTTCGACCTGGGCGACCTCTTCGGAGGCGCCCCCGGCGGCGGCCAGGCCGGCGGCTTCGGCGGCGGCCTGGGGGACGTGTTCGGCGGCCTGTTCAACCGGGGCGCCGGCCCGGGCACGCGCACCCAGCCGCGCCGCGGCCAGGACATCGAGTCCGAGGTGACGCTCAGCTTCACCGAGGCGGTGGACGGGGCCACGGTCCCGCTGCGGATGTCCAGCTCGGCCGCGTGCAAGGCCTGCTCCGGCACCGGCGACAAGAACGGCACGCCCCGGGTGTGCCCGACCTGCGTCGGTACCGGCCAGGTCTCCCGCGGCGGCAGCGGTTCCTTCTCGCTGACGGACCCGTGTGTGGACTGCAAGGGCCGCGGGCTCATCGCCCAGGACCCGTGCGACGTCTGCAAGGGCAGCGGACGGGCCCGCTCGTCGCGCACCATGCAGGTCCGCATCCCGGCGGGCGTCTCCGACGGGCAGCGGATCCGGCTGCGCGGCAAGGGCGCTCCCGGCGAGCGCGGCGGTCCGGCCGGCGACCTGTACGTCGTCGTCCACGTCGACGCGCACCCGGTCTTCGGCCGCAAGGGCGACAACCTGACCGTCACGGTGCCGGTCTCCTTCACGGAGGCGGCGCTCGGCGGCGAGATCAGGGTGCCCACGCTCGGCGGCCCGCCGGTCACGCTGAAGCTGCCGGCCGGCACGCCCGCCGGGCGCACCATGCGGGCCCGCGGCAAGGGCGCCGTCCGCAAGGACGGCACCCGCGGCGACCTGCTGGTGACCGTCGAGGTGGCCGTGCCGAGCGAGCTCGGCGACAAGGCCAGGGAAGCGCTGGAGGCCTACCGCGAAGCCACCGCGGACGAGGATCCGCGGGCGGAGTTGTTCCAGGCCGCGAAGGGAGCTTGATATGGACCGGTCGGGGCGCAGTCGCAACCCGTACGAACTGACCGACGAGTCGCCGGTGTACGTCATCTCGGTCGCCGCGCAGCTGTCGGGCCTGCATCCGCAGACCCTGCGGCAGTACGACCGGCTGGGTCTCGTCTCACCCGACCGCACGGCCGGCCGCGGCAGGCGTTACTCGGCCCGCGACATCGAACTGCTCCGTACGGTGCAGCAGTTGTCGCAGGACGAGGGCATCAACCTGGCCGGCATCAAGCGCATCATCGAACTGGAGAACCAGGTCGCGGCTCTGCAGCAGCGGGTCGCGGAGCTGTCGTCGGCCCTCGACGGCGCGGCGGCGGCGATGCAGCAGCGCGAGGCCCAGGTACACGCCTCCTACCGGCGCGACCTCGTGCCGTACCAGGACGTCCAGCAGGCGAGCGCGCTGGTGGTCTGGCGGCCCAAGCGGCCGGAGTAGTCGCACGACCCGCGTACGAGGCGGCCCAGGCCGTCCCTGACGCCCGAAGGGCCGGGAGGCATTGTGCCTCCCGGCCCTTCTGCGTGCCTGGGCGGAGTCAGCGGCTCTCGTCCAAGATGCCCGACTGGGCGATCAGGTAGCCGAGTTGGGCGCGGCTGCCGCTCCCGAGCGTGGCGTTCAGTTTCGCGATGTGGGCGCGGCAGGTGCGCACGTTCATCCCGAGGCGGCGGGCGATGGAGTCGTCGACGTGTCCTTCGACGAGCAGTTTGGCGATGGAGCGCTGCACGCTGGTGATGCCGTCGAGCTCGGGGGCGTACGACAGTTGCTCCTCCCATGGTGTGGCATGGAGCCAGAACTGCTCGAAGACGCCCACGAGATAGCGCACGAGTCCTTCGTGGCGCAGTTCCAGGGCGACCTGCCGGTCGCTGCGGGCGGGGACGAAGGCCACCTTGCGGTCGACGATGATCAGGCGGTCGATGATCTCCTCGAGCGTGCGGACCTCCACGCCGTAGGGACTGACCCGTTCGACATAGGCCAGTGTCGAGGGGTGGTGGCGGGCCGTGTGCTGGTACAGCGTGCGCATCTTCACGCCGTTCTTCAGCAGCGGCTCGGCCCGGCGCAGACCGTGTTCCAGGGTGTCCGGACGCCGTCCGCTGCCGGGTTGCACGGTGAGGAGTTCCTCGGCGCACTCGGCGGTGACCCGGTCCAGCGCGGCGTTGATCAGGCCCAGGCCCTCGAGCACGGTGATGGCGTGTCTGGTCGACAGGTCCTGGGCGGTCAGGGTCATGAACGGCTCGAACGTGCCGACGATGGACAGGGCGAGCTGCCGGCGCTCCTGGATCTCCCTTTCGATGGGGTGAATCAGCTGGTTGAGCGCGAGTGACGGCGGGACCGGGCGGAGCCAGCCGGCGTCGTCGGGATCGGGGCGCAGCAGGGCGAGATCCAGCAGGCAGGGTGCGCTCTCGGCCTCTGACCGGGAAACCTGGCCGGTACGCAATGCCGTTGCGTAGAGATTCTTCCCTGCTTCGCATAGTTCGCCTGCACTGTGGCTATGCCCGACATTGTCCTTGTTCGACGCCATTTGACACCCCCTCAGGGTCCTGAATTACAGGAACATGATGCCTGTGGTCGCTGGTGGAAGCATTCGGTGTGAGACATCGTCTTAGACGCGGGGGGAGGGTATTGGACAGAATGGGGTGGAGATCCTCCATGAACAGGACGCTTCGCATACTTGGCGCACTTGCTGTTGCCGCAGCCGCGTTCAGTGTTCTAGGGACGAGCGGTGAGCCGACCTGGGAGTCCGAGGCGGCGCGCACGGTGATCGCCGGTGAGCCGACCTGGGAGTCGGAGCCGGCGGGCGCGGTGATCGCGGGCGCCGACGAACTCACGTGGGAGACCGCTCCCGTGGACGCGGGCGCGGGCGCATGACCATCCCGCCGGATGATCGCGTGTTCCGGCGGGAGATGGCGACGGCCTACCGGTCCGGGTGGCATTTCATCGACCTCGTCACGGCGATTCCGCACCGTGGCGACTCGTTGATGGTCACCCTGTTCGGTGAGCCGATCGTCGTCGCGCGCGAGGAGGACGAGGATGTCCGTGCCTACCGCTGTCTTCGCCGGCCCCGAGGGGCTCCGCAGCCCGTCCGCTGTGCCATCCGGTACGGCATGATTTTTGTCAATCTCGACCAGCGTGACCACCAGCTGGCCGAGCCGGACACCACCGCCACCCCCCGCAGTGCCTGAGCGATTCCCCCGTCGTTTCAAATCGCTCAGGTGCTTCCCCCACACAGCGGCGCCATCGTGGACCTGAAACACGATGGCGCCGTTGTGCTGCCCGGAAACATGTCCGGCGCCCCGCCGGTCTATGCCCGGCCCATCGCGCGGGTGAGTGCGATCTCGATGACCACCCGGTCCGGATTGGGAGCCGGGGTGCGTCCGTACCGCTCCGCGTAACGGCTCACCGCGTCCGCCACGGCCTCCGCCTCGGTGCGGATCGTCGCGACGCCCTCCAGCGTCGCCCAGCGGCCTCTGTCCACCTGGCAGACGGCGACCCGCGCCCCTTCCGGGCCGGCGGCCAGCACGTTCGCGACCTTGCGGCTGTGCTTGTTGGTGATCACCCGGGCGAAGCCGCCCTCGGGGTCGTAGGTGACCCCCACCGCGACGACGTGCGGAGTGCCGTCCGGCCGTGGTGTCGTCAGCGTGCACATGTGGTGATCACGCCAGAAGCTGAGGTAGGACGCGCCGGGGTCGCGGGGGTCGATGGCCATGTGGGGAACCTACCTCCGGGCCCTGCCGGGCAGTACCCTGAGTGGAATAGACTCAACTTTATACAGGTTGCTTGGGTCATAATTGAGGTAACCGCTCCATCGGCAAGGAGGAGATGCGCACGTGGACGCCGAGCTGACCAACAAGAGCCGGGACGCGATCAACGCCGCCACCAGCAGGGCAGTGTCCGGCGGACACCCGGACCTGACGCCGGCGCATCTGCTTCTGGCGCTGCTCGAGGGCCAGGACAACGAGAACATCACCGATCTGCTGGCCGCCGTCGACGCGGACCAGGCCGCCGTACGCTCCGGGGCGGAACGCGTCCTCGCGTCACTGCCGAGCGTGACCGGGTCCACGGTCGCCCCGCCGCAGCCCAACCGCGAACTGCTCGCCGTCATCACCGACGCCTCGCAGCGCGCCAAGGAGCTGGGTGACGAGTACCTGTCCACCGAGCACCTGCTCATCGGCATCGCGGCCAAGGGCGGCGCGGCCGGTGAGGTGCTGGACCGGCAGGGCGCCGGGGCCAAGGAACTGCTGGACGCTTTCGAGAAGGCAAGGGGAGGGCGCCGGGTGACCACACCCGACCCTGAGGGTCAGTACAAGGCGCTGGAGAAGTTCGGCACGGACTTCACCGCGGCGGCCCGCGAGGGCAAGCTCGACCCGGTCATCGGCCGGGACCAGGAGATCCGCCGCGTCGTGCAGGTCCTGTCGCGGCGCACGAAGAACAACCCGGTGCTCATCGGCGAACCCGGCGTCGGCAAGACCGCCGTCGTCGAGGGCCTCGCCCAGCGCATCGTCAAGGGCGACGTGCCCGAGTCGCTGCGCAACAAGCGGCTGGTCGCGCTCGACCTCGGCGCGATGGTGGCGGGCGCCAAGTACCGCGGTGAGTTCGAGGAGCGGCTGAAGACCGTGCTGTCCGAGATCAAGGAGAGCAACGGCCAGATCATCACCTTCATCGACGAGCTGCACACCGTCGTCGGCGCGGGCGCCGGCGGCGACTCCGCCATGGACGCGGGCAACATGCTCAAGCCGATGCTGGCCCGCGGCGAGCTGCGGATGGTCGGCGCGACGACGCTCGACGAGTACCGCGAGCGGATCGAGAAGGACCCGGCCCTCGAGCGCCGCTTCCAGCAGGTGCTGGTCGCCGAGCCGTCGGTCGAGGACACGATCGCGATCCTGCGCGGGCTCAAGGGCCGTTACGAGGCCCACCACAAGGTGCAGATCAACGACAGCGCGCTGGTCGCCGCCGCCACACTCTCCGACCGGTACATCACGTCCCGGTTCCTGCCCGACAAGGCGATCGACCTCGTCGACGAGTCCGCGTCGCGGCTGCGCATGGAGATCGACTCATCGCCCGTCGAGATCGACGAACTCCAGCGCGCCGTCGACCGGTTGCGGATGGAGGAGCTGGCGCTCAAGAACGAGTCCGACCCCGCCTCCAAGCAGCGTCTGGAGAAGCTGCGCAGGGACCTGGCCGACCGGGAGGAGGAGCTGCGTGGACTCACCGCCCGCTGGGAGAAGGAGAAGCAGGGCCTCAACCGCGTCGGTGAGCTGAAGGAACGCCTCGACGACCTGCGCGGACAGGCGGAACGCGCCCAGCGCGACGGCGACTTCGACACCGCCTCCAAGCTGCTCTACGGGGAGATCCCGGGCCTGGAGCGCGAGTTGGAGGAGGCGGCGCAGGCCGAGGCCGAGCAGGCCTCCAAGGACACGATGGTCAAGGAGGAGGTCGGCCCGGACGACATCGCCGACGTCGTGGGCTCCTGGACCGGCATCCCGGCCGGACGCCTCCTCGAGGGCGAGACGCAGAAGCTGCTGCGCATGGAGCAGGAGCTGGGCCGCCGGCTCATCGGCCAGTCGGAGGCCGTGCAGGCGGTCTCGGACGCGGTGCGCCGGACGCGGGCGGGCATCGCCGACCCGGACCGGCCCACCGGCTCCTTCCTGTTCCTCGGTCCGACCGGTGTCGGCAAGACGGAGCTGGCGAAGGCGCTCGCGGACTTCCTCTTCGACGACGAGCGGGCGATGGTCCGCATCGACATGTCGGAGTACGGCGAGAAGCACAGCGTGGCCCGCCTGGTCGGCGCGCCTCCCGGCTACGTCGGCTACGAGGAGGGCGGCCAGCTCACCGAGGCCGTGCGCCGCCGCCCCTACAGCGTGGTGCTGCTGGACGAGGTGGAGAAGGCCCACCCCGAGGTCTTCGACATCCTGCTCCAGGTGCTCGACGACGGGCGGCTCACCGACGGCCAGGGCCGGACGGTGGACTTCCGCAACACCATCCTGATCCTGACCTCCAACCTCGGGTCGCAGTACCTGATGGAGCCCACGACCAGCGAGGAGCAGAAGAAGCAGCAGGTGCTGGAGGTCGTGCGGGCCTCCTTCAAGCCCGAGTTCCTCAACCGGCTCGACGACCTGGTGGTCTTCTCCGCCCTGTCCGAGGCGGAGCTGGAGCGCATCGCAGAGCTCCAGATCGGGCGGCTGGCCAAGCGGCTGGCCGACCGCCGGCTGACGCTGGAGGTCACCCCAGAGGCGCTGGCCTGGCTCGCGGAGGAGGGCAACGACCCGGCGTACGGCGCGCGGCCGCTGCGGCGGCTGATCCAGACGGCGATCGGGGACCGGCTCGCGAAGGAGATCCTCGCGGGCGAGGTCAACGACGGCGACACCGTACGGGTGGACCGCTTCGAGGACGGCCTGATCGTGGGCGCGGCGACCTGACACCGCGCGGCACGGCCGCTACCGGCGGACGGGGCACGAGGACGAGGGCGGCGCCCCGTCCCGTGCCCCGTCCGTGTCCGCCGCCGTTCACCCGGACAGCGGCGGTGCGGGGCGCCCGGGCGGGAGATCTTGTCAGCCCGCAGCGGATCGCGGGTGGCGGGGCTTGCCAGCCCCCGCCGGGGATGGGAGAGGATGGCGGCATCCGTACGAAGGGAAATACACGGTGACCATCGACCCGTCCTCGATTCCGAATTTCGGGGGCCAGCCCAAGCCTCAGGCCGCAGGACCGGCGGGCCCCGTCGTTCCCGACCAGGACCTGGTGAAGCAGCTCCTCGACCAGATGGAGCTGAAGTACGTCGTCGACGACGAGGGTGACCTCGCGGCGCCGTGGGAGGACTTCCGCACGTACTTCATGTTCCGCGGTGAGGGCGAGCAGCAGGTCTTCTCGGTGCGGACCTTCTACGACCGCCCGCACGCGGTGACCGAGAAGGCCAAGATCCTCGACGCCGTCGACGACTGGAACCGCCGCACGCTGTGGCCGAAGGTCTACACCCACCTCCACGAGGAGGAGGGCGCCGAGCTTCCGACGATCCGCCTCATCGGTGAGGCGCAGATGCTCATCGGCACGGGCGTGAGCCTCGAGCACTTCGTCTCGTCCACGGTCAGCTGGGTCCGCGCCTCGATCGAGTTCGACAAGTGGCTCGCGGAGCAGTTCGGTCTGGCCGTCCCGGAGGAGGAGAAGCCGGCCGACGACGCCTGACACGCGCACGTGAGGCCCGGCAGGTCCGCGATCCCTGTGATCGCCGGCCCGCCGGGCCTGCCGCTTTCTCAGGGCGCCAGGGACTTCAGCCGGGCGACGGCCTCATCGAGGACGTCCACCCGCTTGCAGAACGCGAACCGCACGAACGGCGCGCCTTCGTCGCGGTGGTCGTAGAAGACCGCGTTCGGGATGGCCACCACCCCGCAGCGCTCCGGCAGCGCACGGCAGAACGCGAAGCCGTCCTCCTCGCCGAGCGGCCGGATGTCGGTGGTGACGAAGTACGTCCCGGCGGGGCGGTGCACCGCGAACCCGGCCGCGGACAGGCCGTCGCTCAGCAGATCGCGCTTGGCACGGAGATCGTCGCGGAGGCCGTCGAAGTACGCGTCCGGAAGGCGGAGCGCCTCGGCGACCGCGTACTGGAAGGGGCCCGCCGAGACGTACGTCAGGAACTGCTTCGCCGAGCGGACCGTCGAGATCAGCTCGGGGGAGGCGGTGACCCAGCCGACCTTCCACCCGGTGAACGAGAACGTCTTGCCGGCGCTCGAGATCGTGACGGTACGCCCGCGCATCCCCGGGAACGACGCCAGCGGCACATGCTCGCCGTCGAAGGCCAGGTGCTCGTAGACCTCGTCGGTGACCACGAGCAGGTCCCGTTCGACGGCGAGCTCGGCGATCGCCGCGAGCTCGGCGCGGGTCAGGACCGTGCCGGTGGGGTTGTGCGGCGTGTTGATCAGGAGCAGACGGGTGCGGTCGGTGACCGCGGCACGCAGCTCGTCCAGGTCGAGGCGGAAGGCGAGCTCGTGCGGGCGCAGCGTCACGGGCACCCGTACGCCGCCCGCCATGGCGATGCTCGCCGCGTACGAGTCGTAGTACGGCTCCAGGGCGATCACCTCGTCACCCGGCTCCACCAGTGCGAGCAGGGCGGCCGCGATCGCCTCGGTGGCGCCAGCCGTGACCAGGACCTCCGTGTCCGGGTCGTAGGCCAGGCCGTGGAAGCGCCGCTGGTGCTCCGCGATCGCGATGCGCAGCTCGGGGACGCCCGGACCGGGCGGGTACTGGTTGCCCCTGCCGTCACGCAGGGCCCGTACCGCCGCCTCCGTGATCTCCTCGGGGCCGTCGGTGTCGGGGAAGCCCTGGCCGAGATTGATCGAGCCGGTGCGCAGGGCCAGCGCCGACATCTCCGCGAAGATCGTGGTGCCGAACTCCGCCAGCCTGCGGTTGAGCAGCGGCCGGGGGCCTTCTTCGCCTGCTGTCCTGTGCGTCGTCATGGCGGTCATCCTGCGCGGAACCTCTGGAGTTGCTCAAGTCTGCTTTGGCTCCGAGTGGCCGAGGGCATCCCATTGCCACGCAGGTAAGCGTCCCGCGGGTGAGCGTCCAGCGGGTGCGGGAGAAGCGGTCACGCAGCGTCGCGAGGTCTCGCTTCGGGGGAACGAGAAGGACGGGGAGAAATCATGATGTTTCTCGGGATCGTGCTGTTCGCTCTGGTGGTGATCGTGTTCGTCGCGGTGGCGGCTTCCGGCAGGAGCCGCGGGAACCGTCGTCGCACCGGCAGTGGCGCCGCGGGCGGCGGTGGAGCGTGGTGGGGCGGCGGAGACGGTGGAGGCTCCGGATCGTCGTGCGGCGGCAGCAGCGGCTCGTCATGCAGCAGCAGCTCGTCATGCGGCGGGGGCGGGGGCGGATGCGGCGGAGGCAGCTGACACGGGGCAGCTGGTCCGCGCGGTGAAGATGCCCGGCGGGTGGGCGGGGGACGCCAACACCCGCCGGGCGCCTCCCTGTTGGCAGAAAGTCCGGCGGATGTGTTGACTTCACCTGCTCGTTTTCCGTTGAACAGTTGAACCTATGGGCCCCCGAGGGGATGGAAACCGCGCCAAGTTGGGTAAAAACGCTGTGGGCGAAGTCCACTTCGTGATTTTCTCACTGTCGGAACCTGTTGGATCCATCCAGCCCTCGGACCTCACGTGGACCGAAGCAGGCCACCCCCCACACGTCTTGCGCACCCTTCCGGAGTGCCAGGTCCACGCGTCCACCCGCCGAAGCGCGCTTGCGGAGCCGACCCATGCTCACGACCATCGATACCGCCTACACCGACACCCGTGCCGACGACCTCGCCTGGGCGCTCGGCCGGGAGCCGCTCCCCGCCCTGGCCGTCCTGGACCTCGAACTGTCAGGCTGCAAACTGCAGTTGAGGCTGCTGGGTGCTTCCCACCAGGTGCTGCTCGAGGAGGAACGGGGCACCTGTTCGGAGACCGTCGCCTGCATCCCCGGCAGCAGCACGCCGCTGCCCCTCGGGGTGGCGAAGCGGCTCGGCGATTGGGAGTACGAGTTCGCGGCCCGTGTCGAGACGCTCTCCCACCGCTCGTTCGCGGGCCGGGCCCAGGAGTTGCTGGCCCTCGTCGCGGACCACCCCCACGGTCTCGCCGGCACGTTCCCCGGCTCCCCCCACGCCTTCACCGCGATGGTGGCGCAGAGCGGCGAGGGGCAGGCGCGGTGGCGCACCTGGCACGCGTACCCGCAGGAGGGCCGGCTCGTGGTCACGCGTACGCGCGTCGGCTTCGCGGCGCAGGGGTCGCAGAGCGCGCGGAGCATGCGCCACCCCGATCGCCACCCCGAGCCTTCCGGGCCGTAGTCGACACCTGTGGGTGACAAACGGTGTGGCGCCCGTGACGTAGCGTGTCGAGGATGATCGACCGGCCGCAGACCTCGCCGCCCCAGGACATGGTGCTGCCCGTGCGTCCCGAGTCCGGCCGCCATCTCGTGCTCGCCGCGGTCTTCGTCTGCGCGGCCTGCGGCCTGGTCTACGAGCTGGAACTCGTCGCGCTCGCCACGTATCTGATCGGGGACTCGGTCACCCAGGCGTCCGTGGTCCTGTCCGTGATGGTGTTCGCGATGGGCATCGGATCACTCCTCGCCAAGCGGATGCGCTGCCGGGCCGCCGTGGGCTTCGGGCTGCTGGAAGCGGCGCTGGCGCTGGTCGGCGGCAGTTCGGCCATGGTGCTCTACGCGTCCTTCGCCTGGTTCGGTGGATCCGGGGTGCCGCTGGTGGTCTTCAGCCTGACCATCGGCATCCTGATCGGCGCGGAGCTGCCGCTGCTGATGTCGCTGATCCAGCGCATCTCCCGGCGCGACGCGGAGGGCACCGTCGCCGATCTGTTCGCCGCGGACTACGTGGGGGCGCTCGTCGGCGGGCTGGCGTTCCCCTTCCTGCTGCTGCCGTGGCTCGGTGAACTCACCGGGGCGCTGGTGACGGGAGCGGTCAACGCCGTGGCCGGCGGGGCGGTGGTGCTGTGGCTGTTCCGCCGTGACCTCACACCGCGCTGGCGGACCAGACTGCTCACCGTCAACGTCCTGGTGCTGGCGGTGCTCGCGGGCGCCACCGTGATGGTCGACGACTTCGAGCGGGCGGCCCGCAGGGCGGTCTACGGCGCCGATGTGCGGGTGGCGGTGCGCACCGGGGTCCAGGAGGTGGTGGTCACCGGCGGGCCTTCCCGGCCGCCGGACCTCTTCCTGAACGGCCGGCTGAAGGTGCGGGGCAAGGACGAGCACCGCTACCACGAAGCGCTCGTCCACCCCGCCATGCGCGGTCCGCACGACAGGGTGCTCATCCTCGGCGGCGGCGACGGGCTGGCGGCGCGCGAGGTGCTGCGGTACGCCGATGTGCGGGCGCTGACCGTCGTCGAACTCGACCCGGGGGTCGTCGAGCTGGCCCGCAGCGATCCGGCGCTCACCGATCTGAACGACCACGCGTACGACGACCCACGGACGCGGGTCGTCACGGCGGACGCCTTCTCCTGGCTGCGTGAGCACGAGGGCGCGTACGACGTGATCGTCTCCGATCTGCCCGACCCGGGTATCACCGCGAGCACCAAGCTCTACTCGCTGGAGTTCTACTGGCTGGCCCGGCGGGTCCTGGCGGACGGCGGGCGGCTCGTGGTCCACGCGGGCCCGACCTCGCGGCCCCGTACGTACTGGACGGTCGACACGACCTTGCGGGCGGCCGGTTTCGGCACCACCGCCTACCGCGTCCGCGGGGCGGAGACCGGTGCGGCGGGCGGTCCGGCGAGGTTCAGGGCGGGAGCGGAAGCCGCCACGGACTGGGGACTGCTGATCGCGGCCGAGGGCAGCGCACCCCGGCTCGGGATCGGCGCGGACGCGCCGCTGCTGCGCTCGGAGGTCGAGGACACGCTCACGCAGGATACGTTCGCCGCCGAGCGGACCCGGCTGACAGGTCTGGTGCCCTCGACGCTGGTCCACCCGCGCTACACGCGCTGACGGCCACCGCCACGGCCGCGGCCCGGGCACGGGGCGGCCGCCGGCCGGGCCGGCGAAGACGCGGACGTGACGGGCGCGCGCGGGAAAGGCAGACGTGGCGGGCCGTGCTGAGTAGGCTCGGCTTCCATGGAGCATGAGGTGTTCGTTCCGGTACCGGCTGAGACCCTCCGACGTGCGCTGCGGGACCCCGCCCGGGTCGCCCGGTGCGTCCCTGGGCTCCAGCAGGACGCAGACGAGTCGGCGGGCCCCCTGTCGGGACGGCTCAAGGTCAGAGTCGCCGGCCACACCATCACCTACCGCGGCGCGCTGCACATCACGGAGCAGGACGACGAGCGGGGCGGCGCCTTCGCCGTCGAGGGCGAGGGCGCGGAGGCACGCGGCGGCGGCTCGGTGAAGGTGACGCTGACGATCCGTCCCGCGCCGACCGACGGCGGCACGACGGTGACGTTCAGCGGCTCCGCGCGCGCCGAGGGCCGGTTGGCCGATCTCGCGGCCGGTGCGAAGGTGTCGGCGGCCCACCGGCTTCTCGACCGTTTCGCGGAAGCGCTGGCCGCGGCCGCCTTCGAGGACCCGCAGCCCGGGGATCGCGCGGAAGGCGCGGGTGACGGTGCCGCTCCGGCCCCGGAACCTCAGGAAGCAGCCGGTGGGACGGCCGACGGAACCGGCGGCCCGGCGGCCGACGCCGGGCGGGACGCCCACGACGCGGCCGGTGCGGACGACGCGCCCGACGCCGCCGGCTCGGTCTTCGACGCACCCGTACCTCCGCCGTCGCTCGGCGCCGACGCCGACGAAGAGTTCGGGGACCTCGACGAGGTCGACGGCGCGGACGACCTGGTCGCCGGGGACGACCTCGACGGTGTGGACGACCTCGACGGCGTCGACGCCGTCGACGATCTCGACGATCTGTCCGGTCTGCCGGGCGCGGTGCCCGCCGAGGCCGCCCACGCACGGCGCACCATGATCGGCCGCAGCGCCGAGGAGGTCGACCACGCCCCGCCGCGTGGCCGCTACGCGCCCACCCCGGCTCCCGACGCCTCCTCCGCGGGGGCCACCCTGCGGTGGCTGGCACCCGCCGCGGCCCTCGCACTGGCATCGGCGGTCGTGGTCGGCAGGGCGCTGCGCCGCCGTAGGTGACACGCCGTAATGTCGGGGTGTGAGTAGCGAACAGAGCATCCGGCTGGCCGCCGGTGACGTCGAGTTGACCGTGCATCCGGAAAACGGCTGCCGTATCGGAAGCCTGCGCATCGGCGGCACCGAGGTGCTGCGACAGGGCGAGCGGTACGGCTCTTTCCCGATGGTGCCGTGGTGCGGACGCACGCGGGACGGGCAGTTCAGCAACGGTGGAGTACCGCACCAACTGCCGCTCAACGCCCCGCCGCACGCCATTCACGGCACCGGCCGGGACACCGTGTGGCGTACCGCGCGGGCGGGCGCGAGCGAGGCGGCCTTCACGTACGACCTCGCCGACCCGTGGCCGTACACCGGGCGGGTCACGCAGACGTTCGAGCTGGCGGACGACTCCGTCACCATCAGGATGGGCGTGGAGACGTACGGGACGTCGTTCGCCGCGCAGGCGGGCTGGCACCCCTGGTTCCTGCGTGACCTCGGGGACGGGGGCGAGGACGTACGGATCGGCTTCACGCCCGAGTGGCAGGAGGAGCGCGGGGAGGACCACTTGCCGACCGGCAAGCGCATCACGCCGCTCCCGGGCCCCTGGGACGACTGCTTCGGTATGCCCGACGGGGTCGACGTCACGCTGACCTGGCCGGGCCGGCTGGAGCTGATCGTCCGCAGCCCGGCCCAGTGGGTCGTGGTCTACGACGAGCAGGCCGAGGCGGTCTGTGTCGAGCCGCAGTCCGGCCCGCCGAACGGCCTCAACACCCATCCGCAGCTCGTCACCCCGATCGAGCCACTGGAGATCGCGACGACCTGGAGCTGGCGGCGGCTCTGAGCCGGGGGACCGACGCGCTTAAGCTGAGCCCCATGACTGACGTGCGTGCTGAGCTGCTCCAGCAGATCAAGGACAAGGCCGTGGTGCACGGCAAGGTGACCCTCTCCTCGGGCATCGAGGCCGACTGGTACATCGATCTGCGCCGGATCACGCTGGACGGCGAGGCCGCGCCGATGGTCGGTCAGGTGATGCTCGACGCCACCGCCGGCCTGGACTACGACTGTGTGGGCGGGCTGACGCTGGGCGCCGA
This sequence comes from Streptomyces kurssanovii, assembly GCF_040677245.1. Classification (NCBI taxonomy): domain Bacteria; kingdom Bacillati; phylum Actinomycetota; class Actinomycetes; order Kitasatosporales; family Streptomycetaceae; genus Streptomyces; species Streptomyces kurssanovii. Next base: position 339,648 of record NZ_JBFAQK010000002.1, read on the forward strand.
CCCGGTGGCCACGTCGATGCTGCACGCCTCCGCCGCGCGCGGTAAGCGGCTGGACGCGTTCGTCGTCCGCAAGGCGGGCAAGGCGCACGGCATGCAGCGCCGGATCGAGGGCACGGACGTGAAGGGCCGGCGCTGCCTGGTCGTGGAGGACGTGTCGACCACCGGCGGCTCCCCGCTGACCGCCGTGGAGGCGGTCAGGGAGGCCGGCGGTGAGGTCGTCGCGGTGGCCGTGATCGTGGAGCGCGGCGCCGCGCCCAAGATCGCCGAGGCGGGCCTGAAGTACATCAACGCGTATTCGCTCGATGAGCTCGGTCTCGCCTGATCATGGCTTGAGCTGCGGAGATTCCGAGGGGCGTGCTGTTTCACGTGAAACAGCACGCCCCTTCGCCATGCAGGCGGGGCAGGCATGGTGGACCCAGGGCGGGAGTCTGGAAAGATAGGCCGCGACGATGACGTCGCCCAAGGTCAGGGCACTGGGTTCACCGGGGACGCACCCCGGCCCCCCGTACCACATACCCGCACATCACAAGGAGCGGACATATGCCCATCGCGACTCCCGAGGTCTACAACGAGATGCTTGACCGGGCGAAGGCAGGCAAGTTCGCCTACCCCGCCATCAACGTGACCTCGTCCCAGACCCTGCACGCCGCACTGCGTGGCTTCGCGGAGGCCGAGAGCGACGGCATCATCCAGATTTCCACCGGCGGTGCCGAGTTCCTGGGTGGCCAGTACAGCAAGGACATGGTCACCGGCGCCGTCGCCCTGGCCGAGTTCGCGCACATCGTCGCCGCCAAGTACGACATCACCGTCGCGCTGCACACCGACCACTGCCCGAAGGACAAGCTGGACGGCTACGTACGTCCGCTGCTCGACATCTCCGCCGAGCGCGTGAAGGCCGGACGCAACCCGCTGTTCCAGTCCCACATGTGGGACGGCTCGGCCGAGACCCTCGCCGACAACCTGGCCATCGGCCAGGAGCTGCTGGCGCAGGCCGCCGCCGCGAAGATCATCCTCGAGGTCGAGATCACCCCGACCGGCGGTGAGGAGGACGGTGTCACGCACGAGATCAACGACGAGCTCTACACCACCGTCGACGACGCGCTGCGTACCGCCGAGGCCCTGGGCCTGGGTGAGAAGGGCCGCTACCTGCTGGCCGCGTCCTTCGGCAATGTGCACGGCGTCTACAAGCCGGGCAACGTCGTCCTCCGCCCCGAGCTGCTGAAGGACCTCCAGGCGGGTGTCTCCGCCCAGTACGGCAAGGCCGACCCGTTCGACTTCGTCTTCCACGGTGGCTCCGGCTCGACCGCCGAGGAGATCGCCACGGCCCTGGAGAACGGCGTCGTGAAGATGAACCTCGACACCGACACCCAGTACGCCTTCACGCGTCCGGTCGCGGACCACATGTTCAAGAACTACGACGGCGTCCTCAAGGTCGACGGCGAGGTCGGCTCCAAGAAGACCTATGACCCGCGCACCTGGGGCAAGCTGGCCGAGGCCGGCATGGCCACCCGTGTCACGGAGGCGTGCGCGGCCCTGCGCTCCACCGGCACCAAGATCAAGTAAGTAGCCGCCTCACCACGGGCCCGGTACCCCCTCGCGGGCGCCGGGCCCGTGGTGTGTCCACAGGGGAGGGGAATCGTGAGCTTCGACTTCGACGCGGTCGTCGACCGGCGGGGCACCTGGAGCGTGCAGTGGGACGGTGTCGCCGACCGGTTCGGGACCGACGGCCTGCTGCCTTTCACCATCTCCGACATGGACTTCGCGTCTCCTCCCGTGGTCCTCGACGCCCTCCGTGACCGGATCGCGCACGGAGTCTTCGGCTACACCGACTGGCGGAACGAGGAATTCCTGTCCGCGATCCGCCACTGGTTCGCCGTCCGGTACGGCACGGACATCGACACCGACCGCGTCGTGTACGCGCCCTCCGTGCTCAACCAGCTTTCCCAGTTGTTGCGGATGTGGACCGGCCCGGGCGACGGCGTGGTCGTCCACACCCCCACGTACGACGGTTTCATCAAGGCGATCACCGGTCTGGGACGTGATCTGCGCGGAGTGCCCGTCGGGGACGGCGAGGCTCTGGAACGGCAGCTCGCCCGGCCCGACAGCAGGGTCCTGGTGCTGTGCTCGCCCCACAACCCCACCGGCAGGGTGTGGACGCACGACGAGCTCACCCGGACCGCCGAGCTCGCCGCACGGCACGGCGTCGCGGTCGTCAGCGACGAGATCCACGCCGACTTCGTACGCGACGGGGTGCATCTCCCCTGGACCCGCTACGGCACCGGCCGCTGGGCCCTGATCACCTCCGGTACCAAGGCGTTCAACTTCCCGGCCCTGAGCGGTTCGTACGGCATCATCGGCGACCCCGCCGACCACGCCGTGTTCGTGCGCCGGATGGAGACCGGCGAGGGCCTCGCGTCGCCCGCCGTGCTGTCGCTGACCGCGCACATCGCCGCCTACCGCCGGGGCGGACCGTGGCTGGACGACCTCAACGCCTATGTGGCCGGCAACCTCCGGATGCTTGCCGACCGGCTCGGCGCGGCGTTCCCGCAGCTCGGCTGGGAACCGCCGCAGGCCGGGTACCTCGCCTGGATCGACCTCCGCCCGCTCGGCATCGGCTCCCGGACCGCGGACGCGGTGCTCCAGCGTGAGCTCGTGGAACGGGAGAAGGTCGCGATCATGCCGGGAGGGGTGTACGGGTGCGAAGGCTTCGTCCGGCTGAACGTCGGCTGTCCGCGCAGCAAGGCGGAACGCGGCGCGGACGCCCTGATCCGGGCGCTCGGCCGAGTCGTCCGACAGCCGTAGGACCCCACAGGGTCCCGGACGGGACACGGGAGACGGGACAGGGCCTTCGGGTCGTAGCGTCGTGAGGCGGCTGCGATGATCCCCGTATGGGCACGAGTCCGGGGGACATCAGGCTGACATCCGCCACCGGCCGCTGGGTGGTCCTGACGACCGTCCTCGGGTCCGGCATGGCACTGCTCGACTCCACCGTCGTCAACGTCGCACTGCCCCGCATCGGCAGGGACCTCGACGCCGACCTGGGCGTCCTGCAGTGGACCGTAAACTCCTACATGCTGACGCTGGCGGCGCTGATCCTGCTCGGCGGGGCACTCGGCGACCGCTACGGCCGCCGCCGGATCTTCGTCCTCGGCGTGGTCTGGTTCGCCCTGGGCTCCCTGCTCTGCGGGATCGCACCCAACGGTGGTGTGCTGGTCGCCGCCCGCGCGCTCCAGGGCATCGGAGGGGCCCTGCTCACCCCCGGATCGCTGGCGCTCATCCAGGCGAGCTTCCATCCGGACGACCGGTCGCGGGCCGTGGGCCTGTGGTCGGGGCTCGGCGGCGTCGGCGCGGCCATCGGCCCCTTCGTCGGCGGCTGGCTCGTGGACGGCCCGGGCTGGCGCTGGGTGTTCCTGCTCAACGTGCCGCTGGCCGTCCTGTGCGTGCCGGTGGCGCTGCGGCACGTACCGGAGTCCCGCGACCCGAGGGCGACCGGCCGGTTCGACGTCCTGGGCGCCGCCCTGTGCGCGGCGGCGCTCGGGCTCGTGACCTACGCGCTCATCGACGAGACCGTGTGGGCCGGGCTCGCCGGCGCGTGTGTGGGAGCCGTGTTCGTGCTGGTCGAGCGGCGCACCGCGGAGCCGATGCTGCCCCTGTCCCTCTTCCGGATCCGCCAGTTCACCGCCGTGAACCTGGTGACGCTCTGCGTGTACGCGGCCTTCGGCGGCTTCTTCTTCCTTGTCGCGCTCCAGCTCCAGGTCGTGGCCGGATACTCGGCCCTCGGCGCGGGCGCGGCACTGCTGCCCACCACCGTGCTGATGCTGCTGCTGTCCGCCCGCTCAGGGGAGCTGGGCGACCGCATCGGCCCGCGTATCCCGCTGACCGTCGGGCCGCTGCTCTGCGCCGTCGGAATGATGCTGACGCTGAGGGTCGGCGAGGACGCGTCCTACCTCGTCGATGTGCTGCCCGCCCTGCTGGTCATGGGCCTGGGCATGGTCACGCTGGTCGCCCCGCTGACCTCGACCGTCCTCGCGTCCGTGGAGACCGGCCGGGCGGGCATCGCGAGCGGCATCAACAACGCGGCGGCCCGTGCCGCGGGCCTGATCGCGGTGGCCGCCCTGCCGCTGCTCGCCGGCATGGGCCCCGAGGCGTACCGCTCGGCGACGGCGTTCGACGAGGCGTTCCGGCTCGCGATCCCGATGTGCGCGGGAGTTCTGGTGGCCGGGGCGCTGATCGCATGGGGGACGGTGCGGACTCCGCCGAAGGGCGCGGACGTGTGCCACCCGGAGTGCAAGGTCAGCTGCGGGGTCACCGCGCCGCCGCTCGAGCCGCAGGCGGCACGGAAGCGCTGACCCGCTCACGGACCGCTTCGCGGTCGTCCTTCGGCCGGTGGCCACGGAACACGGCCCGACCTGTGAGACTGGGGGCCATGTCGATCCACGAGAACCTGCTCGGGGGGCCTCCCCCGACCCACCTGCCCGACGAGCCCGGACCGCGCGAGCTCCTGGCCGGCGGTACCCCCGCCGCCGAGGTCGCGGCCCAGTACCCGACCAGCTCGCTCGCCTGGGCGCAGCTGGCCGACGACGCCTTCGAGCGGGGCAGCGTCGTCGAGTCGTACGCCTACGCGCGCACCGGCTACCACCGCGGCCTCGACGCGCTGCGCCGCAACGGCTGGAAGGGCCACGGCCCGGTGCCGTGGGAGCACGAGCCCAACCGCGGCTTCCTGCGCGCGCTGAACGCGCTGGCCCGTGCCGCCGGTGCGATCGGCGAGAAGGAGGAGCACGAGCGCTGCACCACGTTCCTGCGCGACTCCTCACAGACCGCCGCGGAGACGCTGAGCTGAACCGTCGCGGCAGGGTGCGTGCCCCTGCCGCGACCGGGTCCGGGTCCGGCGACCTTGAAACCGGGTCGCCGGCCCGCGGCCGGTACGATCGCACGAACTGCCGATTCGCGGATCACAGCCGGTGAGAGGCCCCCACCTTCCTCTCCCCCCAACACCGGCCGAACCAGGGGAGAGATCTGTCTTGGGCCAGCGTGCCGCCGCCCGCAACGGGCGCAGCCGCAGACGGAGCCGCCGCAACACGGGCCGACGCCGTCCGACCGGACCGATACTTCTGCTGGGCGTCTGCCTCGCCCTCATGTCGGTGGGCGCCGGTGCCGCCCTCGCGCACTGGAGAGGCGGGCCGCCTCCCGCCGAGGCGGCCGACGGGACCGACGTCGCGCCACTGATGTCGCAGGACCCCGCACCCGAGCCGTCGGCCTCACCGTCGCCGTCGCCCAGCGCCGGCAGCTCGCCGAAGCCGAAGCCGAAACCGTCGCCTTCTCCCTCGGCCAAGAGCGAGCCGCCGAGCGTGCCGGCGTCGGGGCCGGGCACGTTCACCGTCGCGCAGTCGTCCGGGACGGCGGCCGGCACCGGCACACTGCGCCGCTACAAGGTGGAGGTCGAGGACGGTATCGACGTGTCCGCCCAGCAGGCGGCCGCCGAGATCCAGCAGATCCTGGCCCATCCGCGCGGCTGGGCCGCGAACGGCCGCGGCCGCTTCCAGCTGGTGTCGTCGAACGCCGACTTCGTGATCAGGATCGCCACACCGGCCACCGCGGACAAGCTCTGCCTCGCCGTGGGTCTGAACACCCGTGGTGAACTGAACTGCGAGACCACCGAGGGGGTCGTGGTGAACCTGCGGCGCTGGCTGCTGGGCTCCCCGACGTTCGCCGGCACACCCGCCGAGTACCGGCATCTGATCATCAACCACGAGGTCGGGCACGAGATCGGCATCCGGCAGCACATGGGCTGCCCCGGCCCCGGCGAACCCGCCCCGGTAATGATGCAGCAGATCAAGGGCCTGAAGGGCTGCGTCTCCAATGCGTGGCCCTACGACGACGACGGGACATATCTCTCCGGACCGCCGGTGTGATCCTCGGCTTATGATGCGAGTGGGGACCGGGGCCCACACCGGACAGGAAGGGGCGGACCGCTACCCGGATGTCGAGGAGACAGCAATGTCACATGACTCCGCCCCGAATCTGGACTTCGCGGGCACCACGCCGTACGAGGACTACGTCCAGGCGGACGTCCTCACCCACCTCCAGCATCCGCGGTCGGACGACCCGGGCGAGATGGTCTTCCTGGTCACCACCCAGGTCATGGAGCTGTGGTTCACCGTCGTCGTCCACGAGTGGGAGACCGCCGCACGCGCCCTGCGCGAGGACCGGATCCCCGTGGCGATGGACGCGCTGAAGCGGTCGGCACGGGAGCTGGAGGCGCTCAACGCCTCCTGGAAGCCCATCGCCAACCTGACGCCCGCGCAGTTCAACGCCTACCGCGACGCCCTCGGTGAGGGCTCCGGCTTCCAGTCGGCGATGTACCGGCGGATGGAGTTCCTGCTCGGGGACAAGTCCGCCTCCATGCTGGTGCCGCACCGGGGCGCGCCGCGCGTCCACGCGGAACTGGAGAAGGCCCTGCACGAGCCGAGCCTCTACGACGAGGTGCTGCGGCTCCTCGCCCGCCGCGGGTACGCCGTGCCCGCCGAGGTGCTGGAGCGGGACCTGGCGCAGAAGTACGAGGCGTCGGAGGCGGTCGAGCAGGTCTGGGCCGAGGTCTACGGCGGCGACGACCAGGACACCGAACTGGTGCGCCTCGGCGAGGCGCTGACGGATGTCGGCGAGCTGGTGTGGCGATGGCGCAACGACCACCTGGTGGCGACCCGGCGGGCCATGGGCTCGAAGGTCGGCACAGGCGGCTCCGCCGGTGTGTCCTGGCTCGAGAAGCGTGCCCGCAAGAACGTCTTCCCCGAGCTGTGGACGGCGCGCAGCCATGTCTGAGTCCCTGGCCCAGCGGGCCGCGGCGCTCGACGCCGCAGACGAACTGGCCGGTGCCCGGAAGCTGTTCGCCCTCGACGAGGCCGTGTACCTCGACGGCAACTCGCTCGGCGCGCTGCCCGCGCACGTCCCCGACCGCGTCGCCGATGTGGTGAACCGGCAGTGGGGACAGCTGCGCATTCGTTCCTGGACGGAAGGCGACTGGTGGACCGCGCCCGAGCGGATCGGCGACCGGATCGCGCCGCTGGTCGGCGCGGCGCCCGGGCAGATCGTGGTCGGCGACTCCACGAGCGTCAACGTCTTCAAGGCCGTCGTGGGCGCCGTACGGCTGAACGACGACCCGGCGCGGACGGACATTCTCGTCGACGCGACGACGTTCCCGACGGACGGGTACATAGCGTCGTCGGCGGCCAGGATGACCGGTCGCCGTATCGTCCCCGTCGACCCGGCCGACCTGACGTCGGCACTCGGCCCCACCACGGCGGCGGCGCTCGTCAACCACGTCGACTACCGATCCGGCCGGCTGCACGACCTGCCCGGTCTCACGGCGGCCGTCCACGACGCGGGTGCCCTCGCCGTCTGGGACCTGTGCCACAGCGCGGGCGCCCTGCCGGTGGGACTCGACGCGCACGGCGTCGACCTGGCCGTCGGCTGCACCTACAAGTACCTGAACGGCGGCCCCGGTTCGCCCGCGTACCTGTACGTCGCCGAGCGCCACCAGGCGTCCTTCGACTCGCCGCTGCCCGGCTGGACGTCGCACGCCGACCCGTTCGCGATGACGCCCGGCTACGAGGCGGCCGACGGATCCACCCGTGGCCGGGTGGGCACGCCGGACATCCTGTCCATGCTGGCTCTCGAAGCGGCGCTCGAGGTCTGGGACGGTATCGCGATCGAGACGGTCAGGGCGAAGAGCCTGGCGCTGACGGACTTCTTCCTGGAGTGCGTCGACGCCTACGTCCCGGCCGGACGGGTCACGTCCCTGACACCCGCGGAGCACACCGCGCGCGGGAGCCAGGTGGCGCTGCGGTGCGAGGACGCGCCGCGGGTCATGGAGACCCTGACGGCCAGGGGCGTCGTCGGGGACCTGCGCCGCCCGGACGTCCTGCGCTTCGGCTTCACACCGCTGTACGTGGGCTTCGCCGACACGGAGCGCGCGGCGCGCGTCCTGGCGGAGGTCCTCGCCGGCTGAGCCCGGTCCGCCCCGGGGGACGCCATGTTCCCCGGGGCGGACCCGGCGGTCGGAGGCGCCGCGGGCGGGGCGCCGCCGCCCGTGGACGAAACTGGTAGCGTCCGCGCTGGTCAGGTGGAACAGGCCACCCCCACGGGACTGTTGGAGCAGCACATGCCGGACCCCGTCGCCCGTGACGCCGCCGAGGAAGCGTCGGCGATGTCGCATCCTGCCGTCGCGCCGGACGTATCCGTCGCCTACGGGGAGCATCCCGACCAGGTCGTCGACTTCTACGCGCCGCGCAGCGGTCACGCCACCGTGCCGCTGGTGGTGGTGCTGCACGGCGGGGCCTGGCGGGCGCCGTACGACCGGCGGCATGTGACGCCGTTCGCCGACTTCCTGGCGCGCCGGGGGCTCGCCGTCGCCAACGTGGAGTACCGCCGCGGACGGGAGATCCCGGGCCAGCGCGGGGACGGGCCGGTCGCCGGACGGTGGCCGGAGACGTTCGACGACGTGGCCGCCGCGATGGACGCCCTGCCGGACCTGGCGCGGCAGGCGCTGCCGCAGGCCGACCCGCGGCGGACCGTCGTGACCGGGCACTCCGCCGGAGGCCACCTCGCGCTGTGGGCCGCCGCCCGGCACGTCCTGCCGGCCGGCTCGCCGTGGCGGCTGGCCGCGCCGCCGCCGCTGCGCGGTGTCGTCGCGCTTGCCCCCATCGCCGATTTCGGCGCGGCCGTGGAGCTGGGCGTGTGCGGCGGCGCCGTACGGCAACTGCTGGGCGGCGAGGCGCAGTACGACGAGCGGGCCCCGCACGGTGATCCCGCCGTCCTGCTGCCGACCGGCATCGCGACGGTCGTGGTGCAGGGCCGTACGGACGTCGTCGTGCCGCCGGCCGTCGCGGAGGCGTTCGTGGACGCGGCGGCGAAGGCGGGCGAGACCGTCGGATGGACGCTCCTCGAAGAGGTCGGGCACTTCCCGCTGATCGACCCGGCGGCCGACGCGTGCGCCGTGGTGGCGGAGGAGATCGCCCAACTGGCCTGGTGAGTCCGGGGAAAGAGCCTGCGTCACGAGCCTGCGGAACGGGCTCGGTGAACCTTGCGGACAGAAGCTGACCGCAAGGGTTCCTACGTTCTTCCCATGACGAATCTCGTGACCGGAGCAACCGGAACAGTAGGCCGCCAGGTGGTCGCGGAGCTTCTCCGCCGTGGACAGTCCGTCCGTGCCCTGACCCGCGACCCCGCGAAGGCCGATCTCCCCGACGGCGTCGAGGTCGTGCGGGGCGACCTCACCGATGCCGAGACCCTGGCCCCCGCCCTGGAGGGCGTCACCGGCCTGCACCTGATCACCTTCGGCGGCCCGTACTTCGCGCCGCTGGAGACCGGCCCGCGCATCCTGGAGCTGGCGAAGGCGGCCGGCGTGCGGCGGATCACCGTGCTGCACGGCGGCGGCCCTAGCCTGCTGGAGGACGCGGTCCGGGACAGCGATTTCGCCTGGACGGTGCTGATGCCGGTGGAGTTCATGGCGAACGCCCTGGAGTGGGCCGACGGCATCCGCGCCGACGGCGAGGTGCGCGAACCGTTCGCCGACAGGCTCAGCGCCATGGTCCACGAGGCCGACATCGGCGCGGTCGCGGCGGTCGCCCTCACCGAGGACGGCCACGCGGGCCAGGAGTACGTGATCACCGGCCCCCAGGTGCTGACGCTTCAGGACAAGGTCGACGCGCTCGCCGCCGCCCGTGGCAGGAAGATCCGGCTCGTCGAACTGAGCGAGCAGCAGGCGGTCGAGCAGTGGAAGGCGGCAGGGCAGCCGGAGGACGTCATCGGCTTCCTGCTGGAGGCGTACGGCAACACGCCGCCCGTCGGCCGTACCGTCGTCGACACCGTCGAGAAGGTCACCGGCCGGCCGGCCCGGACCTTCGCCGAGTGGGCCGAGGAGCACGCGGACACCTTCAGGAGCTGACGCGGCACGGGTACGGGCAGGGCCCCTGAGCGGCCCTGCCCGTACCCGTCATACCTGAGAGCTACGCCGCAGGTGCGCTCTTCGGCGGGACGCGGGTGACGTGCCCCGCTTCGTAACTTCTGGTCCTGGCACAGCGATCCGGACCGGAAGGAACCCCATGGCGTCGCGCCTTCGGCGCACCCTGCTCGCCGGCCTCGTCACCGCCGCCGTCGCCGTTCCGGTGTCCGCCGCGGTCCGGCCCTCCGCCGTCCCGGCGCCACCGCCCGCCGCCGTCGGGACGCTGACCTCCGCCGAACTCCCGCGGCTGGAGGACCGGTTCGCCGCCAACCGCGACAGCATCCGTGCGGCAGCGCGGGCCGCCGCCGCTCACGGCGACCGCGGGCGGGCGGCCACGCTGCGTGAAATGGCGGCGGGAGGAGGGCGGTTCCTGACGTTCGACGGACGGGACGGCGGCCGCGGCGCCGAGGTGTTCGGCGATCTCGCCGCCGGGCCCATCCCGGGCGGCGGCTACGAAGTGACCGCCCTTCTACCCACGGAGCAGCAGACATGACGATCCGGGTCCTGATCGCCGACGACCAGATGATGGTCCGCCAGGGCTTCACGGTGCTGCTGAACGCCGAGCCGGACATCGAGGTCGTCGGCCAGGCCGTCGACGGGCTCGACGCCGTCACCAAGGTCGCCGCGACGCTGCCCGACGTCGTGCTGATGGACATCCGGATGCCCGAACTCGGCGGTATCGAGGCCACCCGCCGGATCACCGCCGACATCCCCGGCGTGAAGGTGCTGGTGCTGACCACGTTCGACCTCGACGAGTACGTCTACGAGGCGCTCCGCGCCGGCGCGTCCGGTTTCCTGCTGAAGGACGCCTCCGCGGACGAGTTGGCGAACGCGGTCCGGGTGATCGCCGGCGGGGAGGCGCTGCTCTCGCCGAACATCACCAAACGGCTGATCGCCGAGTTCTCCCGTACGACCGGTGCGCCCCGCGCGCCGCTCAAGGAGCGGATCGGTGACCTGACCGAGCGCGAGAGGGAGGTGCTGTCGCTGATCGCGCAGGGCCTGTCGAACGCGGAGATAGCCGGGGCGCTGGTCGTCGCCGAGCAGACCGTGAAGACCCATGTGAGCCGGGTCCCGGTGAAGCTCGGGCTCCGCGACCGCACCCAGGCGGCGGTCTTCGCCTACGAGACGGGCCTCGTTCGCCCGGCCGGTTACTGAAACCCCGGCCCCACCAGGTAGTACTCAAGGCGGACGCCCCAGGATCCGCAGTGATGCTGACGACCGGGGCCCTTGCGCCCGCTTACCTTCATTACGTGACCCAGAAGACCCGCAGCCCCGAATACGACCTGGCCCAGGGAGCGCTCAGCGGCCTCCGCCAGGACCTCTTCCACGAAGCGTTCGCCTACCGGCCGCTGGCGCCGCTGAGCGCCGAAGGGCCGTTGATCCGCCGGCTGCCGGGCGAGCGGATACGCAGCGGCGCGGTGTGGCTGCCGCACGCCGTGGTGCTGTTCCTCGCCCTGTGCACACTGCTGCTCGCCTACGCCGACGACGAGGGCGGCCTCGCGTTCGTCATCGGCGGCTTCGTCCCCGCGGCTGCTGTCGTGATGACGCTGGTCAGGCCCGTGGGCGCCTGGTGGGTGTCGATCGTCAGCACCCCGTTCGTGGCGGTGCTCGGGTCGTGGAACGACTGGCCCTGGGCGCCCGCCGGGTTCCTGTCGCACCTGACCGTGTTGATCGTCGTGGCCCTTCGCACCCGCCCCCGGACGGCCGGCTGGATGTGGGTGATCACCGCCGCGTACGGGATGTTCGCCGACACGGTGATCAGCCGCGGCTACGGCCCCGGCGCGGCGCCCATGCTGTTCACCTCCGCGATCCTGCTGCTGATGGTGAGCATGATCCTCGTCCGCCGTGAGGCGAAGGAGGAGGTCGCCGCCCAGCAGACGGTCACCGCCACCGAGCGCGACCGGCGCACCCTGCTGGAGGAGCGCACCACCATCGCCCGTGAGCTGCACGACGTGGTCGCCCACCACATGTCGGTCGTCGCCATCCAGGCGGAGGCCGCGCCCTACCGGGTGGAGAACCCGCCGGAGGAACTGGAGAAGGCGTTCGCCACGATCCGCGAGAACGCGGTCGCCGCGCTCACCGAACTGCGCCGCATCCTCGGCGTCGTACGGGCGGAGGACTACCAGGCTCCCGACGCGCCCCAGCCCGTCCTCGCCGACCTCGACAACCTGCTCTCCAACGTCCGCGAAGCGGGCCTGGAAACGGAGAAGACGGTCACGGGAGCGGTGCGCGAGCTGCCGCAGGGCGTCGAGCTGTCGGCGTACCGGATCATCCAGGAGGCGCTCAGCAACGCGCTCCGGCATGCTCCCGGCTCGACCGCGAAGATCGAGGTCTCCTACGTGCTCGGCGGTCTGGGCCTGCGGATCGTCAACACGCCGCCGCGGGGTCTGGTGAAGCCTTCGCCGGGAGCGGGCCACGGCATCACCGGCATGCGGGAGCGTGTGACGATGCTGAACGGCGAGATGACCGCGGCGCCCACCGAAGAGGGCGGGTACGAGGTCACCGCCTTCATCCCCGTCGCCGCCATCCCCGCCGAGGAGACGTCATGACGATCCGTGTGCTCATCGTCGACGACCAGATCATGGTCCGCGAGGGCTTCTCGGTCCTGCTGAACGCCATGCCCGACATCGAGGTCGTCGGCGAGGCCGTCAACGGCCGCGAAGCCGTCGCCAAGGTCGCCGAACTGGCGCCCGACGTGGTGCTGATGGACATCCGCATGCCGGAGCTGAACGGCATCGACGCCACCCGCGAGATCGTCGCGGCGGACGGCGGCGCCAAGGTGCTGGTGCTCACCACCTTCGACCTTGACGAATACGTGTACCAGGCGCTGCGCGCGGGAGCCTCCGGGTTCCTGCTGAAGGACGCCTCCGCCCGGCAGCTCGCCGACGGTGTCCGCGTGGTGGCCGCCGGTGAGGCGCTGCTCGCGCCGACCGTCACCCGCCGGCTGATCACCGAGTTCTCCAAGCTGTCCGAGACGCCGCGCCCCGCGGCGATGACCCAGGTCGCCGATCTGACCGAGCGCGAGACCGAGGTCCTGGTCCTGATCGCGCAGGGCCTGTCGAACGCCGAGATCGCCTCGCACCTGGTCGTCGCGGAGTCCACCATCAAGACGCATGTGAGCAGGGTCCTCGTGAAACTGGGGCTCAGGGACCGGACCCAGGCGGCGGTCTTCGCGTACGAGGCGAGGCTGGTCACACCCTCGTAGGGAGCGTTAGCGTCCGGGCATGGACGCGCCCTTCGAACCCTGGTCCCCCCAGTTCGTGGCCGACCCCTATCCCGCCTTCGCGGCACTGCGGGAGCGGGGCCGGGTGCACTGGTTCGAGCCGACACGGCAGTGGCTCGTGCCCCACCACGCGGACGTGTCGGCGCTGCTGCGGGACCGGCGGCTGGGAAGGACGTATCTGCACCGCTTCACCCACGAGGAGTTCGGCCGTACTCCGCCGCCCGCCGCGCACGAGCCGTTCCACACGCTCAACGACCACGGTCTGCTCGACCTGGAGGCCCCGGACCACACCAGGATCCGTCGGCTCGTGACGAAGGCGTTCACCCCGCGGACCGTGCAGGCGCTGGAACCGGTCGTACAGCGGCTGGCGGCCGGCCTGGTCGCCGACTTCAGGGAGGCGGGTGGCGGCGATCTGCTCGCGGAGGTCGCCGAGCCGCTGCCGGTGGCCGTGATCGCCGAGATGCTGGGCATCCCCGAGTCCGACCGGCCGCTGCTGCGGCCCTGGTCGGCCGGCATCTGCGGGATGTACGAACTGAATCCGTCGGAGGAGACGGCGGCGCGGGCGGTGCGGGCCTCGACCGAGTTCAGCGCGTACCTGCGGGAGCTGATCGCCGCGCGGCGTGAGCGGCCGGGCGACGACCTGGTCTCCGCGCTGATCGCCGCCCACGACGAGGGCGACCGGCTCAGCGAGCAGGAGATGATCTCCACGTGTGTGCTGCTGCTGAACGCCGGACACGAGGCGACCGTCAACACGACGGCCAACGGGTGGTGGACGCTCTTCCGCCACCCCGACCAGCTCGCGGCGCTGCGGGCGGACCACTCGCTGTTGTCCACAGCTGTGGAAGAACTGATGCGTTACGACACCCCGCTCCAGCTCTTCGAGCGCTGGGTGCTCGACGACATCGAGATCGACGGCGTCGTGGTGCCGCGCGGCTCGGAACTGGCACTGCTGTTCGGCTCCGCGAACCGTGACGGCACCCGCTTCGACCGCCCCGACACGCTGGACCTGTCGCGCGCGGACAACCCGCATGTGAGCTTCGGCGCGGGCATCCACTACTGCCTGGGCGCACCGCTGGCGCGCGTCGAACTGGCGGCGTCCTTCGGAGAACTGCTGCGCCAGTGCCCGGACATGCGGCTGGTGGCGGAGCCGCGGTGGAAGGGCGGGTTCGTGATCCGGGGGCTGGAGGCACTCCGGGTCGAACTGTGACGCCCGGCCGACCGCCGCGGTCACCGCCACCCCGCCGCCGCTACGTCGTTTCGAGGTCCCGCCTGCGGAAGCCCTCGAGTCCCACCCGTACCAGCACCGCCGCGACGAGCGTCAGGACCACCATCGGTGTCCAGCTCATCTCCGCGGCCGGTAGCTGCGGCACGTGCCCGAACGGGGACAGGTCGCTCATCCAGCCGGGGAACTGGAGCAACTGCCCCAGGTACCCGACCACGAAGGCGTACACCGGCACGATCCAGGCCGCCGCGCTCGCCCGAGGGAACCAGCCGAAGACGACGACCGCGACGCCGACCGTGACCCACAGCGCCGGCGCGTACGCCAGGGCCGCGCCCAGCAGCGAGAGGAACAGGCCGCCGTCGGAGGCCGAAGCCGCGCCCGCGATCCCGAAGCCGACCCCGGCCAGGAGCAGCAGCGCGGTGCCGCCCGCCATCGCCACGGCCAGGTGGCTGCCCACCCAGCGGGTGCGGGAGAGCCCGGTCGCGAGCAGCGGCTCCGCACGGCCCGCGGTCTCCTCGGCGCGCGGCCGCAGTGCGGCCATCACCACGTACACCGACGCCACGACCGCGAGGATGATCATCACCATCGAGGCGAACGACTCCGCCATCGTGGCGCCGCCGATCTCCTCCAGTGCCTCCTGGATCTGGTCGATGTTCTTCAGCATGTCCTCGGCGTCGCCGAGGATCGACCCGTACATCGCGCCCATCAGGAAGAGCCCGGCGCCGAAGCCGAGGAGCATGCCCCGGTGGAGCCGCAGGGCGAAGCCCAGCGGACCGGTCAGCGCGTCCGACGCCACCGCGCTGCCGAGCCGCGACGCCCGCAGGCCCGCGCCCACGTCCCGCCGGGTGGACAGCACGAAGCCCGCTGCGGCGCACAGGACGGCGAGCACCAGGCACAGCAGCAGCGGCCACCAGCGGTTGTCGATGTACACGTAGGTGCGCTGTGCCCAGCCGATCGGCGACAGCCAGGCGAGCGCTCCGTCGCCGCCCGCGTCCCCTGCCGCGCGCAGCACGTACGCGACGCCGACGACGGCGAGTGCCATGCCGGACGCGCCTCGGGTGTGCGCGGTGATCTGCGCCGTGACGGCGGCGACAGCGGCGAACGCGATGCCCACGGCGGCGTGCGCGAAGCCGTAGAGCAGCGAGCCGGCCGTGTCGATGCCGTCGATGCCCGTACCGCCGAGGGTGAGCGCGAGCAGCAGGGCGAGAACGATGTTGGCGAGGACCGCGAGAGCCAGGGCGGCGGCCAGGTGCGCGTGCCGTCCGACGGCGGTGGAACGCACCAGTTCCGCGCGGCCCGTCTCCTCCTCGTCGCGGGTGTGCCTGGTGACGATCAGGACGCTCATCAGGCCGACCATCACGGCCATGAAGCCGAGCATCTGGTGGCCCAGCATCGCGCCGAAGCCGTAGTCGTCCAGGTAGTGGCGCGGTCCGCTCATGGCGAGCCCGGCGGGGCTGTCCATGGTCGCCACGACCGAGGCGCGGTCCGCCGGATCGGCGTACAGCGTCTTGTAGTTGCTCGCCGTCGACACGGTGCCGACGACCAGCGCGAGGATCCACACGGTCAGCCGGACGCGGTCCCTGCGCAGACCGAAGCGGAGCAGGCCGATCGTGCCGGCGAGCGCGTTGCCGCCGTTCGCGGCGCGGGGGGCGGTGGGTGCCTTGGTGGCGGTGGCCGTGCTCATCGTGCCGCTCCGTCGTCGGCGAGGCGGGGCGTGCCGTCGGCGGTGGCGCCGTGTCCGTTCGCGCCCAGCTCGTCGCCGTAGTGGCGCAGCATCAGTTCTTCGAGCGTCGGGGGGTGGCTGACGAGGCTGCGGACGCCGCATTCGGAGAGCCTGCGGATCGCACCGTCCAGCTGATCGCCGTCGACGGCGAACCGCACCCGGCCGCTGTCGGTCCGCAGGTCGTGCACGCCCGGCAGCTCGGCCAGGCCGCTGACCGGGCGGGCCGTCTCCGCCTCGACCGTCGTACGCGTCAGGTGCCGCATCTCGCTCAGCGTCCCGGACTGCACGGTCTTCCCCTGCCGGATGATGCTCACCCGGTCGGCGAGCTTCTCCACCTGGGCCAGGATGTGGCTGGAGAGCAGCACGGTCCTGCCCGCGGCCTTCGCCTCGGAGATGACGTCCTGGAAGACGACCTCCATCAGTGGGTCGAGACCGGCGGTCGGCTCGTCGAGGAGCAGCAGTTCGGCGTCGGACGCGAGCGCGGCGACGATGGCGACCTTCTGCCGGTTGCCCTTGGAGTAGGCCCGGCCCTTCTTGGTCGGGTCCAGGTCGAACCGCTCGACGAGCTCGTCGCGGCGCCGCTTGTCGATGCCGCCGCGCAGCCGGGAGAGCAGGTCGATGGCCTCGCCGCCGGTGAGCCCCGGCCACAGCTCGACGTCGCCGGGGACGTAGGCGAGGCGCCGGTGCAGTTCCACGGCGTCGTGCCAGGGGTCCTTGCCGAGCATCTGGGCCGCGCCCGAGTCGGCGCGCAGCAGCCCGAGCAGGACCCGGATGGTGGTCGACTTCCCCGCGCCGTTGGGCCCGAGGAAGCCGTGGACCTCACCGGTTTCGACCGCGAGGTCGAGGCCGTCCAGCGCATGTGTCCGCCCGAACGACTTGCGGAGTCCGGAGACGGTGATTGCCTTCGTCATGCTTCAGAACGTACGTTGAATTCACAAATTTGTGAAGTTAAGGAAGCGTATAAACTCGGCTCAGGACCGTGACAAGGGGAGATGATCCGGTGGTGACCGAACAGACCACGGCAGCGCAGCAGCCGCGTGACGAGGACGCGGTGTCCGCATTCGTGGAGCGTTTCGCCGCCCAGCTCGTCGAAGCGGGCATGACCCGGATGCCGGCCCGCGTCTTCGCCGCCCTGCTCTCCTCCGACTCGGGTGTGATGACCTCGGCCGAGCTCGGGCAGCAGCTCCAGGTCAGCCCCGCCGCCGTCTCCGGCGCGATCCGCTATCTGGCCCAGGTCAACATGGTCTCCCGCGAGCGGGAACCGGGCTCCCGCCGGGACCGCTACCGCGTGCACAGCAACCAGTGGTACGAGGCGCTCACCAACCGCGACCAGATCCTCAAGCGCTGGGAGCACACCCTGCGGGAGGGCGTGGTGAGCCTCGGCCCCGAGACAGGCGCGGGCCGGCGGATGTCCGAGACGCTGGAGTTCTTCCAGTTCCTGGAGAAGGAGCTCGCCCTCCTCATGGACCGCTGGCGCGAACACCGCGAACAGCTCCACGGCGCGGCCTGACCGTCGCGGACGCGACCCTTCCCGCCCGCCCCGCCACCGCGCGCCCGCCCGGCCCGCCGTGCCCTGCGGGGGCCGGCTCTCCGGGGCCGGTCCTCCGGACCCGTTGCCGGACTACCCCCTCGCCGGGTTCGGCCGCGTCGAGCCCGTATCCGGGGGCAGCCCTCCGGACCCCTTGGGCCTTTGCCCGCGCGCCGCAGCCCTGCGAGAGGGAGACCCGCAGGGGCCGGCCCTCGGACACGCCGGCGTCGGCCCGCCCGTCGCGGCCACGCCGGGGTCGGCCCTCCGGGCATCCCCGGCGGGGTCAGCCCGCCGGGGATGCCGCCGGGAGCGTCAGGCCCCAGGCGCCCGCCCGTACCGTCCAGGTGCGTGTCCGGACCGGGCCGGTGACGTGCGCGTCGGCCCGGTAGCGGAAGTCCGGGCCGGAGACCGTCACGGAGAGGGCGCTCGCGCGCAGCGGCTCGGTGGTCGCGCCGTGGCGTACGACGACCTCCGCGCGGCCGCCCGGCCCGGCGCGGACGGTGACGTCCTCGACCGGCCGGTCCAGGTCGCACATCAGGACCCCGTCCGCCTCCACGCGCAGCCGGTGGGTGCGGACCGGCGCGACGGAAGGCGCGGGGCGCACCAGGGTGCGTACGAGGGACCGGGCCGTCGTCCACACCGAGGCGCCCTCCACGTGCGCCGCCGTGCGGGCCGCCGGGATCGCCAGGTCGCCCAGGACCACCCCGTCGCTCTCGTCGACCAGCAGATCCAGCCGCCGCGGCGTCCCGTCCAGGACGGCCCTGGCCGCCGCGACCGCCCCGGCGGGGACGCCGAGGGAGTGCGCGAGCCGTACGGAGGCGCCCACGGGGACGAGCGCGAGCACGCCGTCGCCAAGCGAGCGGTCGCGGTGCAGCAGGGCCACGGCCCTCAGCAGAGCCCGGTCGTCGCCGACCACCACCGGCCTGCGCGAACCCCTCCGGGCGAGTGCCCGGGCGAATTCCTCCGGGCCCTGGGGAAGACAGATTTTCGCCTCCGACCCGCCGCACAGCACATCTTTCGCGATGCGCACGGACTCGCCGTCCATTCGGCGGGCGACCGGGTCGATGACCACCAGCAGCTGGTCGGGATCCGACACCTCGGTCCTTCCTCGGGTAGCATCTTTGTGCAAGAGCCCCTTGCGCTATTGCGCCAGGGGCTTCGTCTATTCCGGGGCAACCTGTCCCAGGACTCAGGCACGGCTCCGGCCCCCTGACCTTGGTCTTGCCCCGCCCGGAAGGGGTGTACGCCTGTGCCCGCACTTGTGCTGCTCGGTGCTCAGTGGGGTGACGAGGGCAAGGGAAAGGCCACCGACCTGCTCGGTGGATCAGTGGATTATGTGGTGCGCTACCAGGGCGGCAACAACGCCGGCCACACGGTTGTCGTCGGCGACCAGAAGTATGCGCTGCATCTCCTCCCTTCCGGAATCCTCTCGCCGGGATGTACTCCGGTGATCGGTAACGGCGTCGTCGTGGACCCGGCGGTTCTGCTCTCCGAGCTGAGCGGGCTGAACGACCGCGGCGTCGACACGTCCAAGCTCCTGATCAGCGGAAACGCCCATCTGATCACCCCGTACAACGTCACCGTCGACAAGGTGACCGAGCGGTTCCTGGGCAAGCGCAAGATCGGCACCACGGGCCGCGGCATCGGCCCGACGTACGCCGACAAGATCAACCGCGTCGGCATCCGCGTCCAGGACCTCTACGACGAGTCGATCCTGATGCAGAAGGTCGAGGCGGCCCTCGACACCAAGAACCAGCTGCTGACGAAGGTCTTCAACCGCCGCGCGATCGAAGCGGAGAAGATCGTCGAGGAGATGCTCCAGTACGCGGAGCAGATCCGGCCGTACGTCGCCGACACCACGCTGATCCTGAACAACGCCATCGACGAGGGCAAGGTCGTGCTCTTCGAGGGCGGCCAGGGCACCCTGCTGGACGTCGACCACGGCACCTACCCCTTCGTCACCTCCTCGAACCCGACCGCGGGCGGCGCCTGCACCGGCGCCGGCGTGGGCCCGACGAAGATCAGCCGGGTCATCGGCATCCTCAAGGCCTACACGACCCGTGTCGGCGCCGGACCGTTCCCGACCGAGCTGTTCGACGAGGACGGCGAGGCGCTGCGCCGCATCGGCGGCGAGCGGGGCGTCACCACCGGTCGCGACCGCCGCTGCGGCTGGTTCGACGCGGTCATCGCCCGCTACGCGACCCGCGTCAACGGCCTGACCGACTTCTTCCTCACCAAGCTGGACGTCCTCACCGGCTGGGAGCAGATCCCGGTCTGCGTGGCGTACGAGATCGACGGAAAGCGCGTCGAGGAGCTCCCGTACAGCCAGACCGACTTCCACCACGCGAAGCCGGTGTACGAGATGCTCCCGGGCTGGTCCGAGGACATCACCAAGGCGAAGACCTTCGCCGACCTGCCGA